>NZ_JBHXCS010000003.1:0-314514 GCF_042725215.1 Corynebacterium sp. NPDC060344 | reverse complement strand
ACCTTCATGGTCAGCGCATCGCACGAGACGTAGAGGTAAGGCCCGCCATCGAGTGGGCGGGTGCGGAAGTCTTCGACCATGGCGTCGAGGCTTTTGGCCATTTCCGAGACCTGGGATTTCGACAGATTGGCGATGCCCAGGGTGGCGACCAGGTCGTTCATTCGTCGGGTGGATACGCCTTTGAGGTAGCAGGTGGCGATGACGGTGGTGAGGGCTTGTTCGGCTCGGCTGCGGCGTTCGAGCAGCCAGTCGGGGAAGAAGGAGCCGTGGCGCAGCTTGGGTACCGCGACGTCGATGGTGCCGACTCTGGTGTCGAGATCGCGGTGGCGGTAGCCGTTGCGGCGGTTGGTGCGTTCATCGCTGATCAGGCCGTAGTCGGCGCCGCAGACGGTGTCGGCTTGGGACGACAGGATCTGGTTGATGAAGTCCTGGAGCATCTGCCGCATCAGGTCCGGCGAGGCTTGGGACAGCAAGTCGTCGAGGTAGGTGGTGGGGTCGATATGATTGGGCGCAGCGGCCATCGTGGTGTGCCTTTCGAGGAGATGTAGGAGTTGATTCGAAAGGTACCTACGGTGGTCGCCCTTGTTGTGGGTGGGGCGGTCACCGAGGTGGTCGGTACACCACGCTAGAGGACGCAACCCTTCTTCGCCGGCTACGGCGTCGCCATTAGCCGGGGCTGACCATTAACGGCTCCGAATACAGGCCGAGGTTGTTCAATAGCGTGCTGTCTGCCCAGCCGGTCGAGCATATGCTTTCGCGTCCTTAACGGGCCCAGACCAATGACATAGTCGAGCTGTTCAACCGGAACTTAGCCGGTGAACGAACCTATGCCGATACTTGCGATCGTGAAGCCTCCCGTGCGCGGGAGTATCCGGAGTGGTTGCACCACTACATTCACCATCGACCCCAAAGCGCACTGGGCGGCTCGACTTGTGCGGAACTCGTTCACAACTTCACGGGCAATGGAGGATGCAGCTTCGCATGACGTTGCATTTTCTAGCGAAGCCGTGTTGTCAACTAAGTTGTTCCATAGGCCACAACTTAACATTTACCTACAAGATGCCCAGCGGCTCGGACGCGTTGGCCAATTTCGCCGCCTGTCCGAATGCGCCATTTCGGGAAACATTTTTCAAGCGGGAGTAGTTGATTAACGTACGCCCCCAAGAAAGATCAATACTCGCGACGCCACGGCTAGAATCCAAGTGGTCTTAAGTCGCCCGAGTTGATTATCCCATCAAGGGAAATAGTTCGAAAAGAACGGATCGCAGCTTCATCTCATCCCACGACTCAAAGTCAGAGATCGAAACGATTACAGAGCCCTCGTCATTGAATTCAGAAAACGATTCCAGTGGAAATTCTTCACTAATGAGGATTAGAATGGAGATCGGGTAGCTTTTACCCTGTACCGCCTGCTCACTCACGCGGCTAGATAAACATCCCAATTCAAAAACGCAATACGGGCTCGCCATGAATTCGCTCGTAACAATTGCCACAGCCTGTTTGCAGGTCGCCAAACGTGATTCTAGGTAGGAGTCAACGAGTATCGGATCTCTCGGAACAGGGTTAATCTCATCGATACCAGTGGCGGTAATCCCTGAATTGTAATCAAACCTCGGAAACACTTTGTTTATTTGCCCAACGACCATCTTTAGCGTATCCCGATTGCGGTGCGAATGACTCAGAAAAATCATGATGACGTCTTTTCATCCAAGCGGACATAGGGGTCTATATCTGAAAGGCCATGTCCTGCCATAAATTTTACATAGTCTTTAAGCCCCAGAGCTCCAAGGTTCTCTAGTCTCTTCATGACTGCTTTCGGATGCGGGTTAACGAGAAAGTTCTCGAGTTCTTGGCTCGTCGCGGGTAGCACGAGCAGGGCATCGAGGTGGAGAAGGTCGAAAACCGAGGGAGCTCGCCCCTGCGCATCGTCAATTGGTGTCATGCGGATTCCACTTATTTGTCCCCTATAGAGAGGATGAGCGCCGTTAAGGTCGTCAAAGAGATTAAAAATGCTCGTTCCGCGGAAGTATTCGAGGTAAACTCCCATTGATACCACTTTCCGCGTCTTTCTTACATATTCTTGCAATATGACACAATATGAGGTGTCCGCGCCCGATACCGTCGGCCCCGGCTTGATGACATCCACGATCGAAATCCGGTTGTACGCGATCGTTCCGTAGGCTTTTCGCCACGGAACTACGGTTTCTATACCTGTTGCTCGATTCCGGAGGAGTGTCGTACTGTCGGCACGAAGAATCGCCATGAGCTCTCGCATACACAAATTGAGGCTCTTATTAATGAAGAATCTCGCGGCAGCCCAAGCCGCAGCCAGGTGCCAGCCGCCAGCCTCCACACGATAGATCGGATGTAGAAGTATATCTTCAAGCCGATACTCAACGGCAGCATCGACCATCAACTTTACAACAAGTACGTTTCCCCGTTCCATTTCCATGCCTTTCAACTGGCCGTAACGGAAGAAATGGGACTGATGGTTCAGGACAGAGTCCGGCACGTCCGACTCGTGCCGTAAGGCGTTAGCTGGCCAAGGCACTAGCCATATATAAAATCTCATCGTCTCTCGAGAATTGTGCCGTCGGCTAGCGCTGATCACGTCTTCGACGCGTTCAAAGCGGGTAGTCAATTGTACGCCGCGACCTGAGATCATAGCTCGTTCAATAAAGCTTTTTATGGCCACGGCACCATCTTCGATCGCTGCCGTGTTTACTTGATCGTACTTAGAATTTTTAGAGATGTTTTCATATAAGAAGACTAGCTCGATCATCGCAATTCCTCCATTGCAGCCACGATACGTCACTTATCGCGTCAATTGACTTGCGATTCAGCTCGTTTGGCATGCCATCTTCTGATTGATCTTATATTTAGTCTTCTTCGATTGATCTCCCACGTTTGCGGAGATTGGCGCATGCCCTCGCGTCGATTGAAACCCCCTACTCCCCATCCGTCGACAGTGCTGCCACGAACGCCTCCTGCGGGACGCTAACCGAGCCGATGTTCTTCATCCGCTTCTTGCCGGCCTTCTGCTTCTCCAGCAGCTTGCGCTTACGCGAGATGTCGCCGCCGTAACACTTGGCCAGAACGTCCTTGCGCAGGGCGCGGATGTTCTCGCGGGCGATGATCTTCGCTCCGATCGCCGCCTGCACCGGCACCTCGAACTGCTGGCGGGGAATCAGCTCGCGCAGCTTCTTGGTCATCTTGTTGCCGTACCACTGCGCATTGTCGCGGTGCACGATCGCGCTGAACGCGTCGACGGCCTCGCCCTGCAGCAGAATGTCCACCTTCACCAGGTCCGCCTGCTGCTCGCCGGCTTCCTCATAATTCAGCGACGCATAACCCTTGGTGCGCGACTTCAACATGTCGAAGAAGTCGAAGATGATCTCGCCCATCGGCATCGTGTACCGCAGCTCCACGCGATCCTCGGACAGGTAATCCATCCCGCCCATCTCGCCGCGCTTCTGCTGGCAGAGCTCCATCGTCGAGCCGACGAACTCGCTCGGCACGATGATCGTGCACTTCACGATCGGCTCCCACACCTCCTTGAGCTTCCCCTCCGGCCAGTCGGACGGGTTGTGCACCACGACCTCGGAACCGTCCTCCACGACCACGCGGTACACCACGTTCGGCGCCGTGGAAATCAGGTCCAGGTCGAACTCGCGCTCCAGACGCGTACGCGTGATCTCCATGTGCAGCAGACCCAGGAAACCGCCGCGGAAGCCAAAGCCCAATGCAACGGACGTCTCGGGCTCGAACGTCAAAGCGGCGTCGTTAAGCTGCAGTTTTTCCAGCGCATCACGCAAATCCGGATAGTCCGCCTGCGAAATGGGGAACAGCCCGGAATACACCATCGGCGTCGGCTCGGCATAGCCCTCCAGGGCCTGCTCCGCGGGCTTCTTGAACAACGTGACGGTATCGCCGACCTTCGACTGCCGCACGTCCTTCACACCCGTGATCAGGTACCCGACCTCGCCAACGCCCAGCCCCCGCGACTTCTGCGGCTGCGGCGACACGACGCCGATCTCCAGCAACTCATGCTTGGTGCCGTTGGACATCATCTGGATCACGTCGCGCGGCTCCAGGCGGCCATCGACGACGCGGATGTAGGTGACCACGCCCCGGTACGTGTCGTAGACCGAGTCGAAGATCATCGCGCGCGCCGGCGCATCCGCATCCCCCTCCGGCGCGGGCACGAGCTCGCACACGCGGTCCATCAGCGCCTCGACGCCCTCGCCCGTCTTGCCCGACACCCGCAGCACGTCCTCCGGCTCGCAGCCGATGATGTGCGCAATTTCCTCCGAGTACTTCTCCGGGTCCGCGGCCGGCAGGTCGATCTTGTTCAGGACCGGGATGATCTCCAGGTCGTTTTCCATGGCCAAATAGAGGTTCGCCAGCGTCTGCGCCTCGATGCCCTGCGCGGCGTCGACGAGCAGAATCGCGCCCTCACACGCCTCGAGCGCGCGCGAAACCTCGTACGTGAAGTCCACGTGACCGGGCGTATCAATGAGATGCAGCACGATCTCCTCGCCCTCATGCGCCCCCGACTTGGGCACCCACGGCAGCCGCACGTTCTGCGCCTTGATGGTGATGCCGCGCTCGCGCTCGATGTCCATGTTGTCCAGGTACTGGTCGCGCATGTCGCGCGCCTCGACCACCCCGGACATCTGCAGGATCCGGTCCGCCAGGGTCGACTTCCCGTGATCGATGTGGGCGATGATGCAGAAATTGCGGATCTGCTTCGGATCCGTGAACGTCTGCGCCGCGAAATTCCTGGTCACGTTGGCCATGCTCCGTACTACTGGGGGACATCGGTATTCTCCGCCCACACTACCCGGCCCGGTTTCGCGCACGGGCACCGTCGCGGGTGGCTCGGCTAAACTCGTACGTCATGACGCCCCCCGAACCCGACTTCGCAGCCAACGCCACCGCGGTCGGTTCGGGCTTGACGACGTCCACCGCCGCCGACCAGGGGCCCACCGAGTCGAAGCGGCGCGGCGCGCTCGGGCGGGGACTGCGGCGCACGTGGCGCAGGGGGCGCGCGCGGACGTGGAAGGCGATCATCGCGTCGACGGAGTGGTTCCGCGGCGGCGACACCCTCGACCGCGGCTTGGGGATGCTCAACGAGCAGCTCGGTTTGATGCCCGACGCCGACGACGACGGCCTCGCCCGCCGCGAGCCCGCCACCGTGGCACGGCCCACCGCCGAGGTCGCGCGGTCGATCGTCTACGCGCCGGACATGGACGGCCAGACCGACCCCGGCGAGGTCGTGTGGGCGCCGGTGCTTCTCGAGGGCGACGCCGAAAAGCCCCGCGAACGCGCCGTCGTCGTCGTCGGCCGCCACAAGCAGACGCTGCTGGGCGCGCTGATCTCCACGCACCAGCGCCACGCCGATTCCCCGCATTGGCTGTTCATCGGCTCCGGCGCGTGGGATCCGGAGGGCCGGCCGTCGTGGGTGCGCCTGGACAAGATCCTCGAAGTCCCCGAGGCCGGCATCCGCCGCTCCGGCGCCGTCATGCCCCGGCGCCGCTTCGATCGCATCGCCGCCCGCCTCCGCTCCGATTACCACTGGAGCTAGTGTCGGCCGCCCCTCGATGCCGCGTGGGCGTCGTAAAGCACCGTGTGCGCCACAAGCCCCGCAGAGCCGTTGGCGACGAGTCCGCGCCCCTCTGCCCCACCCGAACGCTCACAGGGCCCTGCAGTACATGCCCACATTCCCCCAGGTCACGGGCCCGCACCCGCCGGACGTTGATGGGTTCGGACCCACCGATTCAAGATCGGAGTTTTCGTCTGCCCTCCAGAGTCGGCGAGAACTCCGAGATTGAATTTCCGGGCCCCCTTTTCTTCAACTTCAGAGTTTTCGTGGCCACCGTCACGGCCGCGAAAACTCTGATCTTGAATTTCGCCGCACCGGCCCCCACCTGGTAGAGTCGCTCAAGTTGTTTACGCGAGTCTCGCGTGGCCGCAGGCGATCAGGACCTTGGGTTCGCCGCGGACGCGCCGGGGCCGGGCCACTCCCGGGAGCCGCGGACCATCACCGACTACGGATACAAGAGGTATTCACATGGCTAACATCAAGTCCCAGATCAAGCGCATCAAGACCAACGAGAAGGCGCGCGTCCGCAACCAGGCCGTTCGCTCGGAGGTCCGCACCGAGGTGCGCAAGCTCCGCGCGCTCGTCGAGGCCGGCGACAAGTCCGGTGCCGAGGCGCAGCTGCGCGTCGCGTCGCGCAAGCTCGACAAGGCCGTGTCCAAGGGCGTCTTCCACCGCAACAACGCGGCGAACAAGAAGTCCGCGCTGGCGAAGTCCGTCAACAAGATCGAGGGCTAAAACCTCGCTTGACGACGCCCGATGGGCAACCATCGCGCCCGCAGCCTTCAAGCGCCCCCGCCGAGTTTTCGGCGGGGGCGCTTGTGCATGCGTGGGGAAGCGGGGGTCTCCGATTGCGACGGCTCCTCGGAGCTTGCCGACGCCTGATGTGCGGCGCTACCGGCGGTGCGAGGACTGGGCCAGGGCGGCGATGTCGACGACCGCCTTCTCCACGGCGTACTCCGGGTCGGCCGCCCATCCCTTCACGCCGGCGTCGAGTTCGGCGATGATCTGCGCGGCCTGAGCGATTGCCGGTGTCGACCACCGTGACGCCAGGCGGTGGGTCTTCTCCAGCTTCCACGGCGGCATCCCGTACCGGCCGGCATCGCGATTGCTCACCCCGCGCGCCGCGTGCAGCCTGGCGACATCGCCGACCATGCCCGACAGCGCCGACGCCAACAGCACATGTGGGACGCCCAACTGCATCGCCCGTCGCGCCAATGCCAGCGCATCCGCACCGCGGCCGGTCAAAGCGAGCTCGGCGACCTCGAAGCCGGACACCTCCGCCGTGCGCCCGTAGTAAGTGCGCACGGAATCCACGGTGACGTTGCCGCCGGTATCCGACACCAGCTGGGAGACGGCGGTGGCCAGCTCCCGGAGATCCGATCCCACCGAGTCGAGCAGCGCGTCGATGACGTCCGGCGACACCCGCAGCCGGTGCGCCTGAAACTCGCCCCGCACGAAGCCGGGGAGGTCGTTGCGCTTGATGGGGTGGGCCTCGAAGAGTTGGGCGCCAGTCTTGCGCAGGTCGGCGACCATCTTCTTCTGCCGCCCCTCGCCCGAGTGCTGCAGGATCAGCGTGATGCCCGGGGCCGGGTCGCCCGCGGCCTGCACGATGAGGTCGGCCGGTTCCTTGCCCGCGGCGTCGCAGTCGGTGAGCACGATGATGCGGTCCTCGCCGAACAGCGACGGGCTGAGCAGATCGACCAGTTCGGTGGTGGTCAAGTCGCCGCCGCGCAGGTCCGTGATGGGCACCGAGCGCCCCTCGGGATCGCCGGCGGTGGCGGCGGAGCGGCGCACGGCGGCGATGATGGCCAACCGGGCGCGGTCGATGAGCAGCCCTTCCTTGCCGACGATCACGTTCACCGGTGCGGGCATCGTCTGAGTCACTCCCCCATCGTGCCAGACTCCCCGGATTGGTCATTTCCAGGCCGACCCATCACGGCGGACCGTCCCCGGATTTGTGATTCCCGGATCGGCCTTCCCCGGGTTGGCTCCGCCACACCGCACCATCCGGGTACAGCGCATGCGTGCCGTCGCGGACCGGGCAGACGACGGGAATGCCTTCGGCGGTGCGGATGCGGCCCCGCGCCCGATCCCCGCACTTTTCCACGACGATCCACCGTGGTGCCCCGCCCACCGACTCCACCACGTCATCGAGCGTGGAGTACACCTCCGTCTCCGAGGCGTCGACGTGCCCGGCCACTCCCCTCTCCAGTGCCAGGCGGCAGGGGCGCGGGAGGGAGGGGGCGTGAGCGTCGTCAAGCGAGGCGGCGGTGACCACCCGCACCCGCCCGCCGTCGACGCAGGCGCCGAGGATCCAGCCCGGCGGCGCGGCGGGAATGTGCCAGCCCAGTGCGATGACCACGCCCGCCGCGGCCACCGCCACCACCGTCACGGCAGCGGCGACGGCGGGCCACGCGATCGCGGCGACGGCCAACGCGACAAACACCGCCAAGCCGATCGCCCCCATCTCGCCGGCCGCACCCGGCATCCCCGCCGCCGCGTGCCCCACCGCCCACACCCACCAGGCGAAGGGCGCTGCGGCGTAGACGAGCACCGTCACCACCGGCCCGAGCCCCAGCAGCGCGGCGACGGCGGCGAGCGAACCGAGGATGGTTACCGGCGCCACCGCGGGCGCCGCGGCGAGGTTGGCCAGGACGGAGATGTGGCTGACCTCGCCCAACGTCAGCGCGAGGACGGGCACCGTCGCGATGTGCGCCACCAACGCCACTGCGGCAGCCCGAACCAGCGGCGCCGGCACCCGCGCCACCCCGGGAATGCGCAGCAGCCGATGCGTCATGGGCGCCGCGGCGAGCACCAGCCCCGCCGTCGCCGCGATCGACAGCGCGAACCCAATCGACACCGCGAGGTCCGGAAACGCCACGATGAGCACGATCGTCCCCGCCATCAGCGCCGGCAACGCCTGCCCCCGCCGCCCGAGCAGCACGGCGAGCAGGCCGACGACGCCCGTCATCACCGCCCGCAGCACCGACGGCTCGGTGCCCACCACCGCCACGAACGCCGCCAGCGTCACCGCCGCGACCACCACCCGCCACCGCGGCGGCGCCCACGCGAAGGCCCACACCGCCGCGCCCACGATCAGCGAGACGTTCGCGCCGGACACCGCCGTCAGATGGGCGAGCCCCGAGTCGACCATCATGTCCTGGTCGGCCGCGGCGAACCCACGCTCGTCGCCCAGCGTCATCGCGGGAATCAGCCGGTCAGGGCCGGTCGACAGCCGCGCGGCGGCATCGCGGAGGCCATCGCGGACGCGGGTGATGTGGTCATCGGGAAGCTTGACGACGTCCACCGTCCCCCGCACCGACGCCACCACCCCGGACAGCGACGGCCGGTCCGAGGCGGAGATTCCCGCGTAAGCATCGAGCACCGTGCCCCGGTCATGGTCGAGCAGGCGCTCATCGCCGAAAACGCGGACGCGCCCGGGCAGACCGGTAATGGAGGCCTCGGCAGTCGCGCCGTGGTCGGTGGTCTTCGGCGTCGTGGTCAGCGTCAGGCGCGTCTTGTGGACGCCATCGATGTGCTCGGCGATGGGGTGGGCGGCGGCGCGGGCGCGGCGGATGAGCGTGCCCGCCACCGCGACGATCACCGCCACCGCCGGCAGCGCCACCGTCGGCGCGTGCCGGCGCCACGCCACCGCCGCCGTGAAGACCGCCACCACAAGCAGCACCCAGCCCAGCGGCGTCGTCGACGAGGTGGCAAGCGTGATCGCCGTCGCCGCCCACACGACGATGGCGGCCGGCACCAGCCGCATGTCCAGGCCGAGCGGCGGGATCGCGGGGCCGGCGTCCGGTGGCTGCGGGGCGGGATCGGCCAAGGAATATGTGCGGGGCCGGGTCACACCGCCACGCTCATCCATCACACCGTCACCTCGGCGCGCATGCCCTCGAGTTTGGCGGGGCCGATGCCGGGGACCTCTTCAAGTTGGTCGACGCTGGCGAAGGGGCCGTTGGCCTCGCGGTGGGCGACGATCTTCTTCGCCGTCGCCGGCCCGATCCCGGTGACTGCCTCCAGCTCCGACGCCGACGCCGTGTTGATGTTCACCAGCCCCGCGCCGCCGCCGCCACCACCACCACCACCACCACCCTCTGCGCCTGCTCCCCCGGCACCGCCAGCTCCCCCTTCTCCACCAACCGCGCCACCGCCTGCGCCACCAGCTCCCGCCCCAGCAGCCGTTCCGCCGGTCGACAACTCCGGCAGCGGATTCGGCCCGACCAAGATCTGCTGCCCGTCGACCAACGGCGCCGCCAGGTTGACGCTGGCCGGACTGGCCTCGGGGAGCATCCCGCCGGCGGCGTGGATGGCGTCGGCCACACGGGCGACGCCGGGGACGGTGACCACTCCCGGGTGATGCACCATCCCCACCACCGACACGATGATCTCCGCCGGCGGAGGCTCCGCAGGTGACACCGGCGGCACTGCATTTCCCGGCACCCCACCCGGCGCCGCCGCCCCCGCCACGGGATCCGTCGCGGCGGACCCGGCTGGGCGCGGCTGCCCGGCGTCGACAAGCGACGTATCCACCACCGGCATGTCCACCACCGGCCCGCGCGACAGCGCCCACCCCGCCACCAGCGCGACCAACACGACGGCACCGGCCATCGCCACGGCCACCACCGTGCGGCGGCCCACGGCGATGCGCCGCCGCGAATAGTCGACGGGCATCGCCTCCTCGGCGGGCACCGGCTCCAGCAGGTCACCCAAACGCGAACGCAACGAATCCACGCCCGCACGCTAAGCCCGCGAGGCCACTTCAGGAGCTTGACGACGGTCCGGATCCGCCCCGATTGTGGATAAATCGGGCCCTGTGGACAACCGTGAAAAGCGCTGCGGCTACTGCGTTGTGGCGTCGCCGTGGTGCGTATCGCCGCTGGTCCCCGAAACGTCGTCGCCGGTGTCGGAGACACCGGTGTCAGCGGCACCGGTGTTGTCCACGGCACCGCCATTGGCGCGATCGGCGGCCTTTTGCGCCGCCTCCTCGCGGGCATCGCGGCCGAACGCCGCGCCCTCGGGGTCGGACTTGTCGCGGCGCGCCAACTCGGCGATCGCGTGGGCCAGCGCCTCGGCCTTCTCGATGGCCGCGCGGCGGTTCTCGGACCACGTCGGCAGCTTCGCGGCGACGGTCGTGAACAGCGGCGACGTGTCGCGGCCGATCACCGCGGTCGGCGGCAGCGCCGCGTCGACGGAGCCGGCCGCAGCACCCGAATCACCAGCATCACCCGAACCACTCGCGCCGCCCTCTCCACCAGCTCGACCGGCCTCGCCACCATTGCCCACCGAACCCGCGGAGCCAGCCGAGCCCGCCGCCCCCGACTCCTCCGCCACGACCATTCCCAGCGCGTACGCCCCGGGCCCGGTGTGCGCGACGAGCGCGGGAGGCAGGTCGACGATGTCGAACGTCGAGCCGTCGGGAAGCTCCAGCGACAGCATGGCGTGGAGTTCCTCCACGCGCTCGCCCGCCCCGGAATGCTGCAGCATGACGTGAGCGGGACGGCCTGCGGCCTCGGTGGCGGCGAGGTCGACGAGCTTGTCCAGCACCTTCGCCTCGGTGCGGCACTTGGCCACCAGCCCCAGCGCGCCGTCCTGGATGCCGACGATCGGCTTGATCGCCAGCGCCGTCGACAGCACCGCCTGGCCGGTGGAGATCCGGCCGCCGCGGCGCAGCGGCTCGAGCTTGGGCACGTAGAGCCACAGGCGGTTGCGCTTGAGCACGTCCTCGGCGACGGCGACGCACTCGTCCAGATCCGCACCCTCGGCGGCCTTTTCGGCGGCGGCGACGGCCGCGGCGCCCATCCCGGCGCCGATCATCGACGAATCCACCACGGCCACCCGGTCCAGCACGGCCGCGGCGGTCACGGCATTCGACCACGTCGCCGACAGCCCCTTGCCCAGGTGCAGCGCCACCACGCCGGCATCGCCGCCGCGCTCCAGCGCCCGCGCGTACGCGGCACACAGCGGCAGCGGCCCGATCGCCGACGTGGTCTGCTCCCCGTCGACTTCATCGACGTTGAGCGGCACCACGGTGATGCCATGCTGCTTTGCGACGTCCTCCCCCACGCACGCCGACTCGTCCACCACGATCTGGACGCGACCGGCCGCGTGCGGCTGCGCGGCAGTCACTGGCCGATCTCCTCGTCGAAAAGCTCCGCGTTGAACGCGCCGAGGTACCAGCCGAGCTCGCCATCCGGCCGGGGCTTGGCGGTCAGCTCGACCCACGCGGTGTTCCGCAGGCCGTTGAACATCGTGTAATGGCTGATGGGCACGTCCAGCAGCGACGCCGTCAGCGCGGCGATCGCCCCGCCGTGGGCGACGAGGAGGAAGGTGGATCCGGGCCAGGAGGCGTCGTCGAGCAAGTCGTCGACGACGGCGCGCATGCGGGAGGCGACCTCGACGCGGGTCTCGCCACCCGGCGGCGCCCACGTCGCGTCATGGCGCCACGTGGCGCGCTGGCCGGGGTAGCCCGAATCGATCTCGCCGTGCGTGCGGCCCTGCCACTCGCCCAGATTCGTCTCGCGCAAACGAGAGTCGCGCTCGACGTCGATGCCCAGCACCCGCCCGGCGACCTCCGCGGTCTCGGCGGCGCGGCGCAGATCCGACGACACGATGCGGCGGATGTCGCGCTCGCGGCGGCCCATGTGCGCCGCCGCCCGCTCGGCCTGGGCCACGCCCTCGGCAGACAGCTCGGTGTCCAGCTGCCCCTGCATGCGGCGCGTGGCGTTGTACGTCGTCTGGCCGTGGCGGAGCAACAGCAGGCGGCGGGCGGCGACGGGGGGCATCGGCGCGTCCTCTCTCGGATCGGGCTGGGCGGGTTCAGGCGGGGCCGGGGCTGGGTCAGGCTGGATCAAGCGGGACCGGAACCGGCCCGCCCCGCGGCTATCTAGTACTCGTCGGCGTCGGGCTCGGGGGCGGCCAGCGGGATCTCGTCGATCGAGCGGGCGTTGCGCGACGCGTCGGCGGCACCGGAGACGGCGTTCTGCTCGACGCCCTCGACCTCGATGCGCGGGCAGTCCTTCCACAGGCGGTCGAGCCCGTAGAAGTCGCGCTCTTCGTCGCGGAAGATGTGGACCACGAGCTGGCCGTAGTCGAGCAGGGCCCACCGGCCCTCGCGGATGCCCTCGCGGCGCACGGGCTTGGCGCCGGCGTCGCGCAGGTCGGCTTCGATCTCGTCGACGATGGCCGACACCAGGCGCTCGTTGTCGGCGCTGACCAGCACGAACGCGTCGGTGATCACCAGGGGTCCGGAGACGTCGAGGACGGCGATGTCCTCGCCCTTCATGCGGTCGGCGGCCCGGGCGGCGATGGTGGCCAGGTTGGCGGCCTCGGTGGATGCGGTCACGAGTGGAATTCAGCTCCCGTTGTTCGGATTGTCGTCCCCGCCCGCGGGCGAGGTGGTGTGGGCTTGCGCTTCGGCTTGCACGTCCTGGTACAAGCCCCTTTTGGCAATGTACTGCACCACGCCGTCGGGTACGAGATACCAGACCGGGCGGCCGTCGGCGGCGCGCTTGCGGCAGTCGGTCGACGAGATCGCCATGGCGGGGATGTCCACCAGGTGCAGGCGGGCGCGGTCGACGTCGGGCAGTTCGTCTTCGACGAGGTGGAAGCCGGGGCGGTTGACGCCGACGAAGGTCGCGGCGTCGAACATCTTCTCCCAGTCCCGCCAGGTGACGATCTTCTGCAGCGCGTCCGCGCCGGTGATGAAGAACAGTTCGTCGTCGGGGAATTGGGCGTTGAGGTCGTTGAGCGTGTCGATCGTGTACGTCGCGCCCGGCCGGTCGATGTCCACGCGCGAGACGGTGAAGCGCGGGTTGGAGGCGGTGGCGATGACCGTCATCAGGTAGCGGTCCTCGGAGTCGCTCACGCGCCGGTCGCGCTTCTGCCACGGTTCGCCGGTGGGCACGAAAATGACGCTGTCCAGCGCGAACCGGTCGGCGACCTCGCTTGCGGCCACCAGGTGGCCGTTGTGGATCGGGTCGAACGTGCCGCCCATGACGCCGATGCGGCGCGGGCGGTCGGAGCGCGCGGTCAGCGCCCGCGGCGGGGTCGGTTCGTTTCGCTTGACGACGCCACCGTTGCCCCCCATGCGGCCGCTCGTCGGCTCAAACTGGTCTTCCGGCATGGCGGGAATCGTACCCGCCGCAGGTGGTGGCGGATAATCGGCGGTGAGCGCATTTCACCCGAGGGTGCGTTTCCGGATGATCGTTCAAATGAGAATCCACGACTCGCAATTGCCCGCAGCGGGGCCGATCCGTACGATCGGACACATGAACGCGCACGTGTCCGGACGCCCCCACCGTGGGTCTGGCGCTGCGACGGGCGCTCATTCGGGGGCATCGTCCGCCACATCCGGCGCATCCGCCGCGACCCTGGACCGGCCGCGGGCCGTACTCGCCGACTCCCACGGCCGCGTCGCCCGCGACCTCCGCGTCAGCGTCACCGACCGCTGCAACCTGCGCTGCACCTATTGCATGCCGGCCGAGGGCATGGACTGGATTCCCGGCCGTGACCTGCTCACCGATGACGAGATCATCCGCCTGATCACCCTCGGCGTGGAACGCTTGGGCATCCGCGAGGTCCGCTTCACCGGCGGCGAGCCGCTGCTGCGCCCGGGCCTGGCCGACATCATCGCCGCAACCAAGGACCTGCGCACCGACGAAGGCCGCACGCCCGATACAGCTCTGACGACCAACGGCATCCTCCTCGCCCGGCAGGCCGATCGCCTGGCCGCCGCCGGGCTCGACCGCGTCAACGTGTCGCTGGATTCGATTCGCCCGGCGTCCTATTCACTCCTCGCGCGCAGGGACAGGCTTGACGACGTCTTCTCCGGCCTCCACGCCGCCGACGCCGCCGGTTTCGCCCCGATCAAGATCAACACCGTGCTCATGCCCGGGCAGAACGCCGACCAGGCCGTCGAGCTCCTCCACTTCTGCCTCGAACGCGGCTACCAGCTGCGGTTCATCGAGGAGATGCCCCTGGGCCCCAAGGGCCAGTGGCTGCGCGATTCCATGGTCACCGCCGACCGGATCCTCGAAGACCTCGGCGAAGAGTTCGACTTGTCCCCGTCTCCCGAGCCCCGCGGCGATGCCCCGGCGGCGCTGTGGGATGTGGCGGCGGGCGTCGGCAAGCACACCGGCACCGCCCACCGCGGCGGCGAGGTCGGCATCATCGCGTCGGTGACCAGGCCGTTCTGCGGTGCGTGCGACCGCACGCGGCTGACGTCGGATGGGGCGATCCGCAACTGCCTGTTTTCCCGGGGCGAGCGGCCGCTGCGCGATCTCATGCGCGACGGCGCGTCCGACGACGATCTCGCGGCGGCGTGGCTCGGCGAAATGGCCGCCAAACGGCCCGGCCACGGCATGGACGACCCGTCGTTCCTGCAGCCCGACCGCGGCATGTCCGCCATCGGCGGATAGCGCCGCTGACCCGCATCGCCGAGATCGCCGACGCAGATTTTCCCGTTCAGCCGACCTTCACGTTTAGCCGACTTCCAGTTCAAAGGAGCACGCCATGACCGACTCCCCCACGGCCGCGAGCACGCGGACGGCCACCCTGACGTTCTTCGCTTCCGCCGCCGAAGCCGCCGGCCGGCCGTCCATCGACGTGCCCGTCACCGACGGCGACACCTACCGCGACGTGCTGCTGCGCGGCGCCGAGGGCAACGGCCGACTCGCCCGCATCGTCGACGGCTCCGCGGTCTTCGCCGCCGGCGAGCTGATTCGCGATCTGGACCGCCCCGCCACCGTCGACCAGCTCGACGTGCTGCCGCCCTTTGCCGGAGGGTAGGGCGAAGGGGTGGGGGGTGGGCGTCGTAAAGCACGTGCCGTCAAGCTCCTGCCGTCAAGCACAAGCCGTCAAGCCTCCGCTTGCCGCTACGCGCTGTTGGACCACTCGTGGCTGCCGTCGGGGAAAACCTGGCGCTTCCACACGGGGATGTCGCGCTTGACCTCCTCGACGAGCCAGCTGCACGCCTCGAACGCCTCCGCACGATGCGACGCCGATGCCGCGACCAGGAACGCCACGTCGCCGACGACGAGCTTGCCCACCCGGTGCCCCACCCACAGGCGATGCACGCCACGGCCGTCGAACTCGCGGGCCGCCTTGTCGGCGATGGCCGCGATGACCTCGCCGGCCTTCGGGTGGCAGCTGTACTCGATCCAATCGACCGCCCGGCCACCGTCGTGATTGCGCACGACGCCAGTGAACGACACCACGGCCCCGGCGCGGTCGTCGCCCACCGCGGCCGACGCCTCGGCAGGATCCAACGGCGATTCGGACACTCCCGCACTTACAATCTCAATCACCCCACCATGGTGCACGAAAGGCGATGATGGCGCGATGAATTCCCCCGCCACCGGCGGCGATGCAGAATCCGGCGCGGCGCCGCAGGGCCCGCTGACCGTTGCGCAGTACCTGCGGGCCGTGCTTGACGACGTCCCCGCCCCCACCCCGACCACCCTGCCCCTGGCGGACTGCGCGGGATTGGTGCTGGCCGACGACGTCGCAGCGAAACTGCCCGTGCCGCCGTTCACCAATTCGGCCATGGACGGGTTCGCCGTGCGCGCCGCCGACCTGGCCGGTGGACTGGCGCGGGCCGGTGGCGGGGGCACAGGCGAAGCGGCCGCGGCGGCGCACGGTGACACCGATGACGCCGGTGCCGCGGCCGTGACGCTGCCCGTCTCCGCGGACATCCCGGCCGGCACTGCGCCGGAGCCGCTGGCGCCGGGGACCGCGGCGAGGATCATGACCGGCGCGCCCGTGCCCGACGGCGCCGACGCCGTCATCCCCGTCGAGAACACCGACTCCGCCCCCGGCCCGCGCCCCTGCCCCGCCACCATCACCGTGTCCGCCGAGGTCGCCGCCGGAGTCTCCGCGGGCGCCCACGTGCGGCCCGCCGGCGAGGATGTCGGCGTCGGCGACGTCGTCCTGCGCGCCGGCGAGGTGCTGTCGGCGGCGGCGCTGGCGTCTGCGGCGAGCATCGGCCACGAAGAGCTGCCCGTCTTCGCCCGCCCCCGCGTTGCGGTGGTTGCCACCGGCGCCGAGCTCGTCGCCCCCGGTCAGACGCCGGGGCCCGGGCAGATCCCTGACTCCAACGCCATTTTGCTGCCCACCCTCGTGCGCGGCTGGGGCACCGACGTCACCGTCGTCCGCGCCAGCGGCGACACCGCCGATGAACTCGCCGACGCACTGGCCCGCGCCGCCGCCGACGCCGAGGTCGTGGTCACCTCCGGCGGCATTTCCGCCGGCGCATTCGACCCCGTGAAGACGCTCGCCGCCGAAGGCCGCGCCGACATCTCCTTCTACAAGCTCCGCCAGCAGCCCGGCGGCCCGCAGGCGCGCGGCCGCATCGGCGGCGCCGTCCTGCTCGGACTGCCCGGCAATCCGGTGAGCGTCTTCGTCTCCGCCATCCTGTACCTGCGCCCCCTGCTGGCGATGATGGCCGGGATGGGGGAAGGCCGAGACGTCGTCAAGCGAGACCAGCAGCCGGACACTCACCGCACTGATCCCGCCCTGCCGGACCTGCCGCTCATCGACGTCATTGCCGACGCCGAGTTCCGGGGGCGGCGCGGCAAAGTCCGGTTCGTGCCCGTCATCGTCGACGGCGGGCGCGCGCGGCCCGTGCACGAGCGCGGCCTCGGATCGCACCTGATCGCCAGCCTGCATCGGGCCAACGCGCTGCTCGTGTTGCCCGAAGCGGGGCCCGCCCCCGAGGCGTACGGCCCCGGCGACCGACTCACCGCCATCCCCCTCGACCCCGCGCTGCGCCGCGGAAAGGACCGACACTCATGAGCTCCACCGACAAGCCCGCAGCCGAGCCCACCGACAAGCCCGAAGCGGAGCCCGGCATGCGATTCACCCACCTCGACGCGCGCGGCGCGGCCCGCATGGTCGACGTCACCGCCAAGCAGCCCACCGTCCGCTCGGCGACGGCGAAAGGCGAGGTCACGTGCTCGCCGGAGGTGATGACGGCACTGCGCGACGGCACCGTCCCCAAGGGCGACGTCGCCGCCGTCGCGCGCATCGCCGGCATCGCCGCCGCGAAAAAGGTGCCCGATCTGCTGCCGTTGGCGCACGTCATCGGCGTGCACGGGTGCGAGGTCGACGTCGAGTGGGGTGACGACCGCGTGCTGCTCACCGCCACCGTCCGCACCGCCGACCGAACCGGCGTGGAGATGGAGGCCCTGACCGCCGTCACCGTCGCCGCGCTGGCGATCGTCGACATGGTCAAGGGCGTCGACCGCTCCGCGGCGATGGAGAACTGCCGCATCGTGGCCAAGTCCGGCGGCCGGTCCGGCGACTGGACGCGGCCGTAGGCGATGGGGCGAGGGGAGGCGCGGATCGCGTTCGCCATAGTGCTGGCCGGCGGAACCGGCCGGCGGATGGGAGAGGCGTCGAAACCCGACGTCGTCGTCGCTGGTCGCCGCATGATCGACCACGTGCTGGGCGAACTCGCAGCGCAGGGCGTGCCCGCCATCGTCGTCGGGCCGCCTGACCTCGATGTCGGTGTCTCGCGGCGCGTGACGCTCGTCCGCGAGGATCCGCCGCTGGGAGGCCCCGCCGCCGGTATCGCCGCAGGGTATGCGGCGGGTGTCAACGGTGGGCACTCCGCGGGATCGGCTGCCGGCCACGCCACTGGTACAAGCGCTGAGGTGCGATCGGCCCCTCGTCTCGTCGCGATCCTCGCCTGCGATGCGCCGTTCGCCCCTCGAGTCCTCCCCCGGCTCACCGCCGCGCACTCCAGCGAGACCTCATCAGCAGCCCACTCCGGCGTGACCACGTCCGCCGCGCACTCCGGCAACATCACGTCCGCCGGCGCGGTGGCGATCACCCCGGACGGCCGGCTCCAGCGTCTGCTGTGCGTCGTCGAAGCCGGGGCCCTCGGCGCAGCAATCGACCGCCTCGATTCCGACGGCGGCGTCCGCGACCGATCGGTGCGCGCATTGCTCGGCGGACTCCCCCTCACCGGCGTCGACGTGCCCGAATGGGTCATGGACGCCGACACCCCGGACGACGTCGCCACGCTCGAAGGAATGTCCCCGGATACCCCGGAAACGTCACGGTGACGGAATCTCAGACTCGGCGCCGTCCCCATCCCAGTCACACCAGCCCCAAATTTCTGAGTTGCGTTCTTTTCGTAGGCTCGAGCCCGCAAAACACCAGGGAAAACGGCGCGCGAATCCTACGAAATGAACGCAAACGGCCAACGCTGTGACTGGTGTGACTTGACCGGCCGGCATGCTCGCCGCTCCGGGTCAGGGCGCCTCCGAGTCGGCGCCCAACACACCACCTCGATGGCCACCGATCGAGGCAGATGCCCCCGCCGCCGGCGCGAACCTGGTAATCGCCGCCGACGCGCGAATCTAGTGGTCGCCGCCGCCGAGCTGCTCGAGCAAGTGCGGCATCAGCGGGCCGATGACCTCGATGGCGTCACGAACCCCGCCGGTACTGCCCGGCGCATTGACGATCACCGCGGCATCCGCCCCACGCCCGGTCACGCCGACGATCCCGCGCGACAGTCCGGCCAGCGGCGTCTTGGCCAGCCCGTGCTGGAGAATCTGCGTTTCCAGCCCTGGCAGCCGCGTCGCCACGAACGGCGCCGTCGCCTCGGGAGTGTTGTCGCGGGGCGTGACGCCGGTGCCGCCGGTCGTGAACACCAGGCGCGCGCCACCGTCGAGGGCCGCGCGGATGGCGGCGGCGACTTCGGGGACGTCGTCGGTGACGACGACCGGCTCCGGGCACACGACGCCATGCCCGGCGAGCGCCTCGACCGCGCGCGGCCCGGATTTGTCGGGGCGGGTACCGGCTGCGCAGCGGTCGCTGACGGTGATCACGACTCCGGGCACCTCACCGACCATGGGGGCGAGCTGCTTTTCGACGACCCCGGCCCCCGCCACATGCACATCACCGGCGACGACCCCGTCCCCCGCCCCACCCACATCACCGGCGACGGCCCCCTCGGCGTGTGCATCAGCGCCGGAATTCTCGGCCATATGCAGATCACCGGTGACGCCCCCGGATACGCCCGATTCCTGCGTTACGGCGCCGCCCCGGCGGTTAACACCGTTGCCATCAGAGGACTCCCGCACCGTCATTTCAGCGTCCTTATCGGTCATGGTTCGATCATACGTCCCTTCAATTCAGCAACATGAGTGTTGCGATAAACATGCCCTAACCTGCGGATTTACGGTAGACCATTTTACGCATTCAGGTTACGATATTTAGGAGTGCTTTTACTCGGAACCTTCGGAGGCGCCGGTCGTCGCGAGTGCCGGTTATCTCCGTTTACACCGTCACATGCGTTTACACGGAAATGAGGCCCGCATGTCCATCGACACCTCCGGCCGGGTGCTGCAAGGCTGGAACCCCGAGGACGAACAACACTGGGACAAGGCCATTGCCTGGCGGACCCTGAGCATCACCACGTTCTCCATGATCCTGGCCTTCGCGGTCTGGTTCCTGGTCTCCGCCATCGCCCCCAAGCTCAACGACATCGGATTCGACCTGTCGGCAGGCCAGCTCTACTGGCTCGCCGCGCTGCCAGGCCTGTCCGGCGGTGCGATCCGCCTGATCTACATGTTCCTGCCGCCCGTCCTGGGCACCCGCAAGCTCGTCGGCATCACCTCGCTGCTGCTCGCGGTGCCCATGCTCGGCTGGGGCTTCGCCGTCACGGACCCGTCGACCCCGTACTGGTGGCTCGTCGTGCTGGCGCTGATGACCGGCATCGGCGGCGGCTGCTTCTCCGGCTACATGCCGTCGACCGGCTACTTCTTCCCCAAGCGCATGTCGGGCACGGCCCTGGGCCTGCAGGCGGGCGTCGGCAACTTCGGCATGTCCCTGATCCAGCTCATCGCCCCCTGGCTGATGGGCTTCACCCTGCTGGGCATCGGTTTCGTCGCCCCGCAGCGCGACACCACCAACGAAGGCGACCTGTGGGTGCACAACGTCGCCTGGTTCTTCGTGCCCTGGGCCATCGTCGCCGCGATCCTGGCGTTCACCCTGCTCAAGGACGTGCCGGTGAAGGCGAACTTCCGCCAGCAGCTGGACATCTTCGGCAACAAGAACACGTGGATCCTCACCGTCATCTACATCATGACCTTCGGCGCGTTCTCCGGCTTCGCCGCCCAGTACGCGCTGCTGGTCAACAACGTCTTCGGCAAGGGCTCCGACTTCGTCGCCCAGGGCTACGACCCCGAGACGCTGCCGAAGGGCGCTGCACTGGCCTTCCTCGGCCCGATGATCGGCGCCGGCGTCCGCGCCCTGTGGGGCCCGCTGTGCGACCGCTTCGGCGGGGCGATCTGGACGTTCGTCTGCGGCGTCGGCATGACCATCTTCACCGTCGTGGTGTCCTTCCTGGTCAACCCGACCGAGCCGGGCCAGTTCTGGTGGTTCTTCGCCGCGATGATGACGGTCTTCTTCTTCTCCGGCCTGGGCAACGCCGGCACGTTCAAGCAGATGCCCATGATCCTCGGCCCCCGCCAGGCCGGCGGCGTCATCGGCTGGACCGCCGCGATCGCCGCTTTCGGCCCGTTCATCGTCGGCATGCTCCTGTCGGCCCTGGACCCGCAGGTCTTCTTCATCGGCTGCGCGGTGTTCTTCGCCATCGCCACGGCGCTGACCTGGATCTACTACGCCCGCCCGAACGCCCCCTTCCCGGGCTGACGGTGATCCCCGTTTGCACGGCCCCCATGCCCCTCACCCAGACGACCGCTCCCGAATCCCACCCGACGAGGAGTCTCCAATGACCACCACCGACACCCGCCCGGGCTCCGGCTCCGGCTCTTCGAATCCCCTGTTCAAGCTCGGCGGGCAACTCCGCCGGGGCACCGTGAGCGAGGACTCGCGGCAGATGTTCCTCAAGGGCGGCCGCGACGCGGACCGCTTCTACCGACAGCGCTGGAGCCACGACAAGGTCGTCCGCTCCACCCACGGCGTCAACTGCACGGGCTCGTGCTCGTGGAAGGTCTACGTCAAGGATGGCGTGATCACCTGGGAAACCCAGGAAACCGACTACCCCACCATCGGCGCGGACATGCCGGAGTACGAGCCCCGCGGCTGCCCGCGCGGCGCGGCGTTTTCCTGGTACACGTACTCGCCCACCCGCATCCGCTTCCCGTACATCCGCGGCACGCTGCTGGATTACTGGCGCGAGGCGAAGGGCCGGCTGAAGGACCCGGTGCTGGCGTGGCGCGACATCGTGGAGGACCCGGAGCGCTCCCGCGCCTACAAGGAGGCCCGCGGCAAGGGCGGCCTGGTGCGCACGACGTGGGATGAGGCGATGGAGATCGTCGCCGCGGCCCACGTGTACACGGTCAAGCGCTTCGGCCCGGACCGCCTGGCCGGCTTCACGGTCATCCCGGCGATGTCGATGCTGTCCTACGGTGCCGGTTCGCGCTTCTACCAGCTGGTCGGCGGCGCGATGCTGTCGTTCTACGACTGGTACGCGGACCTGCCGATGGCCAGCCCCCAGGTCTTCGGCGACCAGACCGACGTCCCGGAGTCGGCGGACTGGTTCAACTCGGGCTACCTGATCATGTGGGGCTCGAACATCCCGCTGACCCGCACGCCGGACGCCCACTTCATGACCGAGGCCCGCTACCACGGCCAGAAGGTCGTCGCGGTGTCGCCGGATTACGCGGACAACACGAAGTTCGCCGACGAGTGGCTGCGCGTTCACCCGGGCACGGACGGCGCGCTGGCGCTGGCGATGGGCCACGTCATTCTCAAGGAGTTCCACCTCGGCGAGCAGACGCCGCGGTTCCTGGAGTACATGAAGCGCTACACGGATTCGCCCTTCCTGGTGCGGCTGTCCGCGCGCGACGGGGCGTATGTGCCGGGCAAGTTCGTCACGGCGTCGGATCTTCCCCAGGATCATCCGCTTCACGACGCCGCGAACGCGGAATTCCGTCCGCTCGTCCTCGACGAAGACGGCTCGGTGAAGGACCCGGGCGGCACGATGGCCGACCGGTGGGGCGATGCGGGCGAGGGCAAGTGGAATCTGCGCCTCGACGACTGTTCGCCGGCGATGTCCGCCATGGGCAAGGAGGGCGCCGAAGCGGTGGAGGTCTTGCTGCCCCGCTTCGACCTACCCGGCGAGTCGACGCCGGAAGGCCCGGTCGGCGCGGGCGTGGTCTCGCGCGGCGTGCCGGCGTTCCGGCTCGGCGATGACCTGGTGACCACGGTCTTCGACCTGATGCTCGCCCGTTACGCCGTGGCCCGCGACGGTCTGCCCGGCGAGTGGCCCGCCGATTACGACGACGCCTCCACCCCGGGCACCCCGGCGTGGCAGGAAGAGCACACCGGCGTGCCCGCCAATGCGGCGATCCGCATCGGCCGCGAGTTCGCCCGCAATGCCATCGAGACCAAGGGCAAGTCCATGATCGTCATGGGCGCGGGAACGAACCACTACTACCACTCGGACACCATCTACCGGACCTTCCTGGCGCTGACCACGATGACCGGCTGCCAGGGCGTCAACGGCGGCGGTTGGGCGCACTACGTCGGCCAGGAGAAGGTCCGCCCGATCACCGGCTGGGCGCAGTACGCCTTCGCGCTGGACTGGCAGCGCCCGCCGCGCCAGATGATCTCCACCGGCTTCTGGTACTCCACCACGGAGCAGTGGCGCTACGACGGCACCGAGGCCGAGCGCCTGGCCTCCCCGCTGCAGGAGGGGTCGTTCGCCGGCAAGACCACCGCCGACACCCTGGTCGAGGCCACCCGCCGCGGCTGGATGCCCTCCTACCCCACCTTCGACCGCAACCCGCTGGCCCTGGGCCAGGAGGCGGCGGACGCCGGGATGGAGCCGAAGGACTACATAGTCAAGGAACTCGAGGAGGGCCGCCTCCGGTTCGCCATCGAGGACCCCGGCAACCCGGAGAACTACCCGCGCGTGCTGGCCAACTGGCGCACCAACCTGCTGGGCTCGTCGGCCAAGGGCACCGAGTACTTCTACCGCCACATGCTCGGCTGCGATAACGCCGTGCAGGGCAAGGAGGTCCCCGCCGACCGCCGCCCGTCGGAGATGGAGTGGCGCGACGAGGCCGCCGTGGGCAAGGTCGACCTGATGTGGACCGCGGACTTCCGCAACACGTCGACGACCCTGCACTCGGACATCGTCCTGCCCGCGGCGACCTGGTACGAGAAGAACGACCTGTCGTCGACGGACATGCACCCCTACGTCCACGCCTTCAACGCGGCCATCGACCCGCCGTGGGAGGCCCGCTCGGACTTCCAGGTCTTCCAGGACCTCGCCGCACGGTTCTCCGACATGGCGCGCACGCACCTGGGCACGCAGACCGACGTCATCGCGGCCCCGCTGTCGCATGATTCGCCGGACCAGATGGCGACGCCCCACGGCGTCGTCAAGCCCTGGTCCGACACCCCGAAGATCCCGGGCGTGACCATGCCCAAGCTGATCCCGGTGGAGCGCGACTACGCCGCGGTCCTGGACAAGTTCAACGCCATCGGCCCCCTGCCGGAGAAGGCCGGCATGGCCACCAAGGGCGTCGCGTTCGACCCCACCCGCGAAATCGGTGAGCTGGCGCAGACCAACGGCGTCGCCCGCGACGGCGCGGCGAAGGGCCGCCCGCGCGTGGATACCGACGTCCGCGCCGCCGAAATGGTGCTGCGACTGTCCGGCACCACCAACGGCCGCCTGGCCACCGAGGGCTTCAAGCACCAGGAAAAGCGCACCGGCGTCGAACTGGCCGACTTGTCGTCCGAGGAAGCCGGCAAGCGCATCACCTTCGCCGACGTCTCCTCCCGCCCCGTGCCGGTGATCACCTCGCCGGAATGGTCGGGCTCGGAGCACGGCGGCCGCCGGTACTCGGCGTTCGTGATCAACGTCGAGCGGCTCAAGCCGTTCCACACGCTCACGGGCCGCCAGCACTACTACCTCGACCACGACTGGATGCGCGACATCGGCGAAGCGCTGCCGGTGTTCCGTCCCCCGCTCGACCTGCACCACCTCTTCGGCGAGGCCGCCCCCGGCACCGTCAGCGTCAACGGCGCCGGTCAGACCGAGGTCGCCGTGCGGTACCTGACGCCGCACAACAAGTGGGCCATCCACTCGCAGTACTTCGACAACCTGCACATGCTCGCGCTCTCCCGCGGCGGCCAGGTCGTCTGGATGTCCCCCGCCGACGCCGAGAAAATCGGCGTGTCCGACAACGAATGGATCGAGGGCTACAACCGCAACGGCGTCATCGCCGCCCGCGCGATCGTCTCGCACCGCATCCCCGAGGGCACCGTGTACATGCACCACGCCCAGGAACGCACCGTCGGCGTGCCGGTGGCGGAGACGTCCGGCAAGCGCGGCGGCATCCACAATTCGCTGACGCGCATCCTGATCAAGCCGTCCCACCTCATCGGCGGCTACGCCCAGCATTCCTACGCATTCAATTACACCGGCCCGACCGGCAACCAGCGCGACGAGGTCACCGTGATCCGCCGCCGCTCCCAGGAGGTTGAGTTCTGATGAAGGTCATGGCCCAGCTGTCCATGGTCATGAACCTGGACAAGTGCATCGGCTGCCACACCTGTTCCGTCACGTGCAAGCAGACGTGGACGAACCGCGAGGGCACCGAGTACGTCTGGTTCAACAACGTGGAGACGCGCCCCGGCGTCGGGTACCCCAAGCAGTGGGAGGACCAGGAGAAGTGGAAGGGCGGGTGGGTGCGCAAGGCCAACGGCAAGGTCGTGCCCCGCGCCGGCGGCCGGCTGAAGAAGCTGGCCACCATCTTCTCCAACCCGGACATGCCGGAGATGACGGACTACTACGAGCCGTGGACGTACGAGTACGACAAGCTTTTGTCGGCCCCGAAGGATTCGAAGCACGTGCCCACCGCGCGGCCGGTGTCGCAGTTGTCGGGCCAGCCGATCGACACCATCGAGTGGTCGTCGAACTGGGACGATGACTTGGGCGGTTCGCAGGAGATCCTCGACGACGACCCGATCCTCAAGTCGATGAACGAGAAGGTCCGCCACGAAATCGAGCAGTCCTTCATGTTCTACCTGCCGCGCATCTGCGAGCACTGCCTCAATCCGACGTGCGTGGCGTCGTGCCCGTCGGGTGCGATGTACAAGCGTTCCGAGGACGGCATCGTGCTGGTCGACCAGGACCGGTGCCGCGGTTGGCGCATGTGCATCTCCGGCTGCCCCTACAAGAAGGTCTACTTCAACCACCACACCGGCAAGGCCGAGAAGTGCACGCTGTGCTACCCGCGCCTCGAGGTCGGCGAGCCGACGGTGTGCTCCGAGACCTGCGTCGGCAGGCTCCGCTACCTGGGCGTTTTGCTTTACGACGCCGACCGCGTCGGCGAGGTGGCGGCAACCGAGAACGACCAGGACCTCTACGAGGCCCAGCGCTCCATCCTCCTCGACCCCAATGACCCGGAGGTCATCGCCGGGGCGCGGGCCGGCGGCATCCCGGAGTCGTGGATCAAGGCGGCGCAGGAGTCGCCGATCTGGAAGCTGATCAGCGTGTACAAGGTCGCGCTGCCCATTCACCCGGAGTACCGGACGCTGCCGATGGTCTGGTACATCCCGCCGCTGTCGCCGGTGGTCGACGCCGTCACCGCGTCGGGCGCCGATGGCGAGGAGCACCGGATGCTCTACACCGCCATTTCCACCATGCGCATCCCGCTGGAGTACCTGGCGGAGCTGTTCACCGCCGGCGACAGCGCCGTGGTGGAGAAGGTGCTGCGCAAGCTCGCGGCCATGCGCTCGTTCATGCGCGACGTGCGCAACGGCCGCGAACCCGACCCGGAGATCGCGGCGGCGGTGGGCATGGACGGCCAGGAGATCGAGGACATGTACCGGCTGCTGGCCATCGCCAAATACGACGAGCGCTATGTCATCCCCACCGCCCATTCCGAATCCGCCGCCACCCCGGAGGGCATCGCCGCGATGGGCTGCTCGCTCGACGACTTCGGCGGGCCCGGCATGCACGACCCGAACATGTCGGCCGAGGAGCTCGCCGCCGAATTCCACGGCGTGCCCGTCCGCGACGTCGCCGCGGGATCCGGCCGCGTGCCCCTGGCCTCGTGGAGCCCGGGCGAACGCCCCGACTCCATGTTCCCGAACAGGTGATGGCGATGGCATTGAACTTCCTGGGCCGCCCGGCGCGGCGCGCGGCGGAATCCGCCCGCGGCGCCGACGTGGCCGAACCCACCCACGTCCCCATGTCCGATGAGCAGCGGCGCACCGTGCTCATGGCCGTGTCCACGCTGCTCGACTACCCCGGCGACGACGCCGAAGTCCGCTGGGAGGCGGTCGCGCAGTCGCTGCCGGCGCTTCCGCCCGAGGCCGCGGGCCCGCTCGAACGGTTCGTGGCGCACGCGCGCGACGTCGGCAAGCGGGCCCTGGAAGAGCACTACGTGGACACCTTCGACCAGAAGCGCCGCTGCAACCTCTACCTGTCGTACTACGCCACCGGCGACACCCGGCAACGCGGCGTCGCGCTGCTGAGCTTCCGCGAGATGCTCGCCGCCGTCGGCCTCGAGCAGGACCGGGACGAACTGCCCGACCACCTCTGCGTCGTGTGCGAGGCCGCGGCGCTGGAACCCGGCACCCCCGACGCCGGCGACGCCATCGCCGCCGACGTGCTGGCCACCCACCGCGACGGCATCGAAGTGCTGCGTCACGCCCTCGCCGGCCGCGGCAGCGCCTACGCCGGGCTCATCGACGCCCTGGTCACCGCCCTGCCGCCGCTCGACGACGACACCCGCGACCGGTACCTCAAACTGGTCACCGCCGGCCCGCCCGCCGAGCTGGTGGGCACCCTGGAGCTCCCCTTTCCCGTCAGCAATCAGGAGACGAGATCATGACCACCTTCGACTACATCCTCTGGATCGCCCTGCCGTGGTTGTGCATCGCGATCTTCCTGGTCGGCACCATCTGGCGCTTCCGCGTCGACCAGTACCGCTGGACCACCCGGTCGTCGCAGTTCCTGGGCAATCGGCTGCTGAAGTACGCATCGCCGATGTTCCACTACGGCATCCTCGCCGTGGCGATCGGCCATTTCATGGGGTTGATCATCCCCAAGTCGTGGACGGAGGCCGCCGGCATCCCGCAGGACGTCTACCACCTGGTGGCGTCGATCGGCGGCATGGTCGCGGCGATCGTGACGGTGCTCGGCCTGCTCGGGCTGCTGTGGCGCCGGCGCACCGACAAGTCCGTGTTCCGGGCGACGACGCCCAACGACAAGTTCATGTACGTCATGCTCGCCATCCCGATCGCGCTGGGCACCACGGCGACCGTGCTCAACCAGCTGCTCGGCGACGCCCACGGCTACGACTACCGCGAGACCATTTCCCCGTGGCTGCGCAGCCTGTTCCTGTTCAGCCCGCAGCCGGAGCTGATGGTCGACGTGCCGCTGTCGTTCAAGCTGCACATCATTTCGGGGTTCCTGCTGTTCGCGGTGTGGCCGTTCACGCGCCTGATCCACGCGCTCAGCGCCCCGGTGGGCTACGTCAACCGCCCGTACGTCGTGTACCGGTCGCGGACGCCGCGGACGACGACGAAGCACTCCGGCGGCTGGGACCCCGTGTCCACGCGTGATCCGGAGAAGGGCCAGGCGAGGTCCAGCGGCGCGTAGCCGTGCGGGTTGGTGCGGGTTGGGCGGCTCCCGGGCGCCTGTGCTTGGCGACGCCCACCGCCTCCACATCCGCCGCACCCGCCGCACCCGCCGCACCCGCCGCTGTGACCTGCGAATCGCACCCCGCGGCCACCACGCCGCGGGGTGTTCCGCGCTTTCGTGCCGAGGAGATGCCACCGGTTTTCGCCACCTGGGCGGATGCGCTTATCGACGCCGCGTTGGCATCTCCTTGGCACGAACGATGATGGGGCGGCCTCCGAAACGGCGTGGGAGCACCCGACCGCGCCCCACTCGGTCGCCGCTCATGGACGCCCGCCGACGCTAACGTTGAACCAACTATCGAGAACCACGGAGAAGCGAGGGAACTGCGGTGAGCATTGGCCGTCGTAAAGCCACCAAGCGCAGGACGCTCGTCGGTGTCACCGCCCTGGTCGGTGCGCTGGCGCTGACGGGGCTGGCCGGATGCACGGGCGGCACGGATGGCGGCGACGGCGAGCGGCGGACGCTGACCGTGTTCGCGGCGGCGTCGCTGCAAAAGACGTTCGAGCAGATCGAGGCGCGCTTCGAGGAGGACAACCCCGACATCGATGTGGTGTTCTCCTTCGACGGCTCGCAGAACCTGGTCGACCAGCTCCAGGCGGGCGCGCCCGCGGACGTCCTGGCCACCGCCGACCTGCGCACGATGGGCCGCGCGGAGGAGGCGGGTGCCGTGCGCGCACCGCAGACTTTCGCCACCAACACCCTCACGCTGATCGTGCCGGAGGGCAACCCCGCCGGGGTCACGGGCCTGGACGATTCGCTTGACGACGCCACCCTGGTCATCTGCGCCCCCGAAGTCCCGTGCGGCGCCGCCACGCAGACAATCGTGGACGCCACGGGCGCCGAGAATTCCCCGGTGTCGGAGGAATCCAAGGTCTCCGACGTGCGCGGCAAAGTCGAGTCGGGGCAGGCCGACGCGGGCATCGTCTACCGCACCGATGCCGCGGCGGCGACGGGCGTGGAGGCCATCGACATCGACGGCGCCGGCGAGTCCGTCAACGACTACCCCATCGCCGTGACCGCCAATGCCGGCGAGGACGGCCAACGATTCTCCGACGCCGAAACGTGGATCCGGGCGGTGCTCTCCGATTGGGGACGCGACATCCTCGCCGACGACGGCTTCGGCCCCGCTCCCGACTCGACGACCGACGCGGCACCCGACTCGGCGCCCGACTCCGCGACCGCCTCGGCCGAGGGACCCGCCACGCGATGACCTCCCACCCACGCTCGACGAGCACCGCTCCCCCGGCCTGGATCGCCGTGCCGGCCGCCATTGCGCTGGCCGTCGCGGTCATCCCGGTCGTGGCCCTGGCGATGCGGGTGCCGTGGGCGCGGGTGCCCGAGCTCGTCGCCTCCGAGGCGGGGGCTGCGGCGCTGGGATTGTCACTGCGCACGAGCCTGGTGTCGGCGGTGATCGTGATCGCCGTCGGCATTCCGCTGGCCGTGCTCATGGCGCGGGCCCGCCGGTGGTCGGGTGCGCTGCGGGTCGCCGTGGTGCTGCCGATGACCATGCCGCCCGTCGTGGGCGGCCTGGCGCTGCTCGCCGCGTTCGGGCGCACGGGCGTCGTCGGTTCGCGGTGGCCGTGGCTTGCGCAGGTCTTCTCATTCTCCACCGCCGCCGTCGTCCTGGCGCAGGTGTTCGTGTCGCTGCCGTTCCTGGTGCTGGCCGTCGAAGGTGCGGTGCGCGGGTTGGATCCTCGGCATGCGGAGGCGGCGGCGGGCCTGGGGGCGTCGCGCAGCCGCATCCTGTGGCACGTGACGCTGCCGATGGTGCTGCCCGCGATCGTCTCGGGCGCCACGTTGTCGCTGGCCCGCGCGCTCGGCGAGTTCGGCGCCACGCTGACCTTCGCGGGGTCGCTGCCCGGCGTCACCCGCACCCTGCCGTTGGCCATCTATCTGGAGCGCGAGAACGATCCCGACCTGGCGCTGGCGCTGGCGGCGGTGCTGCTGGCCATCGCCATCGTGCTCGTCGCCGTCGGCGCCGCCGTGCCGTGGTGGCTGGGCCGCCGGGGCCACCGGGGCCGGGGCACCGATTCCCCCGCCGCCGTCGAGGTGGGGGCGGATGGCGGGGAGGTGGGCGTCGTCAAGCAATTGCGAGCCGGTGGGGACCTGGCTGTGTCCGTGACCGTGCCGGGCGTGCTCGATGCACGGGCGACGGTCCCGGCGGGGCGGACGACCGCGGTCATCGGACCGAATGGCGCGGGCAAGTCGACGCTGGTGCGCGCGCTCGCGGGGCTGCCGGTGCACGGTCCGGCCAGCGTCGGCGGCGGCATTGCGTGCGCGGTGCTGCTGACCCAGGATCCGGCGCTGCTGCCCCATCGCACGGTGCTGGGCAACGTCGAGTTCGCGTGCGGCGACCGTGACCGCGCTCGTCGGGAGTTGGCCGCGATCGGCGTGGCCCATCTCGCGGATCGCCGTCCGGCTTCACTGTCCGGCGGGCAGGCCTCGCGGGTGGCGCTGGCCCGGGCGCTGGCGGCCGACACCGATGCGATCCTCCTCGACGAGCCCTTCGCCGCCCTCGACGCCGCCTCCGCCGCCGCGCTGCGAGGGGTCCTGCACCGCCGGTTGCGGGGCCGCACGACGCTGCTGGTCACCCACGATCCCGTCGACGTGGCCACGCTGGCCGATCACGCCATCGTCATCGAGGACGGCCGCATCGCCGCGGCCGGGGCGCCCGCCGATCTGCTCGCCGCCCCCGCGACGCCGTTCCTGGCGCAGTTCGCGGGGCTGGTCGCCGTGCGGGGCACGGCACGGGTGCTTGACGACGCCACCATCGCCGTCCTCACCCCCGCCGGTACCGAGCTGACCGGCGTGGCCCGCGGCGACATTGGCTCGGGCGACACGGTCGTGGGCCTGTTCTCCCCGAGGTCGGTCACCCTGCATGCGGCGGGTGAGGGCTCGCGGGAATCGAGTGCCCGCAATGACATCGAGTGCACCGTCCGCGCCATCCACCACCAGGGTTCATCGGTCGGGGTGGAACTGGGCGCGGTCGACGGGGAGACCGTGATCATCGCCGAGATCTCCGCCCACTCGCTGGCGACGCTGCGGCTGGCGGAGGGCATGCCCGTCCGGGCGGCCGTCAAGGCCATGCAGGTCCAGGTGCTCCCGGCCGCGCGGTGACCGTGGCTGGGGCCGGGGCTTGCCGGTTCCGTGCTACTTGTCGGCGACGGCGCGGCGGCCGACGAGCAGCCCTCCCAGGATCAGCAGCGCACCGGCGATGCCGGCGAGCACGCCCGCATCCACGCCGGTGACCGGCAGACCGCCGGAAGCCTCGGCGTGCTTGGCGTGGGTGGCCGGAGCGTGCGCCGGGGCGGCAGCGTGGGTCGGGTCAGCCGTGGGCGCCTTGTCGGCCGGAGCCTCCTTGACGGGGGTCTCCTCCACCGGGGCTTCGGGAGCGGCGGGTGCGGCCGGAGCCGGCACGTCCTGGACGTCATCGGCCGACGGCACCGACGGCGCCGAATCCGAGCTGCCCAGCGCGGCCGATCCCAGCGATCCGACGGCGGCGGAGCCAATCGACGCCGAACCGATCGACCCGATGGCGGCCGAGCCCACGGAGCCCACCGCGCTGGAGCCCAGCGACGACGAGCTTGACGACGACCCCAGCGAAGAAGAACCCAGCGACCCGAGAACTGCGCCGGCGATCGTCGCACTTCCCAGGGTCGTCGTTCCGCCCTGCGCGACGGCGAGGGGCGCGGCACCAACGGCACCGATCATCAGCGACGTCGCGGCGGCGGCCCCCACGACGGTGCGACGGACGCTTCGGCGCCCCGTGCGGCGGTCGGCGGAGGTGGCGGAAGTCGCGTTGGTGGAGTGCGTGATGGTCATGCTGGTTCCTGAGCTTTCTTGGCGAAGAGTGACGTCGAGTGAGATCGAGTGGGGTCGAGTGGGGGTCGAGTGGGGGTCGAGTGGGGGTCGTTTACGCGCGGGCGCGGCGGCCGATGAGCAGACCGCCCAGAGCCACCAGGGCAGCGGCGATGCCCGCGAGCACGGCCGCGTCGATGCCGGTGACGGGCAGTCCGCCGGAGGCCTCGGCATGCTCGGCATGCTTGGCGTGGGTGGCCGGAGCGTGCGTCGGGACGGCGGCGTGGGTCGGGTCCGCCGTGGGCGCCTTGTCGGCCGGAGCCTCAGGGGCGGGGGCCTCCTCCACCGGAGCTTCGGGAGCGGCGGGCGCTTGCACATCCTGGACATCATCGGCGGACGGCACCGACGGCGCCGAGTCGGAGCTGCCCAGCGCGGCCGAGCCGAGCGAACCGACGGCGGCGGAACCGATGGACGCCGAACCGATGGACCCAATCGCGGCGGAGCCCAGCGAGCCCACGGCGCTGGACCCCAGCGAGGAGGAACCGAGCGAGGACGAGCTTCCGGACGACGCCGAGCTGCCCAACGAACCGAGAATGGGCGCCCCGATGGCCCCGGAGCCGACCGTCACGGCCGGAGAGTCCTGCGCCAGGGCGGCGGGCGCGGTGCCGACGGCTCCGAGCAGCAACGCGGACGCCGCGACCGCCGCAGTGATCCTGCGGCGGCCGGCGGCGGAAACGGGTCGGGAAATGGCGGTTGCGGTGCCGGCGACAGTGGCGGTGGCGGTGCGATTGACGGCGGCGGTGGCGTGCTTGGGCATCGTGGAATCTCCGTGGCGAGGCTGACTTCACATGTGCGGTAACGGCGTTACCCGCGAACGTTATCGATGTTCACACCGTGAACAACACTCGTCAATTTCCCCACCGGAATCTGCGCCCGCACATACCCCCGCCCGGCCGCCACCCTTCCGACCTGCACGAACATTACATTTTCACTCAATGTGCAAATTCACGGCGGATCCGGAAAACGGACATCACCCGACCAGAAAACCCGCCCCGCGAACCCCAACGAAGTCCACGGCGAAAACAAAAAACCGACCGCGCCCACATGGCGCGATCGGTCTCCCCCCGTTCATCGCGGGCCAAGCCCGCTCATCCCGGTCCGGGCCCGGCGAAGCCCGACCCATCCCCTGGCCCGGGCCAAGCCCGGGTCCGAGCTCGGCCTTGAACCCCTACGGCCGCGTGTGGCCCGTGCCGCGCAAGATCCACTTGGTGGACGTCAGCTCCGGAAGCGCCATCGGGCCGCGGGCGTGGAGCTTCTGCGTGGAGATGCCGATCTCCGCGCCCATGCCGAACTGCTCACCGTCGGTGAAGGCGGTCGACGCGTTGACATTGACGGTCGAGGCATCGACGCGCTCGACGAACGCCTCGCACGCCTTCCAGTCCTGCGCCGAGATCGCCTCGGTGTGGCCGGAGCCGTGCACGTTGACGTGGTCGGCGGCGGCCTCGACGCCGTCGACGACCTTCGCGGCGATGTCGAAGGACAGGTACTCGTCGTTCCAGTCCTCGTCGGTCGCCGGGATGATCTCGCCGCCCCAGGGCAGGTTGTCGGCGTCGCCGTGGACCTTCACGTCGGCCTCGACCAGCGCGTCGAGCACCTTCGCGATCTTGTCGTCGCCAAGCGCCGAATCCAGCAGCACGACCTCGGTCGCGTTGCACACGGAGCAGCGGCGGGTCTTGCCGTTGATCAGCAGTGCAATGGCCTCGTCGACGTCGGCCGAGCCGTCGATGTACAGGTGGCAGTTGCCGGTGCCGGTCTCGATGGCCGGGACGGTGGCGCGGGTGACCACGGCCTCGATCAGGCCGGCGCCACCACGCGGGATGACCACGTCGACCAGGCCGCGGGCGGTGATCAGATCCTGGACGGAGTCGTGGGTCTCGCAGGGCAGCAGCTGCACCAGGTCCTCGGGGGCGCCGTCCTCGGCGAGCACGCCGCGCAGCACCTCCACCAGGGCGGTGTTGGAGTTGACGGCCGACTTCGAGCCGCGCAGCAGCGCCACGTTGCCGGACTTCAACGCCAGGCCGAAGGCGTCGACGGTGACGTTCGGGCGGGCCTCGTAGACCATGCCCATCACGCCCAGCGGCACGCGGACCTGCGACATCTTGATGCCATTGGGCAGCGTCGAGCCGCGCAGCACCTCGCCCACCGGGTCCTGCAGCGCGGCGACCTGGCGCAGGCCGCCGGCGATGCCGGCGATGCGATCCTCGTCGAGCTTGAGGCGGTCGATCAGCGACTCCGCCAGCCCCCGCTCGCGGCCGGCGTCGATGTCGGCGGCGTTGGCCTCGAGGATCTTCGGGGCCTGCGCCACCAGCGCATCGGCGGCGGCGAGGAGGATGCGGTTCTTGCGCTCGGAGGTGTAGCGCGCCAGCTCGAGGGAGACGGCCTTGGCGCGGCGGGCCTTGTCCATCACCTCGTCGCGCTCCGCGGCGCGGGCATCGGTCATGGTCTGGTCAGTGGTCGCGTCAGTCATGGGCCCCAGTGTAGGGACTCCCCCGGGGTGGGCTTCAAATCCTGGGGCTTTGCGACGCCCATGTCCCCGCACATTGGTGTGGCTGCGCGTGAGCGTCGCAAAGCAAGAGGTGGGTCGGCGTCCGGTCGCACCCCGGGACGGGGCTATTCCACGGCAACGTCGGTCCAGGGGACGATCGTCTCCACCCACGGGAACACGACGTTCATGAGGAGGAAGAACAGGCCCACCAGAACGGCCAGCACGATGATGGCCTTCAGCCACGCCGGCCCCGGCAGCGCGCGCCACAACGGCCCGTACATCTACGCCACCGCCTTCGGCTCGACGCCGGCCAGGACGCCGTGGACGATGAGCCGGTGCGTGTTCGACCACTGCGGGTGGCAGGTGGTGAAGGTGACCATGGAGGCCTCGCCATGCGGCGTGACCACCTGCGACTGGTCGGGGGTGACAATGTGGCGGCCCGGCACGCCCGGCACGATCGTGCCCTCCGGCACGCAATCGAAGGCCTCGCCCGCACCGGCCAGGCCGTCGACCGGCAGGACCTTGTAGCGGAAGATGGCCGCCTGCGTTTCGACGATGATGTCGTCGCACGTGCCCAGCCGATCGATGTTGTCGAATGGGGCGCCATTGCCGTCGCGGTGCGCGGCGAAGGAGGAATTGCCCACCTGGCCCGGCAGCGCCGTGCCCGGGTAATGCCCGGGGCCGTTGGCCAGGGTGCCCAGGTCGACGCCCTCGAAGGCGACGAAGTCCTGGATGCCCGCGTTCGGGGCGGTGAGGAACGCCACCGGCGCGCCCTCGGTGCCCCAGCCATCGCCGTAACCGCCGATGGTGGGATCGAGCGGCGGCTGGCCCTCCTCGGGGGCCGGCGCCGGGGCCGCGGGATCGGCCGGGGCGCCGGCGACCCACTGCGACCGGAGGTTATCCGCCGCCTGCGCCTGCGCCTTGCCCGTGGACACTCCCGTCCAATAGAGCTGGTAAAAGACGAACAGGGCGATGATCACGCCGAACGTGATCAGCAGCTCCCCCACAATTCCCGCGATCCTGGACACCATGCCCCGATTATGCCCGCCGCATGCGGCAATGATTAACCCCGGACTCCGGCGCGGGGCTGGAATCCGGGGTGGGGTGCTCGAGGGGTGCCCGACCTACGCGCGGGAGGCGTACTCCGACAGGTAGTCGGCGTGGATGACGGGCTTCTGCATGCCGTCGGGAAGCTCGGCGGTGGTGCGGCCGACCATGCCGGAGAGCTCCTCGGAGTCGTAGGCCACCTCGCCGCGGCCGACGACTTCGCCGTTGGGGCCGACGATGTCCACGATGTCACCGGCGGAGAACTCGCCGTCGATGCTGGTCAGGCCGACCGGCAGCAGGGAGCGGCGGTGCTCGGTGACGGCGGTGACGGCGCCGGCGTCCAGGCGCAGCACGCCCGAGGCGTCGGCGGCGTAGAGGACCCAGAACTGCCACGCGGACAGGCGGTCCTCCTTCGGCGCGAAGGCGGTGCCCACGTCGGCCTGGTCGAGGGCGGCGTCGATGTTCTCCGTCGACGTCAGCAGCACCGGCACGCCGCCGCGGGAAGCCAGGCGCGCGGCCGAGACCTTCGACGCCATGCCGCCGGTGCCCAGCTTGCCGCCGTCGCCGGCGATGACGCCCTTGAGGTCGTTGCCGCTCCACACCTCGGGGACGAACTTCGCGCCCGGCTCGGAGGGGTTGCGGTCGAAGAGGCCCTCGACGTCGGACAGCAGCACCAGCGCGTCGCAGAACGCCAGGTGCGACACCAGGGCGGCCAGGCGGTCGTTGTCGCCGAAGCGCATCTCGGAGGTGGCCACCGTGTCGTTCTCGTTGACGATCGGAATGGCGTGGAGCTGGCGCAGGCGGTCGATGGTGCGCTGCGCGTTGCGGGCGCGCGGGCGGTCGCCGGCGTCGGCCGACGTCAGCAGCACCTGCGCGGTGGTGCGGCCGAAGCGGCCGAAGGAGCGCGACCACTCCTGCGCCAGGCGCACCTGGCCGACGGCCGCGGCGGCCTGCTTGGTGGCCAGGTCGGTCGGGCGCGACGACAGGCCCAGCGGCCCCATGCCCGACGCCACGGCGCCGGAGGACACCAGGATCAGGTCGCTGCCCTTGGCCATGCGCTTTTCCAGGGCCTCGGCGATTTCGTCGATCTTCGCCGGGTCGGTGCGGCCGTCCGGCCCGGTCAGCGAGGATGAACCGATCTTCACCACGATCCTCTTCGCATTGCGGATGCTGTCGCGGGTGGAGCTGGAGTAAGGCGGGTTCATGGGCCCTTTCGTTTCGTCGTTGGCGGGGGCTTGCTGGATGAAATGAAAACTACTGGTAACGCTCGCGCTCGGCCTGTTCTCCGTCGCCGAAGTCGAACTCGTCGATCAGGCCGCGGCGGGCCTGGGAGGCCCGCTTGCGCTCGTCGGCGGAGACGCGGTCGGTGGTCTCCAGGCGCTGGTCGGTGCCGCGGCCGGACGGCACGAAGTCGTCGACGCCGGCGGCGGTGTGCGGCTGCCACTCGAAGGTGATCTCGCCGATGGTGACCGGGCAGCCCGGCACGGCGCCGGCCTTGGCCAGGGCGTCCTCCACGCCGAGCTTGGCCAGGCGGTCGCCGAGGAAGCCGACGGCCTCGTCGTTTTCGAAGTCCGTCTGCAGGATCCACCGGCGGGGCTTGCGGCCCAGCACGATGAAACCGTCCGGATCCTCCGGGTCGCGCTCGATCTCGAAGTCCTGCGTGCGGCCGCGGCGGCCGACGGCCTTGGGCACGATGACGGCCGGCTTCTCTTCCTTCTTCGCCGGGTTGTCCTTGCGGTACTTCGCCACCGCCTCCGACAGGCCGTAGGTCAATTCCTTCAGACCGTCGCGGGTGGCGGTGGAGATGCCGAAGATCGGCCAGCCGAACTCCTCGAGCTCCTCGCGCATGAACTCGGCCATCTCCTGGGCCTCGGGCACGTCGAGCTTGTTCAGCACGATCACGCGCGGGCGCTCGGCCAGGTCGCCGAGGCCGACGTCGCCGGCGAGCTCGGACTGGTAGTTGGCCAGCTCGTGCTCGAGGGCCTTGATGTCGTCGACGGGGTTGCGGTCGGACTCGTACGTCGCGCAGTCGACCACGTGCGCCAGCACGGCGCAGCGCTCGATGTGGCGCAGGAAGTCCAGGCCCAGGCCGCGGCCCTCGGACGCGCCGGGGATCAGGCCCGGCACGTCGGCGACGGTGAAGGACTCGTGGCCGACGTTGACCACGCCGAGGTTGGGCTGCAGCGTGGTGAACGGGTAGTCGCCGATCTTCGGCTTCGCCGCCGACAGCGCGGAGACCAGCGAGGACTTGCCGGCCGAGGGGAAGCCGACCAGGCCGACGTCGGCCATCGACTTCAGTTCGAGGACCAGGTCCTTTTCCTCGCCGGGCTCGCCGAGCAGGGCGAAGCCAGGGGCCTTGCGGGCGCGCGACGCCAGTGCCGCGTTGCCCAGGCCGCCGTATCCGCCCTGGGCGGCGACGTAGCGTGTGCCCTTGCCGGTGAGGTCGGCGAGGACTTCGCCGTCCTGGCTCATGACGACCGTGCCCTCGGGCACCTCCAGCACCAGGTCCTGCCCGCGGGCGCCGTTGCGGTGATCGCCGGCGCCGGGGCGTCCCTTTTCGGCCTTGATGTGCGGGTGGAAGTGGAAGTCCATCAGCGTGTGCACCTGGGGCGAGACTTCGAGCACGATGTCGCCGCCGTGCCCTCCGTTGCCGCCGTCGGGCCCGCCGAGGGGCTTGAACTTTTCGCGCAGCACGGAATTGCAGCCGTGGCCGCCGTCGCCCGCCTGCAAGTGCAGGACGACGCGATCGATGAACCGTGACATGGGGCCTCATTCCTCCGGGTGCTGGGGACGGGGGCCGTGGTGGGGCCCGCGCGCTACCGGTTCCGGGCACGCAAAAGCCGGGTCCGACTTATCGGACCCCCGCATAGCCCCCGATTGTCGCACAATCCGCCGCCCAACCCGAATGATTCGGCAGGGATCGTGAGAAGTGCAACGTCCCCCGTGACCTGCGACGCAGATCACTTGCCCACCTGAAGCACACCGCCCCACCTCCCCTTTTCGCCGCCTTCATGCCCGTCCTCTCTCTGCTTTACGACGTTCACGCCACCTCCCTTCGCCCGGGCACACCGCTGCGGCGGGGAGGCCGGGACGTCGTCAAGCAGCCCGCGGAAGTGCCTGCCAAGCGTTCGAATGGGCGAATCCGGGGGGCGTGCTTTAGTGGGGGCATGGATGCCGAGCAGGTGCACGAGCCGACCCACGAGCCCCCGCAGGACCGAGCCGCCGAGCCCGCGACGCGGGAGGAAGCCGATGAGCTGCTGCGCGGGCTGGCGGGCCCGGATGCGACGTTGCGCGACGACCAGTGGCGCGCGATCGACGGGCTGGTCAACCGGCGCGAACGGATGCTGGTGGTGCAGCGCACGGGCTGGGGCAAGTCGGCGGTGTACTTCATCGCCGCAAAGCTGCTGCGGCGGCGCGGGCGCGGGGCCAGCGTGATCATCTCGCCGCTGCTGGCGCTCATGCGCAACCAGGTGGCGGCGGCGCGGCGGGCCGGGATCGAGGCGGAGACCGTCAACAGCGCGAACATGACGGAGTGGGACGACATCCAACGGCGCGTGGCCGGCGGTGGCGTCGACGTGCTGCTGGTGTCGCCGGAGCGGCTGAACAATCCGCAGTTCCGCGACGACGTGCTGCCGGCGCTGGCGCGGGCGGCGGGGATGGTCGTGGTGGATGAGGCGCACTGCATCTCCGACTGGGGCCACGACTTCCGGCCCGATTACCGGCGCATCCGCGACCTGCTGGCGGGGCTGGGGCCTGGCGTGCCCGTGCTGGCGACGACGGCGACGGCCAATGACCGAGTGGTCGAGGACGTGCGGTCGCAGCTCGGTGATGGCACCGGGGTGCTGCGCGGCGGCCTGGACCGGGAATCGCTGCGGCTCAACGTGGTGCGGCTGCCCGATACGACCAAGCGGCCGGCGTGGCTGGCGTCGCACCTGCGCGAGCTGCCGGGGTCGGGCATCATCTACTGCCTGACGGTGGCGGCGGCGGAGGATTTGGCGGCGGCGCTGGCGGCGGCCGGGTACGAGGTCGCGGCGTACACCGGGCGCACCGACGCCGCCGAGCGCGAGCGGCTGGAGGCGGCGCTGGTGGGCAACGAGGTCAAGGCGCTGGTGGCGACGTCGGCGCTGGGGATGGGCTTCGACAAACCGGACCTGGGCTTCGTGGTGCACATGGGCGCGCCGGGGTCGCCGATCTCGTACTACCAGCAGATCGGGCGTGCCGGCCGTGGCACCGATCGCGCCGAGGTCGTGCTGCTGCCGGGTGCCGAGGACCGCGACATCTGGGAGTACTTCGCTTCGCTGTCGTTTCCCGCGGAAGACGTGGTGCGGTCGCTGCTCGACGAGCTGGCGTCCTACGGCGATCAGCCGGCGTCGACGGCGAGGTTGGAGACGGCCGTGGACCTGTCGCGGTCGCGGCTGGACCAGGTGCTGAAGGTCCTCGACGTCGATGGCGCCGTCCGCCGCGTCCGGGGCGGCTGGGTGTCCACCGGCGCGGACTGGGAGTACGACGCCGCCCGCTACGGCGGATTGGCGGAGGCCCGCAAGGCCGAGCAGGACGCCATGATCGCCTACGAGCGACTTGGGGGTGGCGCTGGTGCTGGCATCGGCCGCTCCGAAGGTGAGGGGGGCGAGGGTGGCGGGGCGGCGTCTTCACGCAATGGTGAGCCGGACCCGGATGCCTGCCGCATGCTGTTCCTGCGCCGCCAGCTCGATGATCCGACGGCGACCGGGCCGTGCGGTCGCTGCGACAACTGCACCGGCCGGCACCTCTCCCCCGACGTGGATGCCCAGGTCGACGACGTGGTCAAGGCGCGGCTGACCGAGCCCGGCGTGCGCATCCCGGCGCGGAAGCAGTGGCCGACCGGCCTCGACCGTTTGATGGCCGGCGGCGATGGCGGTACTGGAGGTGGTGCTGGTGGCGTCGGTGCTGGCGGTGTCGGTGGCGGGCGCGCCGGGGCGACGCTGGGCCAGACCGGCTTGCGTGTGCCGCTGAAGGGCAAAATCGCGGGCATCGGCGAGGGACGGGCGATTGGCCGCCTCAACGACATCGCCCGTGGACCGGCGCTGAATGCCCTTCTTACCGAGGCGTCCTGGCGCCCCAACGCGACCGAGTGGAAGCGGGATCGGGTGCTGAGGGATCTCGTCGACGTGCTCGCCGGCTGGGATTGGGACTCGCGGCCCGATACCGTCGTCGCCCTGGTCACCCACGATGCCGTGGACGCAGACGGGGCGGGCTCGGCACAGCATGGTTCGGCGCTCGATGAAATGGTCGTGGCCTGCGCCATCGCGGTCTCGGACATCGGCCGCATGAGCTTCGGCGGTGTCCTGCCCGTGCGCGATGGGTCCCGCGCGGTGGAGGCCCAGAACTCCGCGTACCGGGTGGCGGGTCTCGCCGACCGGTGGGACTGGGCGGCGATTTCCGAGCTCGAGCTCGGCGACGGCCCCATCCTCCTGATCACCGACTGCGTCGACACCGGCTGGTCCGCGACTCTCGCCGCCGCGGCCCTGGCTTCCGCCACCGGCCGCGAGGTGCTCCCCCTGGCGTTGGCCTCCCGCGGCTGACTCGCGCCCACACCGGGCGCCCCACACGAGATCGCGATCCACACATCGGATCGCGATCTCGTCAGATGTGCAGCCCATTCCCTGCCCACGAGTGTGCGGTACGCGCCCTCCAGCGCACACTCGTCAGATGTGCAGCCCACTCTCCGCCCACGAGTGTGCGGTACGGCCCCTCCAGCGCACACTCGTCAGATATGCAGCCCCTCCCGGTACGCGCTGCCCGAACCGCGGCACGCGCCGCACCCGCGCCGCAGAGCACCCGCGCGCCGCTCGTGACGAGGAGATACCAACGGCGCGTCGCCAACCGCGTTTCCGCAGGTCGGCGAATTCAGTGGCATCCTCTCGGCACGAGAAATGCCGAACGCCGCCCACGCGTCGAAACGCGGAGCGGCGGCAGTGGCATCCTCCCGGCACGAAAACGCCAACGCCGCCCACGCGTCGAAACGCAGGGCGGCGGTGGAGGCACCCGGAACAGCCGGCGAAAAACCGACCGCCCGGGAGAAACCGTGGGGCTTACGCCTCGGCGGTCTCGGCCTCGACGATGTTGACGGTGCGCTTGTTGCGCTTGGTGCCGAACTGGACGGCGCCGGCCTTGAGGGCGAAGAGCGTGTCGTCGCCGCCACGACCAACGTTCTCACCGGGGTGGAACGAGGTACCGCGCTGGCGGACCAGGATCTCGCCGGCCTTGACCTGCTGGCCGCCGAAACGCTTCACGCCGAGGCGCTTGGCCTCGGAGTCGCGGCCGTTGCTGGTGCTGGATGCACCCTTCTTAGAAGCCATGATTCCTCCTTAAGGAAAAGCTTGTTTCGGTGGCTTACTTGGAAACGCCGGTGATCTTCAGCACCGTCAGCGGCTGACGGTGACCGAAGCGACGCTTGTAGCCGGTCTTGTTCTTGTAGTGCATGCCGCGGATCTTCGGGCCCTTGGCGGCCTCGACGATCTCGGCGTTCACGGTGATCTTGGCAAGCTTCTCGGCGTCGGAGGTGACGTCGGAGCCGTCGACGAGCAGAACCGGGGTGAGAGCCACGGTGGAACCCGGCTCACCCTCGATCTTCTCGACCTTGACGAGGTCACCTTCGGCAACCTTGTACTGCTTGCCGCCGGTCTTGACGATCGCGTACATAGGAGGGCTACCCCTTTTTCGTTTACTCGACTCGAGGCACGTAAGTCCCTCGACATGGACAGTTTCTTCTGCGTTCAGGGGCGGGCCTCATGGCTCGTTGTCGCGGGTTTCCGCGTGCCCGGCACGGGCTCGATTCGGGCATGCCCGATACGCCTCTGAACAGCGACTGGTCAAGACTAGCGAATCGCCCCCGCAAATGACAAACTGCGCTCCGCCGCCGCCGGTTGGGCCGGGCGATTCGGGCGCGATGGCCCCCGCCCCGCGATGTGCTTCGCGGGTCGGGGGCCATAGTCACCAGTCGCCGGCGGGTGGGGCGTTAGCCGCGCGTGGTCCGTCGGACTGCGCGGCGGCGGCCGCGGCGGGGCTGGGAGTCGGCATCGCCTTGCTTTGCGACGCCACCCTTCTCCCCTCCGCCCTTCTCCCCGGAAGAGTTCGACTTCGAAGCGGCGTCCTGCTTGGGCGCATTCTTCTTGGCCGTGCTCTTGCGGGCCGCGCGCTTCTTGGGCGCGTCCTGCTTCGGCGACTCCTGCTCCTGCGAGCCCTGCAGGGAATCCTGCTGCGAGCCCGAGGTGTCGGCGTCGCCATGGGTGGTCACGCGGCGGACCGCGCGGCGGCGGCCACGTCGACGGGCGGGAGCCTCGGTGGCGGCACCCTTCGGCGCGCCCTTCGACTGGCCCTCGGACTGATCCTTCGACTGGCCCTTCGACTGCTCCTTCGGCTGCTCCTTGGGAGCATCGGCGCTCATCGCCGGCGCATCCTTCGCGCCACCGGACTTGGAGCTGACGCTGCGGCGCACGCGGCCACGGGAGCCCCGCGCACCGCGGCCAACACGGCCACCGCGCTCGTTGGCGCCATCGCTGCCGGAGTCCTGGCCGGAATCCTTGCCCGAGCCCTTCGCGGCACCCTCACCGGCACCGAAATCTTCTGGCTTCGGCGCATGATCGGACCGCGAGCGGCCACGGGTCGGGCGGTTGCGGCGGGGCGACTTCTCGAAGGCCGCCAACGCCTCCTCGTACGACTCCGGCTCGGCCGGGGCATCCTCGGCACCGCGCTTCGGCTTCGACTCGACGGACACGGTGCGCTCCGGGGTCCGGGACAACTCGTCCGACTTCCGCTTGCCACCACGCGCCGCCTTCGCATCACGGTCAGACTTCGCATCCCGCTCAGCCTTCCCATCACGGTCAGACTTGGCATCCCGGTCGGCCTTCACATTCCGGTCAGACTTGGTGTCCCGGTCCTGCTCCTGCCCCTGCGACTCCTGCGCCTGCTGCGACGCGTGCACCACGCGACGGCGACGGCGCCGGGCCGATCGCGACACATAGCGGTCGTCCGACGGCTCGTCCGGATCCTTGTCCTTCGCCTCCGCCACGGCCTGCGCGGCCACGCGCGCCAGGGCATCCCCGACGTCGGCGTGCTCGTCGCGGTTGCCGCGGCTGGCTTCACGACGACGCGACCCCTCATCATCCGACCCCGACTCATCGGAGCGGCGCGAGCCATCGGCGTCACCGCGACCACGCGACGTGGACCGGCGGCCGCGACGGCGGCGGCGCGGCGGACGCGACTCCTCCGACTCGGCGCGGGTCACCGACTCGTCGACGGAGCGGTCCTCCTCGGACATTTCCTCGACGCGGTCGTCACGGTGCTGCTGCTCGTCGCGGCCCTGATCCTGCCTCTGCTCGGAGCCGCCACCGCGGCGCGCGCCACGGCGTCCACGACGGCGGCGGCCGGAGCCGCCGGACTGGGCGCGGTCGTCGGAGGAGGAACCGCGCGAGGCGTCGTCAAGCTGCTCGTCCTGCGGCGCATCGCCGGAATCCTTCGCGGAGTCCCCGCGGTCGTCCTTGCGATCATCCTTGTGATCGTGGCGGTGCATCGCCTCGGCCACCGGGTGCTTGCCCGGCGACTGCTGGCGGCGGCCCTTGTGGCGGCCCTGCTGCGGCTCATGATCATGGTCGACCGGATCGACGTGGATGATCAGCCCGCGGCCATCGCAGGCCTCGCAGGTGGTGGAGAACGTCTCCAACAGCCCGGTGCCCAGGCGCTTGCGGGTCATCTGGACCAGGCCCAGCGACGTCACCTCGGAGACCTCGTGGCGCGTGCGATCGCGGCCCAGGGCCTCCTTCAGCCGGCGCAGCACCAGGTCCTGGTTCTCCGGCAGCACCATGTCGATGAAGTCGACGACGATCATGCCGCCGAGATCGCGCAGGCGCATCTGGCGGACGATCTCCTCCGCCGCCTCCAGGTTGTTGCGGGTGACCGTCTCCTCGAGATTGCCGCCGGCACCGGTGAACTTGCCGGTGTTGACGTCGACGACCGTCATCGCCTCGGTGCGCTCGATGATCAACGTGCCGCCCGACGGCAGCCACACCTTCCGGTCCAGCGCCTTTGCCAGCTGCTCGTCGATGCGGTGGTGGGCGAAGACGTCCTCGCCGCCATGCTGCTCGGGACGGTAGCGCTGCAGGCGGTCGGCCAGATCCGGCGCGACCTCGTCGACATAGGAGCGCACGATGCCCCACGCCTTGTCGCCCTCGACGACCAAGCGGGAGAAGTCCTCGTTGAACAGGTCGCGGACGACCTTGATCAGCATGTTCGGCTCTTCGTACATCGTCTGCGGCTTGGCGCCCTTGCGGTTCTTCGCCTCCGCCGTGCGCTTGTCGATGTCCTGCCACAGCCCCTCGAGCCGCTTCACGTCCGCGGCGATGGCCTCCTTCGGCACGCCCTCCGCGGCGGTGCGGATGATCGTGCCCGACCCCGACGGGGTGACCTCCTTGAGGATCTCCTTCAAACGCTTGCGCTCCGGCTCCGGCAGCTTGCGCGAGATGCCCGCGCTGTGGCCGCCCGGCACGTAGACCAGGAACCGGCCGGCCAGCGAAATCTGCATGGACAGGCGGGCGCCCTTGTGGCCCAGCGGATCCTTCGTCGCCTGCACCAGCACCTGGTCGCCGGCCTTGAGCGCATGCTCGATGCGGCGGGAGCGCCCCGACGAGCCGAACGCGCGCCAGTTGACGTCCGCCGAGTACAGCACGCCGTTGCGGTCGGTGCCGATGTCGATGAACGCGGCCTCCATGCTCGGCAGCACGTTCTGCACGCGGCCGAGGTAGATGTCGCCGATGATCGACGTCTGCGTGTCGGAGGTGACGAAATGCTCGACCAGCAGGTCGTCCTCGAGCACGCCGACCTGCGTGACCATGCCCTGATTGTCGTGGCGGCGGCGCTCGCGCACGACCATGGTGCGCTCGACGGACTCGCGGCGGGCCAGGAACTCGGCCTCCGAAATCACGTGGCGCTTGCGGGATTCAGCGCGGCGGTCCGCGCGACGGCGCCGCTGCGCCTCCAGCCGCGTCGAGCCCTTGATGGCCACCGGCTCGTCGACGACGGGCACCTCCGGCTCGGCATCGCCGGGCTCGTCGGCCTTCGGGGCCTGCTGATTCTGCTTCTTGCCGTCCTGCTTTGCGACGTCCCGGTCGTCCCCGCCCTTCGCCGAACCCTCGTCGGCGGCGGAGTCGTCCTGGCCACCGCGACCACGGCCGCGGCCACGACGGCGGCGGCGCGGACGGGGCTCCCGGGACTCGTCGGAGTCGTCCGACGACGTGGAGCGGGAATCGGCGTCAGCGTCGGAGCTGGAGCCGGAATCGACCGAGTCGTCCACGGCATCGGCGATGGCGTCGGCCGACGCCGTCGACGTGCCCGCGGAAACCACGGAGACCGGCTCGGGGGCCATGAACACCGGGATGGCGAAGGTCGGCTCCGCCGGCGGCGGCGTCACCGGCGGGACGACCTCGACGAGGTGATCGCCCTCGGTGGTGTCGGAGGCGTCGGCAGAGTCGGCGGAGTCGGCGGCGGCTGCGATGATCGGCTCGGCAACCTCGACGTCATCGGCCTTCTTCGCGGGCGCGGCCGGCTTCGACACCGTGCGCTTGGCGGTGCGGCGGGAGCGCGAACGGCGGGTGGCCTTCTTCGGGGCTTCGGTGGCGTCGGTGGTCTCGGCGGCCTGGGTGTCGGTTTCGACCGGCTCCGGGGTGTCGGGGGCGTCGGCGACGATGGTCTCGGCGACGTCGACGTCGTCGGCCTTCTTCGCCGGGGCGGCCTTCTTGCCCGCCGTGCGCTTGGTTGACTTCTTCGCGGCGGACTTCTTGGTGGCGGCCTTCTTGGTGGAGGACTTCTTCGCCGTCTTCTTTGCCGGCTTCTCCTCCGCCTTGTTGTCGGCGGACTCCTCCGCAGGCTCCTCGGCGGCCTTCTCCGGCGCCTTCGCCGCGAACGCCTTTTTCGCCGTCTTCTTTGCCGCCCTCTTGGCGGGCTTCTTCGCGGCGGACTTCGGGGCCGCCGGGGCGTCGTCAAGCGAAGCCGAACCAGCCACCGCATCCAGGAAGCGATCCCGGTCGGCCGCCGCCACCGACGACGACGCCGACTTCACGGCCACGCCCAACTCCCCCAGGGCGGCGATCAAATCCTTCGACGTGACGCCCACGGCCTTCGCCAGGGCATGCACGCGCATCTTCTCCGGCGCCGCCGCCCGATCGAAATCACGGGCGCTCGACACGGTGTTGTCGCTGAAATCCAGCACGATATGCGGTTCTCCTCAAGCCGCCAGGCCCACGCGCCGACCAGCGCGAACGCGCGCAAGTCCGGGGGCCGCGAAAGCGGCGATCGTCGTTTTATTCAAGTTCTGTCGGCGTACGGGCGTTCTGCGGTCAACGTCGTTCCAGTAAATCGCGGAGCGAACGCGGCGTACGCCCGCCATTGTCGCACACCCGACCGACCAATGCCGCCACCCGCACGCCCCGAACACGCGAAAACCGGCCCCCCGCACGCAAATGCGGGAAGCCGGTGAAACGGACCGCCGGACACCGGCGGAAAAACCGCGACCTAGAGGTTCGGGAACCAGATGCCGATCTCGCGCTCGGCGGACTCGGCGGAGTCGGAGCCGTGGACGATGTTCTCCGCGACCTCGAGGGCGAAGTCACCACGGATGGAACCCGGGGTGGCGGCCTCGACCGGGTTGGTGCCACCGGCCAGCTGGCGCCACGCGGCGATGGCGTTCGGACCCTCGACCACGCCGGCGACCAGCGGGGCGGAGGTGATGAAGTCCACGAGCTCGCCGTAGAACGGGCGCTCCTTGTGCTCGGCGTAGTGCTCCTCGGCGGTGGCCTTGTCGGCGACGCGGAGGTCCATGGCCACCAGCTTCAGGCCCTTGCGCTCGATGCGGGCGAGAACCTCGCCGACGAGGCCGCGGCGGACGCCGTCGGGCTTGATCAGAATCAGAGTGCGTTCGGTCATGCGCTGCATCCTACTTCCCCGCGGCCTCCGCAGTGCGACGGGGAGGCGTGGCACGCATCACAGGTGCTGCGTCGTCAGCAGCCCGCGCTCCATCCGGGCGATGAGGTTCTTGCGCAGGTGCAGGATGTACGCCCACACCATGGCGAAGAAAATGCCCACGAAGCCCATCGACCAGTGCGCGAGGATCGCCAGCACGCCGAGCACCTGCAGCGCGATGTTCGCCGGCAGCGCCCACGACTTCTTCTGCAGGAACGCCAGCACCACCATGGCCAGGCCCAGCAGCGCGATGTACCAGATGGCGAAGGTCGTGCCGAACAGCCCGCCGCCATCGACGCGCGCGACGACGGTCAACCCCAACCACACGGAAATGGCCTGCATGATCAGGGTGCCGGCCATGACGCCGCGCAGCCCCTTCATCGGGTCCTTTTCCGGGGCGTGGCCGGCGCCGAGCGGCCCGTACTTGCCGCCGCCGGACAGGTCGCGCCCCTCGCGGTAGGCGCGCAATTCCTCGGCGGTCATGTTCGCTTCACGACGGCCGGCGTCGTCGCCATCCGGCCGTCCGGTGGATCGGGCGTCGGTCATTGGGGGTCCTTTCCGAACAGGGTCCGCGCCTCGCCGGCGGTGACCACCGAACCGGTGACCACCACTCCCGAGCCGCTCACGATGCCGTCGCCGGAGTCGGTCTCCTCCGCCAGCGCGATGGCCAGCTCGACCGCCGACGGCAGCGTGTCGATGCGGTGGATGCGTTCCTCGCCGTAGATCTGCTCGGCCAGGTCGGCCAGATCATCGACGTGCAGGGCCCGCGGCGACGCGTTCTGCGTGACCACGAGCTCCTCGAAGTAGGGCTCGAACTCCTCCAGGATGCCGCGGGCGTCCTTGTCGCCGAGCACCGCGACGACGCCGACGACCTTGCGGAACTCGAACTCCGCCGTCAGCGCCTCGCGCAGGGCCTTCGCCCCGTGCGGGTTGTGGGCCGCGTCGACGAACACCGTCGGCGTGGAGCGGACGCGCTCGAGGCGGCCGGGCGACGTGACCGTCGCAAAGCCCTCGCGAACCGCGTCGATGCTCAAGGGCCGGCCCGGCCCGGCACCGAAGAACGCCTCCACCGCGGCCAGCGCCGTGGCCGCATTGCGGGCCTGGTGCGGGCCGTGCAACGGCAGGTGGATGTCCTCGTACTCGCCGGCCAGGCCGCGCAGCGTCAGGTTCTGCCCGCCGACGGCCAGGGTGTGCGCCACCACGCCGTACTCGGCGCCGGCGCGGGCGACGGCGGCGTCGCACTCGACGGCGCGGGCCAGCAGGACCTCCATGGCCTCCGGCTCCTGCTCCGCGATGACCGCGACGTTGTCCGGCGGCGCCAGCAGATCATCGGCGTTCCAGCGGGACTTGATGATGCCCGCCTTCTCCCCCGCGATCTCCGTCAGCGTCTCGCCGAGGTAGTCGGTGTGGTCGCGCCCGACCGGGCACACCACCGCGACGTCGGCGTGGGCGACGTTGGTCGCGTCCCACGTGCCGCCCATGCCGACCTCGACGACGGCGACGTCGACCGGGGCGTCCGCGAACGCGGCGTAGGCCATGGCGGTGAGCACCTCGAACTTGGACATGCGCGGGCCGCCCTCGGCCTCGGAGGCGGCGTCGACGAGCTCCACGTAGGGCTCGATCTCGCGCCAGATGCGCACGTAATCGCGCGGGTGCAGCGGCGAGCCGTCGATGGCGATGCGCTCGGTGGCCAACTGCAAGTGCGGGCTGGTGGTGCGGCCGGTGCGGCGGCCCAGCGCGCGGACCAGCGACTCGATCATGCGCACCGTCGACGTCTTGCCGTTGGTGCCGGCGACGTGGATGACCGGCGCCGACCGCTCGGGGTTGCCGAGCAGGTCCATGAGCTTTTCGATCCGCTCCAGCGACGGGTCGATCTTCGTCTCCGGCCATCGGGTGTCCAGCTCGGCTTCGACGGCGGCGAGGTCGGCGAGATCGTCGGCCGTGACCTCCTCGGAGGCCGCAGCGTTGACGGGCTGGTCGACGTCGACGGGAAGGCTCAGGCCCTCCTCGTCCATGGACACCGCGCCGAAGCGGCCCAGCAGGTCCACGTCGGCGCCGCCGTCGCGCTCCTCGGCCGCGGCATTCGCGCCGTCGGCCGCCAGCTCGCGGGGCTCGGTGTCCTCCACGATCTGGGCGGTGGCGGGGTCGAAACCGTCGTCGTCGGCCAGCTCGAGAGGCTCGCCGGCCGCCTGGTCGGCCGGAGCAAGGTCATTGACGTCATTGACGTCATCGAGATCATCAAGGCCATCGAGGATCAGACGGAGCTCGTCGTCTCCCCGGCCGTCGTCGTTGGGTCGCGTCATGCCTTCGGCAGTCCCTCGAGTCGGGCGGTGATGCGCTCGATTTCCTCGCGCGCGACCTGGTGGCGGGCGCGGATCTTGTCCACGACCGCATCGGGGGCCTTGGCCAGGAAGGACTCGTTGCCCAGCTTCTTCTCGGTGCCGGACAGCTCCTTCTCGGCGACGGCGAGGTCCTTTTCCAGGCGCTTGCGCTCGGCGGCGACGTCGACGGTGCCGGAGGTGTCCAGCTCCACGGTCACCGTGGCCGCGGACAGGCGGACCTCGATGGAGGCGGTGGCGGTGAAGCCGTCCTCCGGGGTCTCCAGGCGCGCCAGCGAACGGACGATGCCCTCCTGCTCGGCCAGATCGGCCGCGGCGGCGTCGAACCGGGCGGGCACGCGCTGCGACGGCTTCACGCCCTGGTCGGAGCGGAAGCGGCGGACCTCGGTGACCAGCTTCTGGGCGTCGTCGATGCGGCGGGCGGCGTCGGCATCGGCAGCGGTGCCGCCATTGGCCTCGCCCTCGACCGGCCACGACGCGATGACCAGCGACTCGGGCGTGCCCTCGTCGCCATCGGTCAGTGCCTTCCACAGCACCTCGGTGACGAACGGGATCGTCGGGTGCAGCAGGCGCAGCAGCACATCCAGCACATGGCCGAGCACCAGGCGCGTCGACTCGGAGCGGGCGGCCTGCTCGGCCGTCGGCTCCTCGCCCTCGGCCAGGCGCGGGAAGTCCACCTTGGACATCTCCAGGTACCAGTCGCAGAACTCGTCCCACGCGAAGTGGTACAGGGCCTCGTTGGCCTTGGCGAACTCGTACTTGTCCAGCGCACCGTCGACGTCCGCGCGGACCTGCTCGAGGCGGTCGAGGATCCAGCGGTCGGTGTCGGTCAGCGTCTCGCGCGCCGGCAGATCGCCCACGCGGGCGCCGTTCATCAGCGCGAATCGGGTGGCGTTGAACAGCTTGGTGGCGAAGTTGCGCGAGCTCTGCGCCGAATCCTCGCCCACCGGCAGGTCCGAGCCGGGGTTCGCGCCGCGGGCCAGGGTGAAGCGCAGCGCGTCGGCGCCGTAGTCGCGCACCCAGTCCAGCGGATCGATGCCATTGCCCAGGGACTTGGACATTTTCCGGCCCTGCTCATCGCGCACCAGGCCGTGCAGGAACACGTCGGTGAACGGGATCTGCGGGCGGCCGTCGGTGCCCTCGCCCAGCGGCGAATTCGGCAGGGTGGCGGCGAAGGTCGAGAACATCATCATGCGCGCGACCCAGAAGAACAAGATGTCGTAGCCGGTGACCAGCACCGACGTCGGGTAGAACTTGGCCAGCTCCGGGGTGGCCTCCGGCCAGCCCATCGTGGAGAACGGCCACAGCGCCGACGAGAACCACGTGTCCAGCACGTCGGGGTCCTGCGTCCAGCCCTCGCCCTCGGGCGCCTTGTCATCCGGGCCGACGCACACGATCTCGCCCTCGGGGCCGTACCAGATCGGGATGCGGTGGCCCCACCACAGCTGGCGCGAGATGCACCAGTCGTGCATGTCGTCGACCCAGTCGAACCAGCGCGGCTCCTGCGACGCCGGGTGGATGGTCGTATCGCCCTTCCGGATCGCATCGCCGGACATCTGGGCCAGTTTGTCCACCTTGACCCACCACTGCTCGGACAGGCGCGGCTCGATGACCTCGCCGGAACGCTCCGAATGGCCCACGGAGTGGACGTACGGGCGGATCTCCTTGACAATGCGCCCCTGCTCCCGCAGCGCCTCCGTCACCGCGGCGCGCGCCTCGAAGCGGTCCATGCCGTCGAAGCGGGTGCCGGTGCCGGCGATGGTGCCGGTCTTGTCGATGACCTCCGGCATGTCCAGGTCATGCCGCTGGCCCATGGCGAAGTCGTTCGGGTCGTGCGCCGGGGTGATCTTCACCGCGCCGGTGCCGAACTCCGGATCCACGTAATCGTCGGCGATGACCTGCAGCGACAGGTCGTCGCGGAACGGGTGCGGCAGGGTCGTGCCCACCAGCGCCGTGTAGCGCTCGTCGTCCGGGTGCACGGCCACGGCGACGTCGCCGAGCATCGTCTCCACGCGGGTGGTGGCCACGACGATCGACTCCTCGCCCTCGCCGTAGCGGAACGACACCAGCTCACCGTCGCGGTCCTCGTACTTGACCTCGATGTCCGAGATCGCCGTCTGCAGCACCGGCGACCAGTTGACCATCCGCTTCGCGCGGTAGATCAGGCCCTGGTCGAACAGCTCCTTGAAGATGGTCTGCACGGCGCGCGACAGGCCGTCGTCAAGCGTGAACCGCTCCCGCGACCAGTCGACGGAATCGCCGATCTGGCGCATCTGGCCGCCGATCTTGCCGCCGTACTCCTTCTTCCACTCCCAAACGCGGTCGATGAACTCCTCGCGCCCGTAATCGAAGCGGTCCTTGCCCTCCGACTCCTTCAGCTGCGCCTCGACCTTCGTCTGCGTGGCGATGCCCGCATGGTCCATGCCCGGCAGCCACAGCACCTCGAAGCCCTGCATCCGCTTGCGGCGGGCCAGCGCGTCCATCAGCGTGTGGTCCAGCGCATGGCCCATGTGCAGCTGGCCGGTCACGTTCGGCGGCGGCAGCACGATGGAATACGCCGGCTTGTCGCTGGTGGCGTCGGCGGTGAAGTACCCGGCATCCACCCAGCCCTGGTAGAGATCCGCCTCCACCTCGGAGGGGTTCCACGACTTCGGCAGATTGTCGGCGCGGTTCGGAAGATTCTCGGCGTTGGTCACGTCGGACAGTCTAGAGGGTCGCCCGGATCGCACCGCCCACCACGTCTGCGGCAGTCGCCCCGGCATGGCGAAGGGGCCGTCGCAAAGCATCGTGCTTTGCGACGGCCCCTCCCGGACCAATGCGGTCCGGCTGCGGGCCGACTACGGAGGCGGGACCTACGGCAGCAGGTCGGCGACGGCCTCGCGCTCGGCGCGCAGCTCCTCGACGTTGGCGTCCATGCGGGCGCGCTGGTAGTCGGAGATCTCCAGGCCCTGGACGATCTCCCACTTGCCGTCGACGGAGCGGCACGGCATGCCGGTGACCAGGCCCTCGTCGATGCCGTAGGAACCATCCGACGGCAGCGCCACGGACACCCAGTCATCGCCCGGGACGCCCTGGACCCAGTCGCGCATGTGGTCGATGGCGGCGGAGGCGGCCGACGCGGCCGAGGAGGAACCGCGGACCTCGATGATCTCCGCGCCGCGCTTGGCCACGCGCGGGATGAACTCGTCGTCCAGCCACGACTGCTCGACCAGATCCGACACCTTCTCGCCGCCGACGGTGGCGTAGGTGACGTCCGGGAACTGCGTCGCGGAGTGGTTGCCCCACACGACGACCTTCTCGAAATCGGTGACCGTGCGGTCCAGCTTGCCGGCCAGCTGCGACAGGGCGCGGCTGTGGTCCAGGCGCATCATCGCGGTGAAACGGTCGGACGGGATGTCCTTCGCGTGCTCGTTGGCGATGAGGGTGTTGGTGTTGGCGGGGTTGCCGACGACCAGCACGCGGATGTCGTCCGCGGCGTGATCGTTGAGGGCCTGGCCCTGCGGGCCGAAGATCTTGCCGTTGGCCGACAGCAGGGCGGAACGCTCCTCGCCCTTGCCGCGCGGCTTCGCGCCGACGAGGAACGCCGCGTTGGCGCCATCGAAGGCCTTGTTCGGGTCGTCGGTGACGTTGATCCCGCGCAGCAGCGGAAACGCGGAATCCTGCAGCTCCATGGCAACGCCCTCGGTCGCGCCCAGTGCGGCCGGGATCTCGAGGAGGTTCAGCTCCACGGGGACGTCGTAACCGAAGACGTCGCCATGGGCGAGACGGAACAGCAGGGAGTACGAGATCTGGCCGGCGGCGCCGGTGACGGCAACCTTCACGGGGGAAACGCTCACGATGGTCCTTTCCTTGGATTCGCTTACGCGCCCAACGATATAGCGGCATCGCCCACTGCGCAGATGGGGGAGGACGGGGCCAGCGGCGGACGAATATCGATAGCATGAAGCGGATCCGCCCCACCATTTCCCCTTTTTCCGGCCACACGCCGCGACAAGCGGGGCGGACACCCCCGATCACCGTCGGGGGACCACCCGAAACCCAGGAAAGGCGATACATGAAGGCCTCAGGGAGCACCGACGCGATCCCCCACGCCGTCCTCGAGGCGGCGCTCGGCGAATTCACCGCCAAGGGGTACGCCGATGCCCGCCTCGACGCCATCTCGTCGTCGTCGGGCGTCTCCAAGCGCATGCTGCACTACCACTGCGGCGACAAGATGGGCCTCTACCGCACGACCATGAACCACGTGCTCGGCCTGCTGCGCCCCGACCCCGATGCCCTGCGGGTCGACTCGGAGGTCCCCGTCGACGTGCTGCGCCACGTCGTCGGCGTCATCTTCGACTGCTTCGCCAACAACCCGTCGGCGGTGCGTTTCATCGCGCAGGAGAACATGCACCCGATCCTCCCGCTGGAGGAGTCGTCGGCGATGGCGGAGCAGTCCCCCATCGTCCTCGAGTTCGACCGCGTGCTGCTCCTGGGCCGCGACTACGGCGCCTTCCGCACCGACGTCTCCGCCCTGGACATCTATTACATCGTCGCGTCGATGGCGCAGTTCCCCACGCTCAACGAGCGCACCTTCGGCAATCTGTACAGCCTGGAGCTGACGTCGGAGACCCTCATCGACCGCCTGCGCGAGATGGCCCGCGACGCGGTGACCGGCTTCCTCACCGCGTCGACGACGTGGCAGCACGGCACGTCCTACGTCACCACCACCCCGCGCCGGAAGGTCGAGCCGCGCCTGGTCGACGAGGTCTACGCCGACGACTCCCCCGCCATCCTCGACGAGCGCGCCGACGGCGACGTCGCGCCCGCGTTCACCGACATGTACGACGACGAGTAGCGCCAGACGGCACAAACGGCCCGGCCCCTTCGATGTGGGGGCCGGGCCGTTTCGTGCGGTGGGCGTCGTCAAGCAGGAGCTTTGCGACGGCCCACGGGAACCTACGCGCTGCGCTCGTCCGGTTCGGCGAGCACCAGCTCCGGCGCCTCGCCATCGACGACGCACCCGCGGTGGATGACCACCTGCGCGATGTCGTCGCGGTCCGGGACGTCGAACATGACCGGGACCAGGATCTCCTCCATGATGCCGCGCAGGCCGCGGGCGCCGGTCTTGCGCTCGATGGCCTTCGACGCGATGGCGTGCAGGGCGTCGTCGTCGATGCGCAGCTCCACGCCGTCCATCTCGAAGAGGCGCTCGTACTGGCGCACCAGCGAATTGCGCGGCTCGGTGAGCACGCGGACCAGCGCGTCCTCGTCAAGGTTGGTCACCGACGCGATGACCGGCAGGCGGCCGATGAACTCCGGGATCAGCCCGAAGCGGATCAGGTCCTCCGGCAGCACCTCGCCGAACGGGTCGACCTCGTCGACGTCCGACTTGGAGTGCACGTCCGCGCCGAAGCCCAGGCCCTTCTTGCCCACGCGCTCCTGCACGACCTTCTCCAGGCCGGCGAACGCGCCCGCCACGATGAACAGCACGTTGGAGGTGTCGAACTGGATGAACTCCTGGTTCGGGTGCTTGCGCCCGCCCTGCGGCGGCACCGCGGCGACCGTGCCCTCGAGGATCTTCAACAGCGCCTGCTGCACGCCCTCGCCCGAGACGTCGCGGGTGATGGACGGGTTCTCCGACTTGCGCGAGATCTTGTCCACCTCATCGACGTAGATGATGCCGCGCTGCGCCTTGGCCACGTCGAAATCGGCCGCCTGCAGCAGCTTGAGCAGGATGTTCTCCACATCCTCGCCGACGTAGCCGGCCTCGGTCAGGCTCGTGGCATCGGCGATGGCGAAGGGGACGTCCAGCTTGCGGGCCAGCGTCTGCGCCAGGTGCGTCTTGCCGCAGCCCGTCGGGCCCAGCATGAGGATGTTCGACTTCGACAGCTCGACGTCGTCGCGCGCGCCCTGCTCCTCGGCGCGGATGCGCTTGTAGTGGTTGTAGACCGCCACGGCGAGCGTGCGCTTGGCCACGTCCTGGCCGATGACGTACTCGTCGAGGAAGTCGCGGATCTCCACGGGTCGCGGCAGGCGATCGCCGCTGTCCTCCGGTGCCGAGCCGACGTTGAGCTCTTCTTCGATGATCTCGTTGCACAACTCGATGCACTCGTTGCAGATGTAGACGCCCGGTCCCGCAATGAGCTTCTTGACCTGCTTCTGGCTCTTCCCGCAGAAGGAGCATTTCAGCAGATCGGCGCTTTCCTGCATACGTGCCATATCCCGTCCGGCCCCGCTTCCTGTCGTGTCGTCGGCGAAAGTCCACCGGCGCGTCCATTTCCGCGCCGCGCCGATCCCGGCCGTTGGTGCGGCCTCCTTACGGAGGCAACCCCGGACGCGTCGACGTTATTCCGCCGGGCCCGTCCCCGCCACCGGCGGTGGGGTCGGGCTCGATCGCACCCAGCCTAGCCGCCATCCCGGATGGGTCCCATCAGCCGTGGCGGCCCGGCGCGCCGTCGCCCGTTTTCCGCTTGACGACGGTCCGATCCGCCCGCGTCGAACCCAGCGCAGCGACCCAACCGCCGCCGCGAGATCAGCGCAGGGACCAGGCGGCGGCGATGAGCGGGATCTGCAGGGGCAGGCGGCCATAGGCGATGGCGCGCTTTTTGGGACTGGCGTCGCGCCAGTCCCAGGCCATCTGGAAGTTTCCGGCCCACAGGGCGGTGAGCAGGCCCGTTGCCACGACGGCGGCGGCGGGGCGAGTGCGCGGGACCATGAGCGCCGCGGCGGTTCCGACCTCGGCGACGCCCGAGCCGACCGTCCACGCGCGCTTCGGGCCCGGCAGGAAATCCGGGATCAAGCGGTCGACGACGCGCGCCGTCTGCGGCGGGAAGTGCAGGGCGCCGACGCCGGCCAGCGGGACGACGACGGTGGCCAGGCGCACGGACTCGGGGACGCGGGAGCGGGTGCGGGAGCGGGACCGGGCGCGGCGGGGTGCGACGAGCGAGCGGGTGCCGGCGCCGGAGAAGGCGGAGGTGCGGGACCCGGAAAACACGGAGGTGATCGACATTCCCCAACCCTACCGACCGGCGCCACTCCCACCCCGAGACCGTTCGCTTACCGCACACATTGCCGTATTGCGAACTCGTCCGTACGGTGAGAGCCACCTCACACTCGGCGCGCCGCACGCCGCCGCCCACCAACGCCCCACGGAGCACCATGAAAACCAGCAGGACACAGGCCACACCATCGGCGGCAGAGCACGATCCCCAGCCCACTCCGGACGAAAACCCGCAGCCCACCTCCAAACCTCAGCGCCACGAACCCCGCCGCCGCCCGAAGGCACTCCTCGCGCTGGAACCGTCGACGGCCGAGCGCCCCGGCCTCCGGCAGATCGTCTCGGACATGTCCGCCACCGCCGTCGGCTCTGCCTTCGTCGCGCTGCTCTTCGCGGCATCCGGCCCGATCGCGGTCATCCTCGCCGCGGCCGCCGCGGCCGACGGCGGCGCCGGCCTCAGCGGCGACCTCGTGTCGTCGTGGATCTTCGGCGTCTTCCTGGGCAACGGTCTGCTGACCATCGCGATGAGCTGGTGGTACCGCTCGCCGCAGGCGTACTTCTGGACCATCCCCGGCACCGTCATCGCCGGCGACGCCCTGTCCCACCTCGAGTTCGCCGAGGTCCTGGGCGCGTACATCCTCACGGGCATCCTGGTCATCGCACTCGGCTGGACCGGCCTGGTCGGGCGCATCATGGACGCGCTCCCGCCGCAGGTGGTCATGGCCATGGTCGCGGGCATTTTCCTGCGCTTCGGACTCGAGCTCATCGACGCCTCTCTCACCGACCCCGTCATCGCCCTGCCGATGATCTTGATTTTCGTGGGCCTCTCGACGGTTTCGTCCGTCGCAAAGCTCCTGCCACCGGTCGCCCTGGCAGCGGGCGTGGGCACCGTCGTGGCCGTGGCATTCGGACGGTTCCGCGACGGCGCGCTCGACGGCGGCATCGTCGCCGCGCCCGTGCTGACCATGCCCGAATTCTCGTGGGCGGCGACGATTGAGCTGGTCATCCCCCTGGCGATCACGGTGGTCATCGTGCAGAACGGGCAGGGCGTCGCGGTGCTGCGCGCGGCCGGGCACCGCCCGCCGACCAACGTCGCGGCGACGGCGTCGGGCGTGGCCACCATCCCGCTGGCGTTCCTCGGATCGACGCCGACGTGCCTGACCGGGCCGACCAACGCGCTGCTCGTCGCGGAGGGGCCCAAGCGCAACCACTACGCCGCGGCGATCGCGTGCGGCATCTTCTCCATCGGCGTGGGGCTCATCGCCCCGGCGTTCACGGGCGCGATCCTGGCGATGCCCGCGGCGTTCATCGCGACGCTGGCCGGCGTGGCCATGTTCGCGCCGCTGAAAAACGCCTTCCTGGCGGGCTTTTCCGGCGCCGCGTCGGCCGGGGCGCTGGCGTGCTTCCTGGTGACCTTTTCGGAGATGAGCCTGTTCGGCATTTCGGCGCCGTTCTGGGGCCTTGTCATCGGCGTCATCGTGGTCATGCTCCTCGATCGCACCCCCGCGGCACCCCCGAAGGGTCACTGACCGGACAGCGAACACATCGGCCCCCACCCGCCCGATCCGACGCGATCGCGGCAGGTGGGGGCCTTGTTCGTGCCGCGAACCGCGCCGGACGCACCCCGTTTCGCGTGCGCTTTGCGAACTTTCCGGACCGTGGCCCCCGTCACGAGATTGACCGTTTGTGATCGGCCTCACCCGTTGTAGATTCCTTCCAACGGCAAACGTTCACCCAACGCATCATCGTTCGCAATGCGAACAGCATCGCGAGCCGCATGACCCGCACCGGGCGACGATTCCCGATCCGACACGACAAAGGAGCCACTCATGAGCCCCTCCGCTTCCCCCTCCCCCTCGAGCGCGGCCACCCCGCACTCCTCCCCCGCGGCCGACTCCGGCCCGTGGGCCTCCCGCGAGCACCGCCGCACGGTGCTGCTCGTTCTCACGGTCGTCGCCACGGCCATCCTCTTCGACGGCTACGACCTCGTCGTCTACGGCGCGGTCCTGCCGACGCTGCTGGCCGACCCGTCGCAGATCGGCGCCCTGTCCCCGGAGGCCGCGGGCACGCTGGGCGCCTGGGCGCTCATCGGCGTGCTGGTCGGCGCGCTGACCGCCGGCGCGGTGGGCGACAAGTTCGGCCGCAAGCGCGTGATGCTGGTCGCGTCGGTGTGGTTTTCCGCCGGCATGGCGCTGACGGCGCTGGCCACGTCGACTCTCGCGTTCGGCTTCCTGCGCTTTCTCACGGGCGTCGGCGTCGGCATGATCGTGGCCACGGGTGGCGCGATCATCGCGGAGTTCGCTCCGCGCGGCCGCAAGAACCTGTTCAACGCCATCGTCTACTCGGGCATCCCGGCCGGCGGCGTCATGGCGTCGGTGCTGGCCATCCTGCTTTTGGACGCCATCGGCTGGCGCGGCCTGTTCCTCATCGGCGCGTCGCCGCTGCTGTTCCTGGTGCCGCTGGTCATGTTCGCGCTGCCGGAGTCGCCGCGCTGGCTGGTCTCCGTCGGCCGCTCCGAGGAGGCCTTGGCCGTGTGCGACAAGCACGGTCTGCCCCTGGAGCACTTCATGCCGTCGGTCCCGGTTGCCTCGCTTGACGACGCCGACTCCACTCCCCCTCCCGCCGAGAAGGTCGGTTACGCCGCACTGTTCTCGCGCAAGTACGCCATCGGCGCACTGCTGATCGGCTTCATGAGCTTCACCGGCCTGCTGCTCACCTACGGCCTGAACACGTGGCTGCCAAAGATCATGGAGGGCGCGGGCGGCCAGGCCAAGGGTTCGCTGCTGTTCCTCGTGGTGCTCAATGGTGGCGCGATCGTCGGCGGCCTCGCGGCGTCGTGGCTGGCCGACCGCGTCGGCGCCAAGCGCGTCGTCGCCGGCACCTTCACCATTGCGGCGCTGTGCCTCGTCGTGCTGCCGATGAACCTGCCGCTGGGCGTGCTCTATGCGGCGGTGGCGATCGCCGGTTTCGGCACGATCGGCACGCAGGTGCTGGTCTACGGCCTGACGGCGAATTACTTCGGCACCGAGGCCCGCGCCGCGGGCGTGGCGTGGTGCGCAGGCTTCGGCCGCATCGGCGGCATTCTCGGCCCGGTCATCGGCGGCCTGATCATCGGCGCCGGACTGTCGTCGGGCTCCGCGCTGTACATCTTCGCCCGCCTCGCCCTCATCGGCGCCGTGCTCACCGCGATGGTGCCGCGCTCCCCGGCGCAGGAGCAGCGCGTCGAGCTCCTCGAGGAGCCGCAGCACGCCGGCGCCCCCGCGTCCGTCACCGCCCGGTAAGTACGGTCCCCACCCAATAGCTACAGTCACCACCCGGTAGCCAACACCGCGAGTGCCCCACACCACCACTCGCACACCGCACGAACTCGGCGGCCAGAGATCTACCGCCAGCAATGTGCGGCCGGAAATCCACCGCTAGAAAACGACGGCGCCCTCGACCACTCGGCCGGGGGCGCCGCCTCATGCAACGAATCCGCCAGAAGGCCCGTAGCGCCGTTGACTCCGGCCGCGCGCCCTGCCATGCCCCGATCGCTCTCAGCGCCTTCAGGGGCGCAAGCGCATCCATGCAGGTCAGCGCCGCCCGACCGCGCCGAAGAAGCGGGGCCTCACCAACCAATTCAAGATCATCCCGTACGTCACCCGAAGATCACCGCCGCACGGGATGAGATTGAAGAATCGACCCCCGAAAAGTTCAATTCCATCCCGTACGCGCCCCATCAGACGGACACGCGCGGGATGAAATTGAATTCCGGCGCCCGCACACACCGCCGCCGTAGCCACCCGGTAAGTACGGTCACCGCCTGGTCAGCACGGCCGCCGCCCGGACAGCGACCATCCGAAAACGACGGCGCCCCCGACCACTCGGCCGGGGGCGCCGCCTCATGCATCGAATCCGCCAGACGCCCCGTAGCGCCGTTGACTCCGGCCGCGCGGCCCCTGCCACGCCCCGAACGCGCTGAGAGCCTTGAGGAACGCCTCCACATCCATGCAGGTCAGCGCCGCCCGATCACACCGAAGTAGCGGGGACTCACCCACCAATTCAACTTCATCCCGTACGTGGCCCGAAGATCGCGGCCGCACGGGATGAGATTGAAGAATCGACCCCCTCAAACTTCAATTCCATCCCGTACGTGCCCCATCAGACGGACACGCACGGGATGAAATTGAATTTCGGCGCCCGCACACACCCATGCACCCGCCATTCGCGCACCCCACTCGCGCCGGCGCAGCTCTCCGACACTCCCGCCGCCGTAGCCAGCACCAAGAAAACGACGGCGCCCCCGGCCTGATGGCCGGGGGCGGGGACGTGGGCGTCGTCAAGCGAAAAAGGAAAGCTAAACGGACTGCTCCAGGCTCTCCGACACCGCGAACGGGGCATCGGTGACGGCGCGGACCGACTCGACGGTCTCGCCCTCCGCGCACTCGAGCAGGGTCAGGCCCTCGTTGGCGTCGACGGCGAAGACCGCGTAATTGGTCACGATCATGTCCACGCACTTCGCGCCCGTCAACGGCAGCACGCACGCCGGCAAGACCTTGGACGCGCCCTTCTTGGTGACGTGATCCATCATCACGATGATCTGCTGCGCACCATGGACCAGGTCCATTGCACCGCCCATCCCCTTGACCATCTTGCCCGGGATCATCCAGTTGGCCAGGTCGCCGAACTGCGAGACCTCCATCGCGCCGAGAACCGCGACGTCGACCGCACGCGAGCGGATCATGGCGAAGGAATCCGAGGACGAGAAGTACGACCCGCCCTCGGCGATGGTGATGGTCTCCTTGCCAGCGTTGATCAGCTCGGGGTCGACCTCGTCATCGGCGGGGTACGGGCCGACGCCGAGGATGCCGTTCTCGGAGTGGAGCACGACCTCGAGATCCTCGGGCAGGTACCCCGGGATGAGCGTCGGCATGCCGATGCCCAAATTCACGTACTGGCCATTGACCAGCTCCGTGGCCACGCGCGCGGCCATCTGCTGCTTCGTCCAGGTCACTTCTCGCTCACCGTCCTGTTCTCGATTCCGGTCTCCTGCGGGCCGACGACGACCACGCGATCGACGTAAATGCCCGGCAGATCGACATCATTGGGGTCGATCGAGTCGACCAGGTGCTCGACCTGGGCGATCGTCGTCCGGCCGCTCATCGCGGCATCCGGGTTGAAGTTCATGGCCGTCTTGTTGAAGACGAGATTGCCGTAACGGTCGCCCTTGTGGGCGTGGACCAGCGCGTAGTCGGCGCGGATGCCCTCCTCGAGGACGTACAGCTTGCCGTCGAACTCGCGGGTCTCCTTCGGCTTCGACGTTTCGGCGATCGTGCCGTCGGGGTTGTAGCGCACCGGCAGGCCGCCCTCGGCGACCTGCGTGCCCACGCCGGCGGTGGTGTAGAACGCCGGAATGCCCGCCCCACCTGCGCGCATGCGCTCGGCGAGCGTGCCTTGCGGCGTGAACTCGACGGACAGCTCGCCGGCCAGGTACTGCCGGGCGTACTCCTTGTTCGACCCGATGTACGAGCCGATGGTCCGGGTGATGCGCCGGTCCTCGAGGAGCGTGCCCAGGCCGAAGCCGTCGGTGCCGCAATTGTTGGAAATGATGGTCAGGTCGCCGGAGCCGAGTTGGCGCAGCGCGGCGATGAGGACGGAGGGGATGCCGACCAGCCCGAATCCGCCGACGGCGATGGACGCGCCGTCGGGGATGTCGGCCACCGCGGCATCTGCGGAGGAAAGGGTCTTGTCAAGCATGAGCGAAACTGTACACTGGCGTTCGCAGGTTGTACAGTAGTTCGCATACCGCACCAACCGGAAGGTGAACCATGAACGAACCGAAGGCCCCCGACGCCCTCCACGTCCAGTCGCTGGCGCGCGGCCTGTCCGTCATCCGCGCATTCGGCGCCGAGCGGCCGCGGCAGACGCTGGCGCAGGTCGCCGACGCCACCGGCCTGGCCCGCGCCACGACCAGGCGTTTCCTGCACACGCTGGTCGACCTGGGCTACGCCGGCACGGACGGCTCGGAGTTCTGGCTCACCCCGCGCATCCTCGAGCTGGGCTACTCCTACCTGTCCAGCCTGTCGCTGCCGGACATCGCGCAGCCCCGGCTGGAGCAGCTTTCCGCCCGCGTCGGCGAGTCGAGCTCGATGTCGGTGCTCGACGGTTCCGACATCGTCTACGTCTCACGCGTGCCGGTCCGGCGCATCATGACGGTCTCCATCACGCTGGGCACCCGCTTCCCCGCCTACGCGACGTCGATGGGCCGCGTGCTGCTGGCCGATCTGCCCGACGCCGAGCTCGACGCCTACTTCGCCACCACCGACGTCGAGCGCCTGGCGCCGCGGTCGCTGGGCACGGAGAAGGAGCTGCGCCGCGAGCTCAAGCAGGTCCGGTCGCAGGGCTGGGCGCTGGTCGACCAGGAGCTCGAGCCGGGCCTGCGCTCGCTGGCGGCGCCGATCCGGGGCACGGATGGGCGGACGGTGGCGGCGATCAACGTTTCCACGCAGACCGCCGCCCATGAGCTCGACGCCCTCCTGCGCGATTTCCTCCCCGCGGTGCTGGACACCGCCGCGGCCATTGCGGGGGACCTGGCCGCTCAGCACTGACGGCTTGCTTTTCCCGCTTGACGACGTCCCCCTCCACCCCACACCCACCCCACCCCGATGAGATCCCCGGCCCGCCGCGCCGACCGTGGTTTTCCCGCCACGGCCGCCGGGGCCGGTTCTCCCGAAAGGCACCCATGACCTCCCCCGATTCAGCGATCACCGAGAAGAAGCCCGACGACATCGTCCTGTGTTCCCCGCTGCGCACGCCCGTCGGCCGCTACGGCGGCGCGTTCGTCGACGTGCCCGTCCAGGATCTGGCGTCGGCCGTCGTACGCGAGATCATCGCGCGCACCGGCATCACCGGCGACCAGGTCGATGACGTGATCCTCGGCCACGCCAACCCGAACGGCTCCGCCCCGGCGCTGGGGCGCATCGTCGCGCTCGACTCCGGCCTGGGAGAGTCGGTGCCGGGCATGCAGCTCGACCGCCGCTGCGGCGCGGGCCTGCAGGCCGTGGCCACCGCCGCCGCCCACATCGCCTGCGGCGCGGCCGAACTGATCATCGCCGGTGGCGCGGAGTCCATGAGCCGCACCGAGTACACCGTCGACTCCGCCGTGCGCTGGGGCTCGAAGGGCGGCGACATGACCTTCCGCGACCGCCTCTCCGAGGCCCGCGCCACCGCCGGCGGCAAGGACCACCCCATCCCCGGCGGCATGATCGAGACCGCCGAGAACCTCCGCCGCGAGTACTCCATCACCCGCGAAGCCCAGGATGAACTGTCCGCCGAGTCCCACCGCCGCGCCGTCGAGGCCCGCGACACCGGGATCTTCGCCGAGGAGATCGTCCCCGTCGCCGTCGCCGGCAAGCGCCGCAACGATCCCCCGACGATGATCGCGGCGGATGAGCACATGAGGCCGGGCACGACCGTCGACAAGCTCTCTGGCCTGCGCCCCGTCATGGGCCGCCAGGACGACGAAGCCACCGTCACCGCCGGCAACGCGTCCGGCCAGAACGACGGCGCCGCCGCGATGATCGTGACCACCCGCGCCAAGGCCGCCGAGCTCGGGCTCGAACCGATGGCGCGGCTGGCCGGATGGGCCGTCGCCGGCGTCGCCCCCGAGACCATGGGCATCGGGCCCGCGCCCGCCACCGCGAAGGTGCTGGGGCGGCTGGGGCTCGGCCTCGACGACATGGACCTCATCGAGCTCAACGAGGCATTTGCCGCCCAGGCGCTGGCCGTGCTCGCCGAGTGGGGCATCGACGCCGACGACCCGCGGCTCAACCCGCGCGGATCCGGCATCTCGCTGGGCCACCCCGTCGGTGCCACCGGCGCCCGGATGCTGGTGACGCTGTGCCACGAGATGGCCCGCCGCGACGACGCCCGCCGCGGCCTGGCCACCATGTGCATCGGCGGCGGGCAGGGCCTGGCAGCCGTGCTGGAGAAGGAATAAAGGAAAGAAGGAGCACCCATGATCCTGCACCACGTCGAATTCGGCGCCGAGCACGGCGGCGACCCCGTCGTCTTCCTCGGTTCCATCGCCTCGACCACCGACATGTGGCTGCCGCAGCTCGATGCGCTGTCGGCCACCCGCCGCGTCATCGCGCTCGACCATCGCGGGCACGGTTTGTCGCCGGATCCGCAGGTCGGGGCCGGTGAGACCACTTTCGATTCGATTGCCGACGACGTCTTGTCCACCCTCGATTCCCTCGCCGTCGGGAACTTCGACGTCGTGGGGCTGTCGCTGGGCGGCGCGATCGCGCAGTACCTGACGGCGACGTCGGGGCGCGTGGGCCGGGCGGCGTTCCTTTGCACGGCCGCGTACTTCGGCGGGACCGAGAAGTGGCATCCGCGGTCGGAGCTGACGCGCGCCGAGGGCATGGCGCCGATGGTCGACGGCGTCGTCGGGTTGTGGTTCACGCCGGAGTTCCGCGAGGCCAATCCCGCGACCACCGAGTTTTACCGCCGCATGATCCTGTCCACCCGCGGTGCCGGCTACGCCTCCTGCGCCGACGCCCTGGCCCACTGGGATTTCCGCGATCGCCTGCCCGAGATCACGTGCCCCGTGCTGGTTCTCGCCGGCGCCGAGGACGAGTCGACTCCCCCGGCGGCGCTGAAGGCCATCGGCGATGGCGTCGGATCCGAAGCGACGTACGTCGAGGTCTCCCCCGGCGCCCACGTCCCGACCGTCGAGGCCCCCGAGCAGGTCAACGCCGCTCTGGTCGACTTCTTCGCCTGATCCCCCGCGCTGTTTCCCCCTCCCCGTCTCCGCCGCTCCCACCCCTTCCGCCTTCCCGCCTCCGCCTCGTCCGCCGCTCATCTCCAAACCACGGGGTCTAAACCACGGGATCAGTGGTGACCCCGTGGTTTGGGGCCGATTTTCGAGTGACCCCGAGTTGTGGACCCCGTGGTTTGGCCTTGCGGCCACTGAACCCGTGGTGTGGCGCCGTTGTCGAGGCCGCCAATCCCAAACCCCGACAGCTAAACCCCGACTTCACCAGCGAAGTCGGGATTTTCACGACGTTCACCAGGTGATGGCGGGGTTTAGCTGTCGGGGTTTACGGTCGGCGGCACCACCCACACCCCACCCCGCTGCTAGTCCACCTTGGAGCCGTGGCGGGCGAGGGCGGTGACGGTGCACTTCATGTAGCCGAAAAGCGGCAGGCCCCACAGGATCTCGTGCAGCTCGTCGGCATCGGCGACGTCGAAAATCGAGTAGTTCGAGTACTCGCCGGCGATCCGCCAAATCTCGACCCACTTGCCGGCGCGCTGCAGCTCCTGGCTGTACGCCTTCTCGCGGGCGATCGTCTCGTCGCGCACCTGCGGGTCGAGGTCCTTGGGGATGTCGACGTCCATACGCACATGGAACAGCGCCATGATCTTCTCCTTCTTCTCTGGCCGGTCGATCCCGGCCTGTTGAGTTTTGCGGCCGGTGTGTCCCGGCCGGTGTGGTTCCGGTTTTCGGTGGTTCGGCTTCTTGCTTGACGACGCCCGCCCCTTCCCCGACCGCCCCGCTCCTGGCCAGGAACCGAAGTCGTTAGCGGCGGGAATCGGCGCCCACTCCTCGGCAGGAGCCGAAGTGGTGAGCCGGGGCCGTGAACAGCGGGGTTCGGCGGCGCCGCGGGGTCAGTCGCGGGTGTAGAAGGCGACCTTGTCATCGTCGGGAAGCAGCCCCAGCCCGGGGCCCTGCGGAAGCGCGACGCGGCCATCGGCGTAGACGAGGTCGGTCTGGGTGTAGGTCTCCTTGAGCAGCATCGGGCCGAAGAGCTCCGAGCCGTAGGAGATGCCCTCGGTCGCGCAGGCGAAGTGGACGGACGCCGCGGTGCCGATCGGCCCCTCCAGGCTGGTCGCGCCGTGGCAGGCCAGGCCGGCCGTCTCGGCGATGGCGACCGTCTTCATCGATTCGCGCAGGCCACCGAGCTTGGTGGTCTTCACCGCGATGACGTCGGCGGCCTCGGCGCGCACCACTGCCAGGGCGTCGGCCGGGGAGCACACGGACTCGTCGGCCATGACGGGCACTCCGGTGCGGCGGGTGATCTCGCGCAGGGTGTCCAGGTCGTGGGCGGGGGTCGGCTGCTCGAAAAGCTGCACGCCGGCTTCGGCGAGGACCGGCAGGTGGCGCAGCGCGGTAAGCCGGTCCCAGCGGGCGTTGACGTCGATGCGGATGGACACGCCGCCGGGCACCTTGTCCGCCAACGCGCGGGTCAGCTCGGCGACGCGGGCGGTGTCCTCGGCCGGATCGCCGGCGCCCATCTTCAGCTTGAAGCTGCGGTGGCCGACGCCGTTCATGCGCTCGTCGATCTCCTCCAGCGCCGTGTCCAGCGGCAGGACGCCCAGCGCCCAGGTGACGTCGATCGAATCGCGCACCGCGCCGCCGAGCAGGTCGCGCACCGGGATGCCCAGCGCCCGCGCCCACGCGTCGTGCATGGCCACGTCGACGGCGGCCTTGGCGAAGCGCGCATTGGCCACGACCTTCTCCAGGTCGCGCATGATGCCGGCGAGCTCGTCGAGGCGGCGGCCCACCATGACGGGTGCGAGGTACCGGTCGACGATGGCCTTCATCGTCTCCACGGACTCGCCGCCCCACCACGGGCCACCGGGCACGACGCCCTCGCCCCAGCCGCGCACGCCGTAGGCCGTGGCGACCTCGACCAGCAGGATCGGCTGGGCGGTGGCGGTGGTGGTGGCGAAACCGTGGGGTCGGATCAGCGGGATGTCCAGGATTCGGCTGGTCACCCGCTCGATGGTCAGGTCGGTCATGGGGGTCCTTTCGGCGGTGGGTGCGGTGGTGCCCGTCAATCGCGGCCGCCCCCGGCCGCACAGGAGCGGTCGGGGGTGGCGCGCCGTGATCGCGCATGAATGGGGTGAGGCTTGAGTAACGCAGCTTCAGTGGTGAGGCTTCAGTGCCGCCACCGGCCGCGCCGGGTGCACAGGGCCGGCGCGGTCGCGGTGACTGCGGCGCCTAGCTCTCCTTGTCGGCGTCCAGCGCGAAGCCGTACTCGACGACGTTGTTGCCGTCGGCGTCGGGCTTCGGGTCGAGCATCAGCTCGGGCTTGACGGCGGTTGCGACGTCGGTGTCGACCCAGTCGCCGCCCTGGAAGTACAGCTGGGTGGTGATGGGGCGGTGGCCCGGGTGGGTGACGCGCAGGTGCAGGTGCGCCGGGCGCCACGGGTGGCCGCCGTGGGACTCGATGAACCAGCCGGTCGGGCCGTCGGCGGGGATCTGGTACGGGGCGGGCTGCAGGGTGGTGATCTCGTAGCGGCCCTCGTCGTCGGCGACGATGGTGCCGCGCAGGTTCCACTCGGGGATGCCCGGGGCGAACTGGGAGTAGAAGCCCTCCTCGTCGGCGTGCCACAGCTCGATGCGGGCGCCGGCGAGGCCGTTGCCGTCGAGGTCGGTGACCTGGCCCTTGAAGATCAGGGAGGTGGCGGCGCGGTCCTTGTCGCGCATCGGCATCTCGCAGACGGCGGGCAGCTCGGGGGAGTTCTCCACGTAGTACGGGCCTTCGATGGAGCCCTTGGTGCCGGAGTAGTCGAGGCGGTTGTAGTGGATCTCCTCGATCTCGTGCTCGACGAAGACGTCGAGCCACAGCGGCCACTCGCCGTACTCGCCGACGTCGATCATCCACTGCTTGAGCACGCGGTACTCGTCGTAGGTGACCTGGTGGTCGTGGGCGACCTTGGCGATGGCGGCGAGCAGGTCCGTGTAGATCGCGGCGGCGCGCTCCTTGGACGTGTCGGCGGTGACGCGCTCGGACTTGAACTTGTCGGTGGCCTTGTTGCCGGAGTCGTGGGCGGTGGGGTCCACGGCCTGGCCGTTGGTCTGGTTGGTGTCGAGCGTCTGGGTCATGGTGCTCTCCTCGGGTCGTGGGCCGGGTGGCCCGGGAAGGGGGCTGGTGCTTGTCCGGCCGGTCCGGCCACCGCGGTTGCGGGGCTCGGTGCGGTGGTCCGCCCGACTGGAATGACCCAACTGTGCGCCAGCACACAGCGGTAGTCAACCCTCCTAATTGTCATGATTTCAGGGACAGTTCATCTGCTATTTGCTTTACGACGATCAAAGCCCCAGTTCACGGCCTTGTTCGACCATTTGTCGCCCAAACAACGAACGCCGACCCCTAGGTCAACCCTAGGCATCTCCCTAGTGTGATCCACGGCATCCTCACTCATGATGGATCGTGAGCCGCACCACACCAGCCACGGTGTCGCGGCACATGACCCCCGCCTCACCGCGCAACCCGGATCCAACGCCGGGCCGTCGTGAAGCCCCCAACCCCCATCACCCAGGAGGCCAGGCCATGAGCACCCCCCTCGATGACATCCGCACCACCCTCGACCGCGCGCTGGAGGACCAGCCCGACGAGGGCGTCGTCCGCGTCAACCGCCGCATCTTCACCGACCCCGAGATCTTCGACCTGGAGATGCGCCACATCTTCGAGGGCAACTGGATCTACCTGGCGCACGAGTCGCAGATCCCCAACCCCGGCGACTACTTCACCACCTACATGGGCCGCCAGCCGATCATGATCACCCGCTCCAAGGACGGCGAGCTCAACGCGCTGATCAACGCCTGCTCCCACCGCGGCGCGATGCTGTGCCGCCGCAAGACGGACAACCGCACGACCCTGACCTGCCCGTTCCACGGCTGGACGTTCAGCAACGACGGCGCCCTGCTCAAGGTCAAGGACGAGAAGGACGGGGCCTACCCGGAGAACTTCAACAAGGACGGCTCCCACGACCTGCGCCGCGTGCCCAAGTTCGAGAGCTACCGCGGCTTCCTCTTCGGCTCCCTCAACCCCGACGTGCCCTCCCTCGAGGAGCACCTGGGCGACACCACCACGGTCATCGACATGCTCGTCGACCAGTCGCCGGAGGGCCTCGAGGTCCTGCGCGGCTCGTCGACCTACGTCTACGACGGCAACTGGAAGCTGCAGACCGAAAACGGCGCCGACGGCTACCACGTCTCCTCCACCCACTGGAACTACGCCGCGACCACCTCGCGCCGCGGCTCCGGCGAGTCCACCAACGAGACCCGCGCCATGGACGCCGGCACCTGGGGCAAGCAGGGCGGCGGCTACCACTCCTTCCCGCACGGCCACATGCTGCTGTGGATGTGGTGGGGCAACCCCGCCGACCGCCCGCTCTACGACCGCAAGGAAGAGCTCAAGGCCGAGTTCGGCGAGGAGAAGGGCGAGTTCATGGTCGGCGCCTCGCGCAACCTGTGCCTGTACCCGAACGTCTACGTGATGGACCAGTTCTCGTCGCAGATCCGCCACATCCGCCCCATCGACGTGGACAAGACCGAGGTCACCATCTACTGCATCGCCCCCAAGGGCGAGTCCGCGGAGGCCCGCGCCAACCGCATCCGCCAGTACGAGGACTTCTTCAACGCCACCGGCATGGCCACCCCGGATGACCTGGAGGAATTCCGCTCCTGCCAGAAGACCTACCAGGCCAGCGCCTTCCCCTGGAACGACATGACCCGCGGCCTGGGCCACCAGCTCACCGGCCCCGACGACGTCGCCCGCGGCCTGGGCATGAACGGCGTGCTGTCCTCCGGCGCCCGCACCGAGGACGAGGGCCTCTACCCCATCCAGCACGGCTACTGGATGGAGCTGATGGACGACGCCGTGGCCAAGGACGCCGAGCGCCTCAAGGACGAGGCCGACGACGCCGCCGCCTTCGCCGCCACCCGCGAGGCCGCCCTGGCCCGCGCCCGCGCCCGCGAAGCCGCCAACGCCGCCGCCCCCGAGCGCCGCCGTCGCCGCCGCTCCCGCGTCGCGGCCCAGTAGAAAACCCACGCCGGGCCGTCGTCAAGCAGGCACTTTGCTTTGCGACGGCCACCCCACAGACCCAGACAGGGAGAACCCATGAGCACCCCCACCGACACCATCGCCCTCGACGGCACCGCCCACGCCAACGGCGCCGGCAACGACGCCCCCGACGGCACCCGCGCCGCCACCATCGCCCGCGGCGACATCGAGGACTTCCTCTACCGCGAAGCCCGCCTGCTCGACGACCGCCGCTTCGAGGACTGGCTCCAGTGCTACCGCGAAGACGCCGAATTCTGGATGCCCGCCTGGGACGACGCCGGCGAGCTGACCCAGGACCCCCAGTCCGAGATCTCGCTGATCTACTACCCCAACCGCGGCGGCCTGGAAGACCGCGTCTTCCGCATCCGCACCGACCGGTCGTCCGCGACGTCGCTGCCCGAGCCGCGCACCGGCCACAACATCACCAACGTGGAAATCCTCGCCCGCCGCGACGGCGAGGTGGACGTGACCTTCAACTGGATCACCTTCTACTTCCGCTACAACACCACCGACACCTACTTCGGCACCACCAACCTCACCCTCGACGTCACCGGCGAACAGCCGCTGATCACCAAGAAGCGCGTGGTGCTCAAGAACGACTACATCCACCACGTGGTGGACATCTACCACGTGTAGAACCGCCCGGCGCCCGATGGCGCGGGCACGGCCCAGCCCGCGCCGCCCGGCGCGAACCAGACGGAACACACGCTCTACGAGGAGAAACCCATGACGCACCAGATCGCCCTCGCCTTCGAAGACGGCATCACCCGGTTCATCGACTGCGACGAAGACCAGACCGTCGCCGACGCCGCCTACAAGGCCCGCATCAACATCCCCTTCGACTGCCGCGACGGCGCCTGCGGAACGTGCAAGGCGTTCTGCGAAGCCGGCGACTACGAGGACGGCGAGTACATCGAGGACGCCCTGTCCGACGCCGAGGCCGCGGAAGGCTACTGCCTGCCCTGCCAGATGACGCCGCTGACGGACATCGTCCTGCAGGTGGCCACCACCTCGGAGCAGGCGAAGACCGGTGCGTCGACCGTCACCGGCACGATCACCGAGATCGTCCGGCACTCCGAGTCGACCGTGGGCTTCTCCGTGGAACTCGACGACCGCTCCGAGCTGGCGTACCTGCCCGGCCAGTACATGAACATCACCGTTCCGGGCACCGACCAGACGCGCTCGTACTCGTTCTCGTCCGGCCCGTCCGAGGACACCGTGTCCTTCCTGGTCAAGCTCACCCGCGGCGGCCTGATGACCGGCTACCTCGAGGAGCGCGCCAAGGTCGGCGACAAGCTGGCCATGACCGGCCCGATGGGCTCGTTCTTCCTCCGCGAGCCGCTGGCGCCGATCCTCCTGCTCGCCGGCGGCACGGGCCTGGCGCCGGTGCTGTCCATCCTGGAGAAGCTCACCGAAGACGAGCTTCTCGACGTCCCGGTGCGCCTCATCTACGGCGCCACCTTCGACATGGACCTGGTCAAGTTCGACGTGCTCGACGCGTTCAAGGACCGCCTGCCGGACTTCGACTACATCACCGTGGTCTCCGATCCGGAGTCCGACCACGAGCGCAAGGGCTACGTCACCCAGCACATGACCGAGGAGCACCTCCAAGACGGCGAGGCCGACGTCTACCTGTGCGGCCCGCCGCCGATGGTCGAGGCCGTCCGCGTCTTCCTGGCCGACCAGCCCAACCCGCCGGCCAACTTCTACTACGAGAAGTTCTCCTCCGCCGCCGGCCCCGCCGGCGCCGGTTCGGCCGAGGTCGAGGTCACGTCGACGTCGACCGGCGAGGGCGACGCCGCCCGCGACGAGGTCGCCGTGGCCGCCCCGGGCGTCGTCACCGGCGAGGTCCACTCCGCCAAGGCCGACTCCACCTCCCAGTTCGAGGCCCGCATGGCCCTGGAGCTCGGTGCCCTGGAGCTGAGCCTGCACCGCCTCAAGGACGTCGACGTCGAGGAATACCGCCGCCTGGCGGTGGCCGTCAACGAGCACATCGACGGCGAGAAGATCGTCGACTCCGAGGCGTTCACCGCGGCGAACAACGAGTTCCACGAGTTCCTGTTCACCCGCACCGGCAACCCGGCGCTGCTGGCGGCGTACCGCAACCTGGCCGTCATCGAGGTCATGAACCGCGAGCTCGCCGACGCGAAGTGGATCCAGGGCGACATCGCCGACGAGCACCTGGCCATCGTCGACGCCGTCGAGGCCCGCGACAAGGCCCGCGCCGCCGAGCTGATCCGCGCGCACAACACCCACGCGATCGACACCATGCACCGCGCCATCGAGGACGAGCAGGTGCCGGCATGAGCGGCCCCGTCATCGGACTGAAGTCGGCCACCCGGTCCGTCGGCGACGGCCGCGGCGGCGACGGCACCGGCGCGGGAGCCCCGGTCGGCGCGGACATCGGCGATCGTCCCCGGCTGATCACGCCGGAGCGGTTCTTCGGCCAGGGCGTCGTCATCACCGGCGCCGCCCAGGGCATCGGCCGGGCCGTGGCCCAGCGCATCGCCCACGAGGACGGCTCGGTCATGCTCGTCGACCGCTCCGACCTGGTTCACGAGGTCGCCGAGTCGCTCGCCGACGCCGGCGCGGGCACCGTCCGCTCCGTCACGGCCGACCTGGAGACCTTCGAGGGCGCGGCCGCCGCCATGGCCGCGGCCGCGGAGCAGCTGACCAGCGTCGACATCGTCATCAACAACGTCGGCGGCACCATCTGGGCCAAGCCGTACGAGCATTACGCGCCGGAGGAGATCGAGAAGGAGATCCGCCGCAGCCTCTTCCCCACCCTGTGGATGTGCCGGGCCGCGATGCCCGTGCTCATCGACGGCGGCGGCGGGACGATCGTCAACGTCTCCTCCGTGGCCACCCGCGGCGTCAACCGCGCCCCGTATGCGGCGTCGAAGGGCGGCGTCAATGCGCTGACCTCGGCGCTGGCGCTGGAGGCGGCCGAGCACAACATCCGCGTCGTGGCCACCGCCCCGGGCGGCACGCTGGCCCCGCAGCGCCGCGTCGCCCGCGGCCCGTCGCCGGAGGGCGAGCGCGAGGAGGCCTGGTACCGGCGCATCGTCGACCAGACCGTGGACTCCACTGTGATGAACCGCTACGGCACCCTCGAGGAGCAGGCCGGCCCGATCTGCTTCCTCGCCTCCGAGGAGGCGTCGTACATCACCGGTTCGGTGCTGCCCGTCGCCGGCGGCGATCAGGGCTAATCGCCGACCGTGCCCTTCCCGCAGCGCCCGCCGGATCCCCTCGCAGTTCGCAGGGGGTCCGGCGGGTTTCGCGTCGCGTACCATCGGGGGATCATGACGTCCCCCGGATCCGCGATGCCGAACCCGATCAGCCGAGCTCCCGCGCGCTCCCTGATCGAGCGGATCATGTCCGCCGGCGCCGGCGAGGGCACGTTGGCGCTGCTGACGGGCCCGGCGGGTTCCGGCAAGTCGTCCCTGCTTCACGACGTCCTGGCCAACCTCCCCGGTTACCAGGGCATCCGGGTGTCGGCGCTGCCGTGGGAGGCGGACCGCCCGGGCACCGTCCTCGAGCAGGTCGCGGCCCGTGCGGGCGCCGCCCCCGCCGACGCGCTGTCGGAGGCATCCCTCCTCGATTCCGGCCCCGGCGGCGCCCCCTCCCCCTCGGCCGTCGCCGGCCTGTCCACGCGGTTGGCCCGGCACCTCGACGTACCGGCGTCGTCGACGGTCATCGTCGTCGACGACGCCCAGCACGCCGACGCCACCTCCCTGCGCCAGCTCGCGGGGATGACGCGGCGTTTCCTCCATGGCCGCATCGCGGTGGTGTTCGCCCATGATGCCGGCGGGGCCGCAGACGAGGAGCTGCGCACTCTCGCGGGCATCGCCGACGTCGTCGCCTCGGTGCCGCCGATGCAGGTCTCCGAGGTCCGCGCCCTGGTCTACGCCGCAGTCGGCTCCCCCATCGACGCCTCGGCCGCGATGGCGCTGCGCCGCATCACCGGCGGGTGGCCCGGCCGCATCCGTGAGGTGCTCCAGGCCGCGCCGGCAGATTTTTGGCGCGACCCCGATCCGACAATCCCGCTCCCGCCGTCGTGGGCGGCGTCGCTGCGGGGCCGCCTCGCCCCGCTTTCCGACGGTGCCCGCCGCATCGCCGACGCCGTCGCCATCTTCGATCGCGCCGCCCCCGTGTCCCAGGTCCGCGACCTCGCCGATGATCCCGGCGGCACCTCCCTCGACGAGGCCGTCGCCGCCGGCGTGCTGCGAGTGACGGTGCGGCCCGGCGATTCCTCCGTCGACTTCGCGGTGCCCATGGACCGGGCGGTGCTGCTCGCGGAGATGCCGCCCGCCCGGCGCGCCGCCCTCCACGAGCGAGCCGCCGCGACGTTCGCCGAGCGGGGCGACGCCGTCGCCGCCCTCCACCAGCGGGCTTCCGCGGCCGACGGCCCCGATCCGGCATTGTCCGCCGAGCTCGCCGACTACGGCCGCGCCACCGGCGGCGCGGGCCATTGGCGCGACGCCGCACGGAATCTGCGCCTGGCTTCGGAGTTGGCCGGCGACGCCGCCACCCGCGACACGCTGCGCCTCGACGCGATCGAGGCCATGATCTCCGCCTCCGACATCCCCGAAGCCCGCCTCCACGCCCGGTCGCTGGGCCCCGGCGCCGCCGATCCCCGCCACGATTCGCTGCTGGGCTACCTCGCGCTCCACGAGGGCCGCCAGGGCGAGGCCCGCTACCTCATCGACCGGGCGGCGGAGACGATCGCGAAGTCCGGCGCCCCGATCCCACCCGATCTCCGCGCCCGCGTCGCCGCCCGCAAGGCCCTCCTCGGCCTCGTCGAATGGCGCCCCGACGAGGTCGTCGAATGGACCCGCAGAGCTGCCGAATGGTCGCGCGACGGCGACGGCGCCTCCGAGGAATCCGCCGCGATCGCGCTGATCGGGCACTCTGCGCTGGAGGGAACGAGGCCGGATCTGGACCGTCGCAAAGCAGAATCGCCGCTCCACTCCCAGAGGCGCGACATGGCCCTGGGGTGGCTGTCGCTGGTCCACGACGACCCCGTCGTCGCCCGCCAATTGCTGCAGAACCGCACGCAGGCCGAAGGGTCGGAGCGCATCAGCCTGTGGATGGACGGCTGGCTCGCCCGCTCGCACTACGTCCTCGGCGAATGGGCGGATGCGATGGCGGTCGTCGAGCGCGGCCTGGCGCGCGCCGAACGCTACGAGATTCGCCTGCTCGAACCGCTGCTGCTGTGGACCGGCGCGCAGATCGCCGCATACCGGGGCGACACGGGGCTGGCGCGCTCGTACGTCAACCGGCTGAGCATCAGCCCGGACTCCTTCCTCATCCAATCGGTGCCGTCGGCGATGTGCCGCATGCACGTGGCCACGCTCGCGACCGATTCGGCCACCGCCGCCCGCGCCGGCGACATGCTCGCCGCCATCAACGCCCGCCGCGACATCCTCCAGCCCGGCTTCTGGCCGTGGGAGGACGTCTACGCCCAGGCGCTGCTGCGCGTCGAGCGCATCGACGACGCCGAATCCGTCACCGAGACCGCGCTCGACCGCCACGACGGCTCCGGCATCCTGTCCAGCCAGGCGAAACTCTCCGTCCCCGCCGGCGGGCTGGCCATTGCCCGCGGCGACGTCGACGAGGGCCTGCGCCTGCTTGACGACGGTGTCGACGCCATCGAATCCCTGCCCATGCCCGCGTACCAATGCCGGATCATCTACGAATACGGGCAGGTGCTGCGCAGGCTCGGGCGGCGGCGCCGCGCCGACGAGATGTTCGCCCGCGCCGGCGAGATCTTCGCGGCGATGGGCGCCACCGAGTTCGTCGACCGCTGCAACCGCGAGCGCCGCGCCGGCGGCCTGGGCACCCGCACCACCAACGCCGCCGGGCTGACGCCGCAGGAGGAGGAGATCGCCGCCCTCATCGCCGACGGCGCCTCCAACCGCGAGGCCGCCTCCGAGCTGTTCCTGTCGCCCAAGACCGTCGAGTACCACCTCACGCGCGTGTACCGGAAGCTGGGCATCCGCACCCGATCCGAACTGCCGGGCGCGCTCCGGCGGAGGTAGTGGCGGGCCGGTGACCCCAGGCCCCTTCGACGGGGGCGCCGGGTGGCGGGGACGTGGGCGTCGCAAAGCAGGAAGCGGGCACAGCGCTCACGCCGCCACCGGCACGGCGTGGGCGAAGCGATCGAGCGCCGCGGCCACCACCGCCGGGGCGTCGAGCGGATCCGTCACCCGCACCACGACCTTGCCCATGTTCTGCAGCGCCTTCTCGCGGCGGCGCTCCTTGCGGATGACATCGTCCGTCCTGCCGTACGTCACCCCGTCGTACTTCACGTCGCCGTCGACCTCGAGGATCAGCCAGCCGTTGATAAGGAAGTCCACGTAATACGTCTCCCCCGTCTCCTCGTCGATGAACTTGGCCTGCACCTCGATGGTCACGATCCCAGCCAGCCCCCTCAGCAGCAGGCGGGCGCGAGTCTCGGAGACGCTGCCGGAATTCGGGATCGACAACGCCACCGCCTCGCGCACCGCCGCCGCGCCCTTGAACCGCGGGCCCGCGAGCATCGCGTCGCGGACCTGCCCGATCGGGATGTCCGGCCAGTTGTGCCGCGCCGAATCCAACGCCACCACGCCCGCCGCCACGCCGTCGAAGCAGCAGATGTCGCGCAGCGTCCGGCTGATTCGCGAGACCCGCATCCCGTGCTCCTCGTACACGCAATCGGCGGGCAGGTGGCCGTAGCGGAACGTCACGCCCCTCGGCCACAAGCGTTTCGCCTTGGGATGCTTGCCATCCACCAGCATCGTGTCCACGGTCGGCTGCGCCCAGCCGAGCACCTGGATGCCCATCAGCCGGGCCGCCGCCGAGCCCACGACCACCGCCGAATCGATGGTCAAGGCGACCGCCGCCGCCCTCGCCGTCGCCTGCTCCCACGGCGGCAGACTCGCGTACGGCTCGAGGGGCATCGCCACTTCCGCCGTGAGAAACAGATAGCGGTTCACGTTGCCCCACACGTGGTCGCCGGCCTTGGTGCGAACCTCGATCAGCCCGAAATGCTCTTTCCAATTCCTCATGGCCGCAGCTTCGCCCGCATCCCGCGTTCCCGCCATTCGCTTGCTTCACGACGGACCGTCAATTGTGGATGGATCCGCCCCTGTGGAGAACTCTGGACGACTCGGCCGGCTGCTCCGCCGCACCATCACCGCGCCACACCCCGACACCAGCCTCGAATCCAGGCTCTCGATCCCAAACCCCGACTTCTAAACCCCGACTTCAGCCCACGAACGGCGCCCAAACCCCGACATCACCACTGATGTCGGGGTTTCGATGTCGGGGTTTGGAAATTGGCGCTCGTTCGGGACGGAAAGGCCTGCGCTGACGGCGGATCCGATGGTCGGGCGGCCACTCGGACCGGCGGCGGTGGTCGTGGGCGGCGTGGATCCCGGCGGCGGTGGTCGTGCGCGGCGGTGGTCGTGCGCGGCGGCGGCCGTCGTGAAGCGGGGCCCGGATACGCGAAAACCCGGCCCCCTCTCGGGAACCGGGTCGAACGCGCAACGGCCGCAGATCAGGCGCGAACCAGCCGCGAACCAGGCGCGGGCGGCCATCCGCGCAGCCGCCTACTTGTTCAGCTTGCGGTACTCGAAGACCTGGTCGATGATGCCGTACTCCTTGGCCTGCTGGGCCGTGAGGATCTTGTCGCGATCGGTGTCGCGGCGCACCTGCTCGGCGGTCTGGCCGGTGTGCTCGGCCAGGGTCTCCTCCATCAGCTTGCGCATGCGCTCGATCTCGGCGGCCTGGATCTCCAGGTCGGACACCTGGCCCTGCACGCCCTGCGTCGCCGGCTGGTGGATGAGCACGCGGGTGTTCGGCAGCGCCGCACGCTTGCCCGGCGCACCCGCGGCCAACAGCACCGCGGCGGCCGACGCGGCCTGGCCCAGGCAGACGGTGCGCACGTCGGGGCGCACGTACTGCATGGTGTCGTAAATCGCCATCAGCGACGTGAACGAACCGCCCGGCGAATTGATGTACATGGTGATGTCGCGGTCCGGGTCCAGCCCCTCGAGCACCAGCAGCTGCGCCATGATGTCGTTGGCGGCGGTGTCGTCGACCTGCGACCCGAGGAAGATGATGCGCTCCTCGAACAGCTTGTTGTACGGGTTCGACTCCTTGGCGCCGAAGCTGGAGTGCTCGACGAAGGACGGCAGCACGTAGCGCGACTGCGGCATCTGCATGTTGGTGCTCATCTCCATGTTCGTTTCGGACGTGTTCGTACCGGGCTTCTGGCCGGGGTATTCGCGGTGCATGATTCGTGGCTCGCTTTCCTGCGCCCCGGGCCTACTGGCCGGAGTCCTGCTCGCGGGCGACGTCGGCGGCGTTCTCGGCGTCGCGCTCGGCGTCATCGCTGGCGGTGTTGCCGGAGGCGGTGCCGGTGCGGGCGTCGCGGGCGTCCTTCAGCGACGTGACCACGTGGTCGACGAAGCCGTACTCGAGCGCCTCGGCGGCGGTGAACCAGCGGTCGCGGTCGGAGTCCTCGACGATGCGCTCCAGCGGCTGGCCGGTGTGCTCGGCGATGAGGCGGGCCATCTCCTTCTTCGTCTGCGCGAACTGCTCGGCCTGGATGGTGATGTCCGACGCGGTGCCGCCGATGCCGGCGGACGGCTGGTGCATCATGATCCGCGCGTGCGGCAGGGCGTAGCGCTTGCCGGGGGTGCCGGCGGACAGCAGGAACTGGCCCATCGAGGCGGCCAGGCCCATGCCGTAGGTGGCCACGTCGCACGGCACGAACTTCATGGTGTCGTAGATGGCCATGCCGGCGGTGACGGAGCCGCCCGGGGAGTTGATGTACAGGGCGATGTCACGCTCGGGGTCCTCGGCGGACAGCAGCAGCATCTGGGCGCACAGTTTGTTGGCGATCTGGTCGTCGACCTGGTCGCCGAGGAAAAGGATGCGCTCCTTCAGCAGCTTGTCGAACACGGAGTCGGCCGGGGCGTGGTTCTGCTCGCTCATCGAAAAAGGGTTTCCCTTCCATTTCGCCTTCGCCGCCGTTTCACGGGCGGCCCGCCTCGGGGGCGGGATCTCTCATTGAGGGTAACGAAAGGGACCGCCCCTTTGTTTCGGGACGGCCCCATGTTCGCTGTCAGCGTCGGGGGCCGGGGATCGGCGGTTGGCGTTCCCCGGCCGGGACCGGCTGTGCGGTCGGGCCGGGGTCGTCGTCAAGCATCTTTCTTGCTTTGCGACGGTCCCCGTCCGGCGGTGCCTTACTTCTCGGCGTCGGCCTCGTCGGCCTTGGCCGCGGCGTCGGCGTTCTCGGTGTTCTCGGTGTTCTCGGCCTCACCGAAGAACTCGGCGACGTCGATGTCGTTGCCCTCGGAATCCTTGACGGTCGCCTTCAGGATGGACACGGCCAGCGCCTTGCCGCGGCGGACGTCGGCGAACAGGTTGCCCAGCTGACCCGACTGCTGGATCTGCTGGATGAACTGGTTCGGGTCCATGCCGTAGGACTGCGCGGTGAACAGGATGTGGTCGGTGAGCTCCTGCTGGGAGACCTCCGGCTGCTCGGCCTCGGCCAGCTCGTCGAGGAAGAGCTGCGTGCGCACGGCCTCCTCGGCGGAGGTGCGGGAGTCGGCGTCGAACTGCTCGCGGGTGGTGCCCTGGGCCTCGAGCATGGTGTTCAGCACGGCCTCGTCGCCGCCGAACTGGCCGAGCAGCTGCTGCAGCTGGCCGTCGACCTGCTCCTTGACCACGCCCTCCGGCAGCGGCACCTCGGTCTTCTCCAGCGCGGCCGCCAGGACCTTGTCGCGGATCTGCTGGGCCTGCTCGCCCTTCTTGGTGGTCTCGACCTGCTTGGCCAGGTCCTCGCGCAGCTCGTCGATGGTGTCGAACTCGGAGGCCATCTGGGCGAACTCGTCGTCGGCCTCGGGCAGCTCGCGGACCTTGACGGACTGGACGGTCACGGTGACCTGGGCGTCCTCGCCCTCGTGCTCGCCGGCGACGAGCTTGGTGCCGAACTCCTTGGACTCGCCCTGGGCCAGACCGGTCACGGCCTCGTCCAGGCCGTCGATCAGGTCGCCGGAGCCGACCTGGTAGGACAGGCCCTCGGTGGAGGCCTCTTCCAGCTCTTCGCCGTCGACGGTGGCCGACAGGTCGATGGAGATGAAGTCGCCGTCCTCGACGGCGCGCTCGACGCCGGTGAGGGTGCCGAAGCGGGCGAGGAGGTTGTCCAGCTCGGCCTGCACGGCGTCGTCGTCGGCGGTGAGGGCGTCGACCTCGACGGAGATGTCGGAGAAGTCCGGCAGCTCGATCTCGGGGCGGACGTCGACCTCGGCGGTGAACTCGACGACGTCGCCGTCTTCGAGCTTGGTCACGTCGACCTCGGGCTGGCCGATGACCTTCAGGTCGTGCTCCTCGACGGCCTGGCCGTAGCGGGACGGGACCATCTCGTTGAGGACCTGCTCGAGGATCGGGCCGCGGCCGACGCGCGCCTCGATGAGCTTGGCGGGGGCCTTGCCCTTGCGGAAGCCCGGGATCTGGACCTGCTGCGACAGGGCCTCGTGGGCCTTGTCGAACTCGGGCTTGAGCTCGTCGAAGGGGACCTCGACGGTGATCTTGACGCGGGTGGCGCTCTGCTGCTCGACGGAGGACTTCACTGGTTGCACACTCCTGTTAGTAGATTGTGAGTTGATGATTTCACAGACCACGGGAGTGCCCGTGATGCTGGTCGGGGTAGCGGGATTTGAACCCACGGCCCCTCGCTCCCAAAGCGAGTGCGCTACCAAGCTGCGCCATACCCCGTTGTGAATACGTCGTGCAGTCTACGTGTCTCCCATTCGGGGGGTGATCACCGCCCCGGTTTAAGGCGGTTGCGCGGCGATTATGGCGGCGGGCACGGGGTGCGCTATAGTTTCCCCCACGTTCATGCGGGGCGGGTTTCGCTTTACGACGATCCCACCGCCCCATCTGAGCTGCGGGGATGTCGTATAGTGGCTAATACCTCAGCCTTCCAAGCTGAAGACGCGGGTTCGATTCCCGTCATCCCCTCCACGTGAGTTTTCAGGCCGCCGCACCCGTCGGGTGCGGCGGTTTTCGCATGCGCCCTTCGCCCATGCCGCCGCCTCTAACCCCGCCGCCTCCAACCCCGCCGACATCACGGCACGGCAGGATCCCCACCTCGGGATCCGCGGCGAGCCACGACGCAGCCGGCCCCCACCCCACGAGTCCCCTGAACACCTATCGCCCCGCTTCGAGCCGCCACGCAACCCGTCCCCCACCCCGCGAGCCGTGGATATTCATTGGCGCTGACCCAACAATTCAATTTCATCCCGTACGTGTCCGCTCCGATGGGCACCTACGGGACGAATTTGAAGAAAAGAGGCCCCGAAAATTCAATTTCATCCCGTGCATGTCCCCTCCCCAGGCCACGTACGGGACGTTCTTGAATAGGTTGTTCTCAGGATTGCACCGCAGCGGGGTTCACCCACCCCGCGGACGTCAAAGCGCCTACGGGCCGTGTGAGGACCCTGGGTCGACGGAGATCCTCTGGCCCCGAGTTCGAGGTTGAGTCACGGTTGCGTTGAGCCCAGATCACAAGTCGATGGCACTGTCAGTCGGGATCGTTTGCAGGGGTAAAGCGTGGCTATCGTGGTTCGCATGGATCCCCGCATCATCGACAAGGACACCGGCGTCGAGCTGTGGACGGCGGCCGAATGCGCCGAGTTCACCGGCACGGCCCGAGGCACGTTCACCAGTTATGCGGGCCGCGGCAAGGCGCCGGTGCCCGCCACGAAGCTCCACGGCCTGACGCTGTGGAACTCCGATGACGTGCGCGAATGGCAGAAGGGCCGCGACGACCGGAAGAAGTGACCGGTGAGACGGTCCTATCCCAGGTAGTGGGCGCTGACGGCATCGGCGACCTGATCCGGGTCGTTGTTGCCCACGAGCACGCCGTGGCTGTAGCCCGGCAACTCGATCAACTCGCCGCCCATGGCCGCCTGCATCGCCCGGCCGCCGGTGCCGGTGACGGCGGCATCCTTGTCGTAATGCAGCAGAAGCGGCGGGGTCTTCAGCGCCGCGCCATCGAGGTCGACCGCGGCACGGTGGCCCGGCCACCCCAGGCACAGCTGCCCGGACGCCAGGGCATCGGCGTTGACGCGGAAGATGTCCCCACCTGTGTACTGGTCGACGTACGCGCGCGGGATCCGCGTCGGGTCGGCGTCGGAGACGTTGTCGTTGCACACGATGGCGCGCTCCACCGTGGTCATGGCCTCCAACTGGGCGACGGCATCTTCCGGCGTGACGCCCTCCGGCGTCGGCGGGACCGGTACGTCGCCGGTGACGATCGCATCGGCGATCTGCGGCCACATGCTCTCCGAGTACGTCGCGGCGAACGTCATCTGCAGCAGCACCGACTGCGCGCCTGCGCCCGGACGGAGCATCGACGCCGCGAAGGAATGGCCGCGCCAGACGGCGGGGAGAATGGCGTCGGCAAGCTCATTGACGGCCTTGGGATTGTCGGCGAACACCGCGGGGACGTCGCCCACCTGCGTCGGCGGCGGATACACCTGGCCCGGCGCGCCGACCTCCTCGTTGATGCGCTGCGACCACCTCGTGTACGCCTGCAGCGGAGTGGTGCCCAACCCGTACTGCTCATCGTGGTCGGCGATCCACTGGAACATGGCGTTGAGGGCGTCCCGGCGCCATTGCTCGCGGGCATCGCCCAACTGGAAATACCGGTGCGCCGGGTCCACCGAGGAATCGAGGACCACGCGGCCGGTGCTGCCCGGGAACAGGGTCGCGTACGTGCCCATGAGATCCGTGCCGTAGGACAGGCCGTACAAGTGCAGCTCATCCTGGCCGAGGACCCCGCGGACGTGCTCGAGGTCGCGGGCCGTGTTCTCCGTGGTGATGGTCGCCGCGTAACCCGGATCATTGGACTCGCACGCCGTGTACATCGCGCCGACCTGCCCGGCGATGATCCCCGAAGTCGGAATGCCCGCCACATTGCACTTCAGCGGCGTGCCCCAGGAGAGCCCACGCGGTTCGACGGCGATGAGGTCGAAATGCTCGCGGACGGCGTCGGGCATGCGCACGGCCTCATCCGAGAACATGCCCAGCGCATCGCCGCCGGGTCCGCCGGGATTGCCCGCGATGACGCCGCGGCGCTCCCCCGTCGCCGGCACCCGGCTGACCGTCAACGTGATCTCCGCTCCACCCGGGTCGGCGTGATCGCGCGGGACCTGGACATCCGCGCACACGGTGCCCGGCGCCGTCATCGCCGCGGTCGGACATTCGCCCCAGTCGAGGCCGCCCAGATCGGCATGCTCGTCCGCCGCGGCCGTCGGCGCCGCCACCAGCCCGCCGGCCAGTGCCAGCACCGTCACCGGCGCGAGGATCCGGCGGAGCATGGAAGGCCGGACGGAATGGGGCTGAGCAGCTTTGGGCTGAGCGGTTTCGGTCACGGGCAGCGGCGGGATGCGCACGGAAAAGAACCTTTCGACGACTGCCTGGAACCCTAATCGATGGCCCGGATGGCCCGCCGGGTTTAGGCCACCGAGCGCACCCGGTAGACGAGCACGGCGCCGACGGCGGTGAGCACTCCGGCGAAAATGTACAAGCCGGGGTAGCCGCCGAGGTTCGCCAGCGCGAAGGCGGCCAATACCGGGGCGGCCATGTTCGGGCCGGCGACGGCGAGGTTCATGACGCCCACGTCGCGGCCGCGCTCCTCCGGCTTGGGCAGCACCTGGTTGATCAGCGCCTGATCCACCGCCATGAACACGCCCCACGACAGGCCCAGCAGCACCGCGGCCCCGACGACCATGGCGAACGACTCCGCCACCGCCATCAGCGCGCACGCCCCCGCGACGCCCAGCGACGACGCCGCCACGAACACGCGGCGCTTTCCCAGCTTGTCCGACACCTTGCCCGACGCAATCGCCGTGACCACGACGCATCCGGCATAGGCGCCGGTGAGCACCAGCACCCCGGCATCCGGGTCGGCGTGGCCGATGTGATCGCGCAAGTAATAGAAGAGGTAGAACAACGCCACGGAGTTGCCCGTGGTCACCAGGAACCGCGCGATGAACACCCACGTGAAGTCGCGGTACAGCCCACCGCGCGCCTCGGCGACGGCGGGGACCACGTCGGACTGGCTGGGGTGGGCGTCGTCAAGCATGGGCGACAGCGAGCCCCGCGACCTGACCCGGGACACGTCGCGGAAGCCCGGCAGGAACTGGCCGATGAAGACCAGCAGCAGGGCGGCGGTGACGATGTAGGCCAAGCCGACGTCGAAAAGGGTCGCCACGACCGTGCCCAGCACCACGCCGAGCGTGTACGTCAGCCCCAGCACGCCGGAGACCACGCCATATTGCTTGTCGGGCACGGTGTCCGGCGCCACCGCCTGCGCGGCGTTGATCGACGCCGCGATCGCCAGCTGGAACACCGCCCAGCCGATGGTCAGCGCCGCGAAGCCCGGCGCCGCGCCGAGGAACACCAGCGCACCCGCCGCCGCCAGGCCCCCGAAGAGGATCCACGGCGCGCGCCGGCCCCACTTCGAATTCGTGCGGTCCGACAGCCACCCCGCCAACGGGTGGCCGATGATGGAGAAGAAGCCGCCGATCGCCATGAGCAGCGCGAGCTTCTGCTCCTTGTCGCCCGGGTGCCACACCAGGATCTGCTGCGCCAGCAGCAGCTGCGTCGGCGCGGCCCACGAAATGTTCTGCCCCAGGTACAGCAGCCCGTAGCGGACGATCCACCCGGTGGTCACCGGCGTGCGCTGCGCGGGGTCGGAGCTGAAGCGCCCGACGTCGGCGATGGCCTTCTCCGCCGCGCTCATTCGGCCGCCCCGACCGGACCGGACCGCACGTTGGGGTCGGTGCCCTCGACGGCGACCGGGTAGCGCTGCCCGGCGGTGTAGCGCCCGTGCAGCTCCGGGGTGATGCGCCCGGCGGCGGCGAGCTCGGCGAGCAGGCGCCCCGACGGCTTGAGCGTGCGCTCCTGCGTCTCGTAGTCCAGGTGGACGATGCCGAACCGCGGCTCCTCGCCGTCGGCCCACTCCCAGTTGTCCACGAAACACCAGTGGTACCAGCGCTCGATGGGCACATCCGATTCCGCGATCGCCCGCAGGTGCTCCAGGATGAACCGGGGCCGGAACGACTCGAGCTCGCCCGTCGCCGGGTCTCCGAGGTCGCAGGTGCCGTTTTCGGTGATCCACACCGGCCCGCCGAACCGCTCGTGCAGGTCGCGGGCGCATTCGACCAGGCCGTCGGGGTAGATTTCCCACCCGAGGTCGTTGACGGGGGCGCCGACGAACGTTCCGTCGTCGAGCTTATCGACGGCCGTGCGCGAGTAGTAGTTCAGCCCCAAAAAGTCGTGGTGGCGCCCCGATGGCAGGCCGCGGCCCATCTTCTTCCCGCCCAACAATGGGTGGAACGTCCCGGCGATGTGGGCGTCGGCGACGATGTCCTGGAACAGGTGGCGGTTGAGCCGCGACAGTCCCCGGTGCACCGGGTTGCGCGGATTGCGCGGCGCGAACGCCCGGGCGTGGTGGGAGATGCCGACCTTCGCCCGGTCGCCCTGGATGTCGTGGATGAGCTCGTAGCCGCGGATGTGCGACACCGCGGTGTTGCGCAGCACGGCCATCGTGTCGCGCCAGGAGTAGTTGCCCGGCGGCCCCGACCGGAACATGTGCGCCTGGGTGGCGTAGACGTTGGGCTCGTTGACGGTGATCCACTCGTCGACCAGGTCATCGAGCGCCCGCACGGTCGTCGCCGCGTAGCGCAGGAACGTCGCCGCCGACTCGTCCGCGGTGAACCCGCCGCGCTGGGCGAACCAGCGGGGGTTGACGAAGTGGTGCAGCGTCACCAGCGGCCGGATCCCCTTGTCGCGCAGGTCGGCGATCTCCTCGCGGTAGCGGTCGAGCACCGCGTGGTCGAACTCCCCCGGCCGCGGCTCGATGCGCGCCCACTCCACGCCGATGCGGGCGATCGGCAGCTTCAGCGACGCCATCAGCTCGTTGTCCTCGCGCCACCGGTTCCAGTGGTCGGTGGCGCGCAGCGGCGTCGATCCGTCGGCGATGTTGCCCGGCACCCGCGCCCAGTCGAGCCAGTCGTTGTTCTCGTCGCCGCCCTCGATCTGGCCGGCCGCCGACGCCGTGCCGATGAGCAGCCCGCGCAGGTCGACGTCGTGCCGCAGCGGCTCCGCGACCGGCGACGTGCGCGGCGCAGGGTAGAGCGTGCGTTTGCTGGTGGGCCCCGTCGTTGACATGACGCCACACTATGTGTGGCCGATCACAAAAATCATGCTTTTCGACGCGAACGTTATCTCCCCGCAATGTTACGCCTCCGGCTTCGGCGGAACGTGCGGTGGAGAGGTGGAGGGGCGGCGTCGCAAAGCAAGAAGGAAAGGGAAACCGGAGGGCAAGAAGTCGGGCAAAAAGTCGGGCGAAAATGCGTGCCCCATGGAACGAATCGGGGCGCTCGCCCGTTGCACCCAGTGACACCCGAACGCGCGGACACCGACACGCGCGGACACCAACCCGATAGGACCGTGCCCCAGAAGATGGAAGCTCTCCTGCTCATCGCCGTCGTGATCATCGGCGGCGTCCTGCTGATCCAGATGACCCAGAAGCGCCAGAACAAGCACATCGAACAGCGCGCCCACGACGACGTCGCCGACGCCGTGGCCGACGCGCGGCGCTGGATCGAGCGGCTGGGGTCCCAGGTGCTGTCCATCGCCGGGTCCGACACGGCCTCGACGCAGGCCATGGCCGACGCGTCCGAGCGCTACAACGCCGCGTCCGCGCAGATCTCCACGGCCAACACCGTCAAGCAGGCGCAGTTGGCGCGGGAGTCGGCGCTCGAGGGCCTGCACTACGTCAACGCCGCGCGCGAGATCATGGGCATGCCCGCCGGGCCCGCGCTGCCGCCGCTGGAGGGCCAGCGCTCCGCCGGCTCCGTCACCGAGCAGCGCACCATCGAGCACGAGGGCCGCGAGATCTCCGCGTCGCCCGTGGCCACCGAGGACACCCCGAACTACTACCCCGGCGGCAAGGTCGCCGGGCGCCCCGTCCCGGCCGGCTGGTACTCCGAGCCGTGGTGGCAGTCGGCGCTGCGCACCGGCATGTGGACCATGGGTTCGGTGCTGCTGTTCTCCATGATGTTCAACGGCATGGCGGGCGTCGCCTACGCCGCGTCCGACTTCGAGAGCGGCGCCGGCGACGGCTCCGAGGGCGCCGGTGACGGCGGCGATGCGGGCGATGGCGGTGACGCTGGTGATGGTGGCGACGCCGGTGACGCGGGCGATGCTGGTGACGCGGGCGATGCCGGCGGCGACATGGGCGGCGACATCGGGGATGCCGGCGGCGACGGCGGCGGGTTCTTCGACGGCGGCCTGTTCGGTGGAGACGGCGGCGGCGATGGCGGCGGTTTCTTCGACGGCGGCGGATTCGACTTCGACTTCTAGCCCCGGCGCCTGAGCGCCACTCCCCTTTCACGCACCCGCGGTCCGCTTGGGCCGCGGGTTTCGTGCAAATGCGGTTACTCCCCCGCGGCTCCACTTCCATCGCCGCAGGTCACGAGCTGCACATGTGCAGCGCTGGCACCGCATACGCACGAAACCCTCCGGCCGACGCCCCCGCCCGCGCCCGCCCGTGCCCAGGAGATACCAACGCCGCGTCGACAACTACGTTTCCGCAGGTCGCCGAAATCGGTGGCATCCTCTCGGCACGAGAGCGCGGGACTTGCCGCGGCCGGGAGGTCCCACGGCCAGAACCACCACGCCCCCGGCGCGGCAACGCGGGACTTGCCGTGACCGGGCCGTCGCAAAGCAAAGGCGGCACCCCACGCACAGTGGGATGCCGCCGATAAGCAGCTCAACCGCCGAGCCGCGCGAGGCGTCGCGCAGCCGGGCCTACTCCTGCTCGGGCAGGGCGGGGGCGATGCCGGTCTTCTCGTAGTCGGCGAGGATGTCGATGCGCCGCTGGTGGCGGTCCTCCTCGCTCCACGGCTGGGAGACGAAGGCGTCGACGATGGCCAGCGCCTCCTCCTCGGAGTGCATGCGGCCGCCGATGCCGATGAGCTGGGCGTTGTTGTGCTCGCGCGCCAGCTTCGCGGTCTCGACGGACCAGGCCAGCGCGCAGCGGGCGCCCTTGACCTTGTTGGCGGCGATCTGCTCGCCGTTGCCGGAGCCGCCGAGCACGATGCCCAGGGAGCCGGGGTCGTTGACCGTGCGGGAGGCGGCCTCGATGCAGAAGGCCGGGTAGTCGTCGGCGGCGTCGTACACGTGGGCGCCGCAGTCGACGACCTCGTGGCCCGTCTTTTCCAGGTGGTCCTTGATCAGGTTCTTCATCTCGAAGCCGGCGTGGTCCGCGCCAAGGTAAATACGCATGGGACCAGCATAACCAGGCCCGCGCGCGGGGGTGCGCATTGTCGGCGGCGGGGCGAGGGGGCGCTGGTGGCGGGGGTTTTCGCTTGACGACGTCCACCGTCCCCCGTCGCAAAGCCTCCCTTTTCCGGCGCTGCGCAACGCCGTTCGCCCGTTCATTCGACGCATAAACATAGGCGATCCGGGAGGGGTGCGATTCTGCATTCGTCGCCGATGGGGCGGCTCCGACCGGCGGGCGACCGCGGGGTCGGACATCCGGCACCGGGCGGTTTCGCAGCGGGAGCCATCACGCATCAGGAGTGCATCATGAAGAAGTCCACCATCGCCGCCGGCCTCGCCGCCCTGGCCCTCTCCCTCGCCGCGTGCGACGGAACGACCGACACGGCCGCGGCCGGCGCGGAGGCCAATGGCGGCGGCGAGGGCGCGGAGCAGTCGGGCCCCGCCCAGGTCGGCGACACGGTCACCGTCGGTGACGCGGAGATGACCACGTCCAACTTCCGCAATGCGGGCCCGGACGTGTTCGGCGACAACCAGGTGTGCGCGGACGTGTCGGTGCTCAACGTCTCCGACTCCGACACGGTCAGCCTCAACGCCATGGACTGGGAGCTCACCGATCCCAGCGGGGTCATCCTGAGCACCGAGTTCGGCGGCGAGACCAACTTCGACGCCGTCGACCTGGCGCCTGGGGGCTCGCGCGCGGGCACCGTCTGCTTCAAGTCGGACGGCGCGCCCGGCGAGTACACGCTGACCCACGAGGCCCTGTTCAGCTTCTCCGGTGAGCCGACCGAGTGGAAGACGTCGCTGTAGCGGGGCCGGAGGCCTTCGAATAAGCCGGCGCCGGGGCGTAAAGTGGCTGGGGAAGGCGTATTTTCCCTCTCCCGGCAACCCTAGGAAGCCCCGTGCATCGGCCCCCAGCAGTCCGCACCGTCCGCCACGACATCAACACGAAGCCGTTCATCGTGATCTGGGAGGTGACGCGGGCGTGCGGCCTGGTGTGCAAGCACTGCCGGGCCGACGCCCAGCATGAGCCGCACCCGGAGCAGTTGTCCACGGAGGAGGGCAAGCGGCTGCTGGATGCGCTGTCGTCGTACGACAAGCCGTTGCCGCTGGTGGTGTTCACGGGCGGCGACCCGTTCGAGCGGGCGGATCTGGAGGAGCTGACCGAATACGGCACGTCGAAGGGCCTCAACGTGTCCCTGTCGCCGTCGGTGACGCCGAAGCTGACGCCGGAGCGCATCCAGTCGTTGCGCGAGGCCGGCGGCAAGGCGATGTCCATGTCGCTCGACGGCGCCACCGCGGCCACCCATGACGCGTTCCGCGGTTTTTCGGGCACGTTCGAGAAGACCGTCGAGATGGCCCCCGTGATCAACGAGGCCGGCTACCGCCTGCAGATCAACTCGACGCTGACCCGCGACAACATCGGCGAGGCCCCTGCGCTGCTGAAGAAGGTCATCGAGATGGGCGCGAAGATGTGGTACGTCTTCTTCCTCGTGCCCACGGGCCGCGGGGCGGCGCTCAATTGCCTGTCGCCGGAGGAGCGCGAGGACGTGCTCAATTGGCTCGTCGACATCTCCGACCGCATCGCCATCAAGACCACGGAGGCCCCGCAGTACCGCCGGGTCGTGCTGCAGCGCCGCGAGGCCGAGGAGACCGGTGGCCCGAAGTACCAGGGCGGGCCGCTTTACGACGACCTCACCGCACAGACCACCGCCCTCCTCGGCGAGCATCCCGCCAAGCCCCGTCCGCCGCGCTCGCCGATGGCGGTGAATTCGGGGTCCGGGTTCGCGTTCATCGACCACATCGGCGACGTGTACCCGAACGGATTCCTGCCACTGCACTGCGGCAACGTGAAGGAGACGGATTTCCCGGAAATCTACTCCGAGTCGCCGGTGTTCAAGGAGCTGCGCGATCCGGACAATTGGCACGGCAAGTGCAGCGTGTGCGGCTTCCACAACGTGTGCGGCGGGTCGCGGTCGACGGCGTTCGCGCTGACCGGCGACTACCGCGCGTCGGATCCGACGTGCGTGTACGTCCCGCCGGCCTGGCACCCCGATGCCGATGCCGTCGAGGGCGAGGGCGCCACCGCCGACGACCTGGCGAAGCTCGGCTCGGGCCCCGGCGAAGGCGAAGACGCGGGACTGGTCGCGGGAGTGGCCGGCGGCGACGGCGTGCACACCCCGGCGCTGAAGCTCACCGTCGTCGACGGCTCGAAGGGCATGTAGCGCTCACCCCGAAAGCGGGCACCCAGTTTGACCGGGGTGCCCGTTTTTCGTTTCCGCCCTCTATCATTTTCCGGAGCAGGATCCCCGGCGCATGGGAATCACGACCCCGCTGGGAAGGGTCGGTTTCGGCGCCCCACCCAAAGGAGCACCGTGTCCGGCACCACCTACGACGTTTCCGCCCGCGGCAACAAAATGACCACATCCGTCGATCTGCGACGGGCCACCAAGAAGGCACTGGCGGAACTGTCGGCACTCATTGCCGGGGGCGGCAATCACATCGTGGATGTCGCCATTGCATCCGACGGATCCCCGGAAACATCGGGCAGCGGGTCCGGGGCGCATCCCGCACTCGTCGTCATGTGGCGCGGCATGCGCATCGGCGCACTCCGGGCGACGGACGCCGCAGCGTATGCGCAGCTCAATCGCATCCTCGCGTCCGGATTCAGCCCCACAACGGTCGCCCGCGTCAAAAAGGGCGCCGCCTCCGGGTCCGCCGCGATCAAAATCGATGTGTCCTTGCGGGAGCCCGATGTGGTGGTCCCGGTCAACAACCCACCGTCATCCGGCAACTGGGTGCTCATGCCGTCCGGCAACATCATCCAGGTGACCGGGGAAGACGGCCATGCGGACTACCTGCGCTCGATCCTCCCGGCATCCGGACGATGCCAGGTTCTCGCAACCCTCCACGCCGCGAAGTTCGGGGTTCGCACCAAGTACGACGGCGTCGAAGTTCGGCTCAACGGCAAGCGGGTCGGCGAGTTGTCGAAGGCAATGGGCGAAAAGGTACTGCCGGCGGTCAATCACTTCCGTGCACTGGGTTGCGTGACGGTGTCGCGTGCCTTCATCGACGGGTCCGGCGACGTCCCCCAGGTCACCCTGGAATGTGCCCGCGCCGCGGACCTCACCGATGCCGACCTCGAACCCGAGGTGTCGCCCCTGCCGAAACTCGCGCCTGTCGCGGCGAACTCTGCACGCCGCAGCGCACTGCGGACGGATGCAGCATCTCGGCCGACGCCGGCACCCGAGTCTCCGTTCACCAACCCGTTCTCGGAAAAGCCGCGTACATCGCACCTGCCCGCTGCTGGGGGACACCAGCTGTTCGAGGGATCACCCGCTCCGATGGGCATCTCCCGGCCACAGAAGCCAAAGAAGAAGCGCTCACCGCTGAAGATCGTGGCCGGTTCGTTGGGGCTTCTCCTCGCCGGCTTCCTCGGCCTTGGCGCACTGGCCTCCAAGTCCGAACAGTCCGGCGCCAACGCCGTGACCACGGCCGAGTCGAGCACCGCCCCCTCGTCCCCCAGCAGCCCCGCCACGTCTTCCTCGTCAACCTCGAGCAGCACCTCGTCGTCCGTCCCCACTTCGGCCGAGACGTCTTCCTCAACTCCCCCGACGAGCGAGCCCGCCTTCTTCGTCGACGGAGAGCAGGACAACGACGACCGAGATCGCCGCCCGTACGTTCCCGCACCGCCGGCACCGCTTCCCCCGACGGCGACTCCCCAGCCTCAGCCGGCTCCCGCCTACACGCCGCCGGCGGACGCCGGCGGTGGCGTCTACTACGCAAACTGCGCTGAAGCTCGCGCGGCCGGCGCTGCACCGATTCCGGCCGGCGCACCGGGATACCGACCCGGTTTGGACCGGAACAACGATCTCGTCGCCTGCGAGCTATAGCGATATTTCAGCCCTCGGGCCCTTACCCCCGGCCAGTCCATCGCCATCCCCCACATTCACGACTAAGTGCCCGCCATGCATGGCAGAACGTCCTTGAATGGCATTTCCCGAATGAAGGTTCGCCGAGCCCGGCGGGGCCATCCGGATCGTCGTACATGATGGCGGTGCATTTCCACCTCCACCTCTCCACCGAAAGAAGCAGACGTGACCTCCCCCTATCAACCAATCCCGCAGGGCTGGGCCATGCCTCCGATTCCGCCGGCCCCGAAACCCTTCTACAAACGCTGGTGGTTTCGCGTCGTCGTCGCTGTGGGCGTCATCTCCGCACTGCTCTGCGTCCTCGTCATAGCGGCGGTGGCGGGAGAGTTCCGCAAGAAAGAGGAGATCAACGCCCGAATCTCAGAGACCGCCATCGAAGGATGCGAGTCCAGCGTCACCGATTACGCGAAACACCCGGCAGCTGCCGAATTCGATGATCCCTTGGAGCCGCTGCCCGAAGTCGCGGAATCCCACCAGGGCACCGAGGACACCGCATTCATCACGGTCAACTTGGGTACGGTCCAATTCGTCAACGGCTTCGGAGTTCCCAGCCCCTACTACTTCGGTTGCGTCACGTACCACGATGAAGAAGGCAATCTCGTCAACTCACGATCCAAGGTCGAGGAAGCCAAGACCTTTCTCGATGAGATCTCCTACGACTACGAGTACGACAGCCTGAACTGACGTCACCCGAACCCGATCATGGCCAGCACCGGTCCACCCATGACGAAGCGCCCCGCCGATTACGGCGGGGCGCTCATCGCCCAGGTCCCCTGTGACGCCGGGAGGTCACGCCTCCCGCACGTGCTCCTTGTACTCGGGGTTCTTGCGCACGAAGCGGCGCACGGCGGGGCACGTGGCCACGATCTCGTCGCCGGCGGCGATGGCCTGGTCGAGGGCGTCCTGGATCAGGACCTTGGACAGGCCCCGCCCCTCGAAGGCCGAGCCGATCTCTGTGTGCGTGAAATCGCGCATGCCGGTGAACTTCTCGTAATACGCGAAGCCCGCGTACTGCTCGTCGACAAGCAAGGCGAAGCGATTGTTCTCCAGCTCGTCGCGGATCTGGATGGCCGGGCTCATTTAATCGAACTCGGGGGCCTCGGTGCGGGAGCGCTTGAGCTCGAAGAAGTGCGGGTACGCGGCCAGCAGGACGGAACCGTCGAAGATCTTGCCGGCGTCCTCGCCGCGCGGGATGCGGGTGAGCACGGGCCCGAAGAAGGCGGTGTCGCCGAGCTTGACCACCGGGGTGCCCACCTCGTCGCCGACGGCGTCCATCGCGCCGGCGTGGTACTCGCGCAGCTTGGCGTCGTAGTCGTCGGAGTGGGCGGCGTCGAAACGCTCGGCGGGCAGACCGACGGCGGCGAGCGACTCGCGGACGACGTCGTCGTAGCCGTCGGCGGTGTTCTTGCGGCCCTGGTCACCGTTGTGGATGCGGGTGCCCATCTCGGTGTACAGGGCGTCGAGCTTGTCCTCGCCGTCCTCGACGGCGACGGCGGTGAACACGCGGGCCGGGCCCCAGTTGGCCACCATGCGCTGCTTGTAGTCCTCGGGCAGCTCGTCGCGGCCCTCGTTGAGCACGGACAGGCTCATCGGCTGCCACGTGACCTCGATGTCGCGGACCTTCTCCACCTCCTTGATCCAGCGGGAGGTGATCCAGCAGTAGGGGCAGGAGGCGTCGAACCAGAAGGTCACGGATTCGCGGGCGGTCATGGAGATTTCCTTTCGTTGGCTGCGTTCGCCAGGGTAGACGAAAATTCTTGTTGATGGATCACCATTCGCTCCGCGCGAACACTCCCCCGGCGCCCGCATCCCCGCCCGGAGCCGTCCGCGGACTTCCTGCCGCGCCCACCGCCGCGCGGTTACCCTGAACCCCATGACTTCCACGAACCTGACGCAGACCGAGGCCGCCGACCGCGCTGCCATGCTCGAGGTGTCCCACTACGACATCTCCCTCGACGTCACCGGCGCCCCGGGCACCACCACCGCCCCGGGTGACGAGACCTTCCGGTCCATCACCACCATCACGCTGACCGCGAAGTCCGCGGGCGAGACCTTCCTCGACCTCCGCAATGCCGACGTCCGCTCCGTCACCATCGACGGCACGGACGTCACGGAGTCGGCCTGCGGCGGCTCCAAGGAGCTTTACGACGACGAACGCGGCCTCCGCCTCGACCTCACCTCCGGAGACCACGAGATCGTGGTCGACGCGGACTGCCGCTACACCACCACCGGCGAGGGTCTGCACCGCTTCACCGACCCCGCCGACGAGCAGACCTACCTCTACTCCCAGTTCGAGACCGCCGACGCCAAGCGCGTGTTCGCCTGCTTCGACCAGCCGGACCTGAAGGCGACGTATTCGATGGACGTCACCGCCCCGGGCTCGTGGCTGATCGTGTCCAACTCCGAGGCGGAGATCTCCGACGTCGCCCCCGCCGACGGCGAGATCCCGCCGCTCGACGGCCCCGCCGCCCGCATCCACCGCTTCCGCGTGGACGTGCCGCTGTCGACGTATCTCATCGCATTCTGCGCCGGCCCCTGGCACGAGGTGCGCGATGAGTGGGCCGGCACCGTCGCCAAGCATCCCGAGACCCCCGCCGACCACCAGCCCGACGGCGAGCTGACCATCCCCTTGGGCCTGTACTGCCGCGCGTCGATCGCGGAGCACCTCGACGCCGAGCGCCTGTTCCGCGAAACCAAGGAGGGCTTCGACTGGTACGCGGCGAACTTCGGCGAGCCGTACCCCTTCGGCAAGTACGACCAGATCTTCTGCCCCGAGTTCAACATGGGCGCCATGGAAAACGCCGGCGCGGTGACCATCCGCGACGAGTACGTCTTCCGCTCCCGCACCACCGGCTACCTGTACGAGCGCCGCAACGAGACCATCCTCCACGAGATGGCGCACATGTGGTTCGGCGACCTGGTGACCATGCAGTGGTGGGACGACCTGTGGCTCAACGAGTCCTTCGCCACGTGGTCGGCGTGCGCGTCGCAGGCCGACGTCAGCGAGTACACCGGCGCGTGGACGACGTTCGCCAACGTGGAGAAGGCGTGGGCGTACCAGCAGGACCAGCTGCCGTCGACGCACCCGATCGCCGCGGACGCCTCCGACATCGACACCGTCGACCAGAACTTCGACGGCATCACCTACGCCAAGGGCGCGTCGGTGCTCAAGCAGCTGGTGGCCTACGTCGGCGAAGATGCGTTCCTCGCCGGCGCGCGGCTGCACTTCGCCCGCCACCGCTTCGGCAACGCCACCTTCGCCGACCTGCTCGGCGCGCTGTCGGAGGCCTCGGGCCGCGACCTGTCCGGGTGGGCGGACCAGTGGCTGACGACGACGGGCATCAACACGCTGTCCGCCGGCTACTCGACGAAGGATGGCGACGGCGCCGCCGAGGTCTACGACGTCTTCGCCATCCGCCAGACCGGCGCCGAGCCGGGCGCGGGCGAGCTGCGCGACCACCGCGTCGCGGTCGGCATCTACGCGATGACCGACGGCGTGCTGCGCCGCACCCACCGCGTCGAGGTCGACGTCAAGGGCGAGACCACCGAGGTCCCGGAGCTTTCCGGCGTGCCCGCCGGCGACGTGGTCCTGGTCAACGACGATGACCTGAGCTACTGCTTCATAGAGATGGACGTCGCCTCGCGATCGTTCCTGCTCGAGAACATCGGCGCCTTCGAGAATCCGATGCCGCGGACCCTGGCGTGGTCGACCATGTGGGAGATGACGCGCGCCGCGAAGGTCCGCGCCCGCGATTTCGTGGACATGGTGCTGCGCGGCGCCCCGTCCGAGGATCAGATTTCGGTGCTCGAGCGCGTACTGGCGCAGGCCGTCACCGCCGTTGAGCGCTACGCCGCCCGCGATTGGGCCGAGGAGGGCCGCCGCGTGCTCGGTGCCGGGCTGCTCGACCACGCCCGCGCGGCCGAGAACGGTTCGGATGCGCAGCTGGCCTTCGTCAACGCCCTGGCCATGCTTCCCGCCGACGCCGCCGGGTCGGTCGAGGTCTTCCGCGCGATCCTGGCAGGTGCGCCCGAGGACGCCGGCCTGGAGGGCCTGACCGTCGACGCCGACATGACGTGGAAGGCGCTGACCGTCCTCGTCGCCGCCGGCGACAAGGGCCTGACGGACATCAGCGCCGTCGAGCGCGACGATCAGTCGGCGCTGGGCGCGCAGTCCGCGGCGAAGGCCCGGGCGGCGATCCCGGAGCTCGACAACAAGATCCGCGTGTGGAACACCTGCACCGCCACCGGCCCCGCCGCCCCCTCGAACCTGATGCTGCGGTCGATGATGGCCGGTTTCGCCGCCGCGGGGTCCGACGAGCTGCTCGGCGAGTTCACCGACCGTTACTTCGCCGAGGCCCCGGGCTGGTGGGGCGAGTATTCCTCCGAGACCGCGCAGCGCATGCTCGACGGCCTCTACCCGCATTGGGAGGTCTCGCAGGCCGGTCTGGACAAGGCTTCGCAGGTGCTTGACGACGACTCCGTGCCCGCCCCGGTCAAGCGCATCGTCGCGGAGAACCGTGATCGCGTGCAGCGTGCGCTGGCGGCGCGGGAGTGCGACGGGTTCGTGCCGGAGGCCTGAGCGGCTGGGTAGCCTGGTGGGCATGAGCAACGGCCAGACCCCCCAGGCAGCCCCCGGCGGCGACCAGCCGCAGTACAGCGATTTCTACCGTGAGGTGGGCGAGGAGACGTTCGCGAAGATCGTGCGCGGCTTCTATGCCCGCGTTCCGGATGACGACATCCTCGGCCCCATGTACCCCGAGTCCGATTGGGAGGGTGCGGAGCGCCGGCTGCGGATGTTCCTCGAGCAGTATTGGGGCGGCCCCGACACGTACAACGTGGAGCGGGGCCATCCGCGGTTGCGCATGCGCCATCATCCGTTCGTCATCGACATGGCGGCCCGCGATCGGTGGCTCGAGCTGATGGCGCTGTCGCTCGCCGAGGTGTCGGATGAGGAGCTGCCCAAGCCCCACCGCGACGCCGTGTGGGAGCACATGGTGCGGGTGGCGGACATGCTCATCAACACCCACGCCTGACGGAACGCGGGCGGGCGGCGCGGACACGCACGCTAACCCACCCCGAATGTCCTAACCCACCCGTTAAAACAGCCCATTTTGGCCATTCGGGGTGGGTTAACCGGGGAGGGGCGGTGGACGGGAGGGGGCGGCCGCTGATCGGTGCCGCTGGTGAGGCCCGTTAAATCGGGAGAACGCCGAAGCCCTCGGAGGCGTAGACGCTGCCGAAGCGCCCATCGAGGCGACGCCAGCGTCCCTTCACCGACACCCGCACGGGCTCATTCGCGGCGGGCTCGACGGGGATGAATCCCATCGTGCACAGGGCGAAGACCTCGCGCATGGAGATCTCGGCGGACTCGCTTCCACTGGACCGGACGGTGAGGACCTTCTGGTCGAGCAGGGACGTCGGCAAGCCGAGGGGGCCCGACTCTTCCTTCGCCACTCCCCTGGCCTGCGCCTCCAATTCGCGGAAGACGGCGGCGGGCACGGCATCGAGGACGGACCAGCCACCGTCGACGGGCAACCGGCCCGGCCAGGAGGCATCGGCGGCGGCTCCGCAGCCCAGGGTCATGGGCACGGCGGCGTCGAGCTGCGGCACCGAGCGGGCATCGCCGGTGGCGGCGGAGACCGCATCGGCGCGGACGATCATGTCGTCGCGGCCGGGCGTGATGGCCATGGTGCGGCAGGCCATCGGACCAAACGGGGTGGTCGCCCACACCCGGGCGATGCCGGCGGGCCGCGATGCGGCGACCGGATCATCCGGCGAACCCGGCGCGGTGGCGCGGATCCGCAGCAGAGCCTGCGGGTCCATCGCCTCGGCCTTGCGGGCGAGAACGCCCAGGTTGGTCAGTGCCGCGGCGTCGTGGACGACGAGGCTCTCCCCGCCCGACCCGGCGCGCACCGCACCGTCACTCATCGCCGTCACCGGTTCCGGCGGTCAGCTCGGGCGAGGCGAAGCGCACCAGCGTCTTGCGCACCGACGGCGTCAGCTCGCGGGCGCGGGATTCCTCCAGGTCGAACAGGACCATGACGGTGGTCAGCATCGCGGCGATGTGGCCGTGCTGGTCCTTGATGGCCTGCCGGATGGTGTACGAGGTGTTGCCCATGGCGATGATCTCGGTTTCCACGAGCACCTCGCGGGTGTCGGGCAGCAGCGCGCGGAGATAGTCGATCTCCATGTGGCGCACCACGGTGCCCAACTTCCCGCCGCCGCCTTCGACGCTGGCGTTGGCGAACGCCACCCGCGCCTCCTGGGCGTATTCGAGATAGGCGATGTTGTTGACGTGCCCGTACTGGTCGAAATCGGACCAGCGCACCGGGACGGTGGTCAGAAATGCATTGGTATCGGGCATGTGCACAACCTTTCTCGAATCGGCGGGAGCGCGCCGCCCCGGCGGGGCCGGACCGGCGCCTTCCCCAGTTGTAGCTGGCCGGCTGCTAGCGGGTCAGCTTGCGGTGCGTGACGCGCGACGGGCGGGCAGCCTCCGGGCCGAGGCGATCGACCTTGTTCTTCTCGTAGCCCTCGAAGTTGCCCTCGTACCAGAACCACTGGCCCTCCTCGACGTTGCCTTCCCACGCGAGGATGTGGGTGCAGGTGCGGTCCAGGAACCAACGGTCGTGGGAAATGACCACGGCGCAGCCCGGGAACTGCTCCAGCGCGTTTTCCAGCGACGACAGGGTCTCCACGTCGAGGTCGTTGGTCGGCTCGTCCAGCAGGATCAGGTTGCCGCCCTGCTTCAGCGTCAGCGCCAGGTTCAGGCGGTTGCGCTCACCGCCGGAGAGCACCTTCGCCGGCTTCTGCTGGTCGGCGCCCTTGAACCCGAACGCCGACAGGTACGCGCGCGACGGCATCTCGTTCTGGCCGACGTGGATGTAGTCCAGGCCGTCGGAGACGACCTCCCACACGGTCTTCTCGCCGTCGATGTTCGCGCGGTTCTGGTCGACGTAGCTCAGCTCGACGGTCTGGCCGACCTTCACGTCGCCGTCGTCCGGCTGCTCGAGGCCGACGATGGTCTTGAACAGCGTCGTCTTGCCCACGCCGTTGGGGCCGATGACGCCGACGATGCCGTTCCGCGGCAGCGTGAACGACAGGTCCTTGATCAGGGTGCGGCCGTCGAAGCCCTTGTCCAGGTCCGTCACCTCGACGACCTGGTTGCCCAGGCGCGGCGGGGTCGGGATCTGGATCTCCTCGAAGTCGAGCTTCTTGTACTGCTCGGCCTCCTCCACCATCTGCTCGTAGCGCTCCAGGCGGGCCTTGTTCTTCGCCTGGCGGGCCTTCTGGCCGGAGCGGACCCACGCCAGCTCGTCCTTCAGGCGCTTCTGCAGCTTGGCGTCCTTCTTGCCCGCGACCTCGAGTCGCTGGGCCTTCTGCTCCAGGTACGTGGAGTAGTTGCCCTCGTAGGGGTAGAGCTTGCCGCGGTCGACCTCGCAGATCCAGCCGGCGACGTGATCCAGGAAGTAACGGTCGTGGGTCACGGCCAACACGGCGCCGGGGTAGTTCTGCAGGTGCTGCTCCAGCCACAGCACCGACTCGGCGTCGAGGTGGTTGGTGGGCTCGTCGAGCAGCAGCAGGTCCGGCTCGGACAGCAGCAGCTTGGCCAGGGCCACGCGGCGGCGCTCGCCACCGGACAGGTGGGTGACGGCCTCGTCGCCGGGCGGGCAGCGCAGCGCGTCCATGGCCTGCTCGATCTTGGAGTCGATCTCCCACGCATCCGCGGCGTCGAGATCCTCCTGGAGCTTGCCCATCTCCTCCATCAGCTCATCGGTGTAGTTCGTCGCCATTTCCTCGGCGATCTGCTCGAAGCGCTGCTTCTTCTCGAAGATGTCGCCGAGGCCCTCCTCGACGTTGCCGCGGACGGTCTTCTCCTCGTTCAGCGGCGGCTCCTGCAGCAGGATGCCCACGGTGGCGCCCGGCTCGAGGTACGCCTCGCCGTTGGACGGCTGGTCCAGGCCCGCCATGATCTTCAGGATCGACGACTTGCCCGCGCCGTTGGGGCCCACGACACCGATCTTGGCGCCCGGGTAGAACGCCATGGTCACGTTGTCGAGGATGACCTTGTCGCCGTGCGCCTTACGCACGTTCTTCATCTGGTAGATGAACTCAGCCACAGCTGCGCTCTCCTTCGGAGGTAGGTGGTTTCGTATCAGGTGCGCGGCGATCCGTCCCCGCCAGTCCCGGGTCCGCTGGTCGCGTCCCCGGCTGTTGCTTGACGACGGTCACCGCCCGCGCACATTCGCCCTCACCTTACCGGTACCGCCGGATTCTTCCCCGACCGGCGGCCCGCGCACCCCGCCGGACCTACGAGGCCATCTCGGCGACCTCCGCCTCCGGCGCCTCGGTGTCGGCCGTGCCCAAGTCAGTCGCGTCCATGCCCGACGCCGCCATGTCAGACACCGCCACATCCGCCGACTCCGTATCGGCCGCCGCCATATCCGGCACCTTGGCGTCCTCCGGGAAGAAGGCCTTCACCTCGCCGGCCTCTCCCGAGCCGCGCGACTGCCCGTCTCCGCCGGCATGGCCGCCGCCCTGCCCCATCTCCTCCGCCTCGCGCGCCCGGCGCTCGGCCTCGGCCGTGCGGGATCCGCTGGTCTTGTTGCGGGTGATCACCGCGGTGGCGAACCGCAGGTCCGCGCCGACGGAATCGGCGACGACCTTGGTGAAGGACCTCTTGTTGCCTTCCTCGTCCTGCCACTCGTCGGTGCGCAGCCGCCCCTCGGCGATGATGCGGTCGCCCTTGCCGAACGTGTTCACCACGTTCTGCGCCAGATGCTCCCAGCAGTCGACGTCGATGTACGCCTTCTCCGCATCGACCCATTGGCCGTCGATGTGGCGCTTGCGGGTCGAGGCGACGCGCAGGCGCGTCACCAGCTTCCCGCCGTGAGTGGTCTTGATCTCCGGATTCTTGGTGATGTTCCCGACGACGGTCACGTTGATTTCGGACACTGCGAGTCCCCCTTCTGGTCGTGGACCCCGGAACCGCTGCTCGCCTCCGGGCCTCGCACGACCGACCCTGCCGCCCCGCGCACGCCGGCACCACCGCCGGATCCCGTGCCTGTGGATGAATCCGGGATTACGCCGCTCATCCACAGCCCACGGGCTGCCCGGCTTGACGACGACGCTGCGCTACCGAAGTTGCGCGCAACCGTCGTCAAGCGTGGTGCGCGCACGCGAAAGCGCGCGGCGGGAAACCCGCCGCGCGCTCTGCCGAACCTGCCGCCTACCTGCGGCGCTGCTTGCCGGCGTCCTTCGCCGAACCGAGGTGGACCTCGTGGTCGGAGTCGACGGTGCCGGTGTAGTACTCGCGCTCCTCATCCGTCATGCCCTGCCCGCGGCGGGCGGCGAGCATGGCGTTGTAGGCCTCCAGCTCGGCGTCGTGGTCGCGCTCGGCATTGCGGTCGTAGCGCGCGGCGTCCTTCTCGTCGCTGCGGCGCCACTGGACGAACAGTGCGGCCATGACGATGAACATGGGCACTTCGCCAAGCGCCCACGCCACCGCGCCGCCGACGTTCTGGTCGGCCAGCAGATCCACCTGCCACGGCAGCGCCAGCTCGCGGTAGTAGTCCTCCGCCAGCACCTGCTGCATCTGCATCAGGGTGATGCCGAACCACGCGTGGAAGGGCAGCGAGCCCATCAGCGACACCAGCTTCACCGCCGGCGAAATCTGCTGCGGCGCGGCATCGACGCCGATGATCACCCAGTAGAAGATGTAGCCGGAGATGAGGAAGTGGATGTTCATGAACAGGTGCCCGGCGTGCTCGCCGGCCATGTAGTCGTACAGCGGCGTCATGTACAGCAGGTAGAAGCCGGCGACGAACTGCGCCGTGGCCACCACCGGGTTGGTCAGGAACCGCGACACCGGGTTGTTGATGAACGCCACCAGCCACTCGCGGATGCCCGGCAGGCCATCGCGGCCCGCGGGCTTGAGCGCGCGCAGCGCCAGCGTCACCGGGCCGCCCAGCGCGAGCATGACCGGGATGGCCATGGAGTAGAGCATGTGCGCGAGCATGTGCACCGAGAACTGCGCCGGCATGTACACGCCCAGCGCCGACGACGACGTGAACAGCAGCAGGCCACAGCCGGCCAGCCACCAGATGGTGTTGGCGATGGGCCACTCGCCGCCGCGCTTGTGCAGCCGGCGCAGCCAGTACAGGTAGATCCACGCGGCGATGATCGCCGCCGAGCCGAAGAAGATGTCGAAGCGGAACTGCGTGAACATCGCCTCCCACCCGAAGGGGATGTCCAGCTCGTAACCGAGCTTGACCTCCATCTGGGTGATCGGCGGCAGCCCCTCGCCGCCGACCTGGTCGGAGTAGTTCGGCGGCGGCGGGGTGCGGCCCAGCGCCACGGCCACGCCCACGGCGGTGGCCATGACCAGCACCTCGACGATGGCCAGGCGCCAGAAGGCGAACCCGCCACGGTCGTGGTCCAGCTTCGGAATGGTCACCCGCCGGTGCATGTAGCCGAACAGGCCCAGCACGATGATCAGCACGGCCTTGACGACGACCAGGATCCCGTAATTGTTGTTGAACAGGTCCTGCCACGACAGGTTGATCGCGGCATTGATGACGCCCGAGGCGCTCATGGCAACGAACGCGACCAGCGCGACGAAGCTGTAGCGCGACGCGACCTCCGACATGAATTCGCCGCGGCGGCGGGCGTGGCCGATCAGCGCCATCAGGCCGCCGACCCAGAACACGGTGAACGTCAGGTGCCAGATGTAGGAGTTCGTGCCGTAGTCGTGGTTGCCGCCGGTGGCGTTGTGGCTGACCACGGCCAGCGGCATCATCGACACCAGCGAGATGGCGAAGAACACCGGCTGCCAGATCCACTTTCGGGTCAGCGCCGAGCCGAGTGCCACGACCATGGCGAAGATGCCCACCCACAGCCACGCCAGCGCCTCGCTGACCTGGTCGAGTGCGACGGACCAGTTTTCCGGGCTGATCGTCGTGGACAGCGGTTGGCCGGAGACGTCGGAAAGCACCAGCGGGATCTGCAGGAACGCGATGGCGCCCCAGCTGAAGATCGCCCACCGCCCCGTGCGCGCCGCGGCCCACCCGTCGAGGTCCACCGTCCCGTCGGGCCGGGGCCGCGAGCCGAAGGCCGACAACATGAACGAGCCGATCGCCAGCGCCGCGAGCATCTCGCCGCCGGCCTTGGCCAGCGGGAAGCCCACGGTGGTGACGGCGCCCGGGTCCGGAATGCCCAGCGTGGCCCGCGAATCCATGTTGAACGCCAGCGACAGCGCGCCCGCGAGCGCGCCGGCCACCAGGGCGAAAACCACGTACCAGCCGTAGGTTCCCCGGACCTTGTGGGTCGGTCGGGTCATCGTCGCAGTCATGCCCCCTAGGGTAGACCCCCGCCGCCGGGCGGCAGAACTCCGGTTGGGCGCCGCGACCTCCCCCGTCACGGGCCCGGGCCCCGCTTTACGACGCCCCGAGGAGCCGGGTTAGAATTCCGTCTCGCATGCCTCCGTAGCTCAGTGGATCAGAGCATCCGGTTTCTACCCGGCTGGTCGCGGGTTCGAATCCTGCCGGGGGCGCCACTTCGCCGATCACGGCCACGAGCAGATGATGGCCCCGGGTCTCACTCCACCACGGTGCGCCGGGTGCCCGCGGACGACGGCAGCGCCGCCGCCACGAGGTAGACGAGCACCGCCAGCCCCGGCAGCAAGATGCCCCAGATGTTGATCGCCGCTCCGCCGCGGCCGGGATCCATTGCCCAGAGGACGAGCCACGATCCCCACCCTGCGATGGCGATGAGCCCCGCCAGGGCACCCGCCCACATGCCGGCGCCCCTCCCCCGGCGCGCGAAGGCGACGCCTCCGATGATCAGGGTGGCCAGGAGAGCGATGGCCGACAGGACCATGATGTCGACGTTCAGCGTCAGCATGACGGCGGCCACCAGCAGCGTGTGGATGGCGGCGGCGACGAGGAACAGGGAGCGCATGTCAATCCCCTCCGGGGACTCGGGAGTGCGGATGCCTCCACGGTAACCCGGTGTTGATTATGAGCCCAGCCCCTACGGCCGCAGGTAGCGGTCCACCATCTCGGTGACCTCGGCCACCGCGTTGTCCACGGCGCCCGCGGAGTCGCCGTCGCCGGTGGCGCTTTCGCGCAGCATGTTGGAGCACATCAGCACGGCGGACTGCATGACCATGAACACGTTGTTGGCCAGCATCGTCGGGTCGTACTGGCGCACGGAGCCGTCCTCCTGGCCGTGGACGATGCCCGGCAGGATGAACTGCTCGATGATCGACCGCTCGCTGGAGCCCTTCGGCCGGATGATGGCGCGGACGATGCGCTCGGGGTCGGTCTCGGCGAGGTTGAGGAAGAACTCGCCGTCGGACAGCCGCGACAGGATGATGCGGAAGCGGGCGACGATGCGGTGCCGGGCGTCGCCGGGCATTTCGCGCAGGTCGGCGAGGATGCGCAGGAACTCGCGGGTGATGACCTCGTTGGCCAGCTCGTCGAGGTCCGCGTACCGGCGGTAGACCGTCGGCCGGGACACCCCGGCGTTGCGGGCGATCTCCGCGATGGACGTGCGGCGCAGGCCGACGGACATGATGCTGTCGCGCGCGGCCTCGATGATCGCCTCGTCGACCGACGGCTTCGCGCCGCCCGTGCCGGGATTGTCGCCGTTCATCGTCGTTCCCTTTCCTGCGCCGCCGGCCCGGAGGCGGCGGGCGATGGCCGGGTGGGCCACCGCGATGGTTTGATTCGCCGTCAATGCTAATCCGCGCCGCCGCCGATCCCGGCTTTCCACGCCGAAGGCGGGGACACCCGTTTGCCCCTCCAACATGGGAAAACAACCTATTTTCATCCATTGACACCACCTCAGAAAGGTCCCTGACCTGAATGATGGTCACCATCCCCGCCCGTGCGGGCCGCCGTCGCGGCACTAGGCTGGCGGGGTAACCACCCATCGAGCGACCGCGAGGACGAAAATGGCATTGCCCGCCCCCCATCCCGATTACCGCGCCGTGGTCACCGGCGCGTCATCAGGCATCGGAAAGGCATTGGCGCGCGAGCTCGCCCGGCGCGGCCACTCGCTGATCCTCGTCGCCCGTTCCGAGGGCAAGATGGCCGCCCTGGCCGCCGAGCTGTCCGGCCCCTCCCTCACCGTCGAGGTCCGCCCCTGCGACCTGTCGGACCCGGAGGCCCGGGCCGAGCTTTGCGACGAACTGCGCGCACGCCAGATCAGCGTCATGGTCAACTGCGCCGGAATCGCCACCTTCGGCCGGTTCCAGGACCTCGACCAGGACTACGAACGCGCCCAGTTCGAGCTCAATGCGACGGCGCTTTTCGACCTCACGCAGCTCGTCGTCAAGCCCATGATCGAGCGGGGCTCGGGCGCCATCCTCAACGTGGGCTCGGCCGCGGGCACGACGATCATCCCGAACAACGCCACCTACGTGGGCACCAAGGCCTTCGTGAACACGTTCACCGAGTCGCTGCACTACGACCTCAAGGGCACCGGCGTGCACTGCACCCTCCTCGCCCCCGGGCCCGTGCGCCCCGACGAGCGCGAGGACGGCGCCAACGAAGTCGACGACAACGTCCCCGACTTCCTGTGGACCTCCACCGACGACTGCGCCCGCGACAGCCTCGACGCCCTGGCCGCCAACCGCCTGCGCGTCGTGCCCGGCGCCCTGAGCAAGGGCATGAATACCGCCGGCAACTACCTGCCGCGCTGGCTCGTCGCCCCCATCATCGGCCGATTCTACGAAGGGATGTCCCAGTGACCGACGGCACGAACAGCGAGAACACCGCCGGCACCGGCAACGGGAACGGCGGCAACGCCACGCCCGCGAAGTACGACCGCATCGTGTGGATCGACTGCGAAATGACCGGCCTTGACCCGCAGCGCCACGTCATCGTGGAGATCGCCGCGCTGGTCACCGACGCGGACCTCAACATCCTCGGCGAGGGCGTCGACATCGTCGTCCACGCCTCCGAGACCGACCTGGCGCAGATGGACGACTACGTCACCACCATGCACGAGTCCTCCGGCCTGACCGAGGAGATCCGCGCATCGGCCGTCGACGTCGCCGAGGCCGAGCAGAAGGTCCTCGACTACGTCCGCGAATGGGTGCCGGCCGAGCGCCAGGCGCCGCTGGCGGGCAACTCGATCGCGTCGGACCGGGGCTTCATCAACCGCTACATGCCGGAGCTGGACACCCACCTCCACTACCGCATGATCGACGTCTCCTCGCTCAAGGAGCTCGCCCGCCGCTGGTACCCGCGCGTGTACTACGGGCAGCCGGGGAAGGGCATGTCCCACCGGGCGCTGGCCGACATCCGCGAGTCCATCCGCGAGCTCGAGTACTACCGCCGCGCCATGATGGTGCCCGGCGAGGGGCCCACGTCCGACGACGTCGCCGCGGCCGCCGAGGGCGCCGCCGCCAAGGTGCCGGTGGAGTGAGGCCCGCAGGGCCGTCGCAAAGCAACCCGCCGACCTGCGGTTTTGTCCGGCGCGGTTCGTGGGTTATCCTGTAATCCGCTGCACGGCAGGGCATTCGCCGCTGACGTGAACGCGATGGTGACTGTAGTTCAGTTGGTAGAGCACCAGGTTGTGATCCTGGGTGTCGCGGGTTCGAGTCCCGTCAGTCACCCCGAATGAAAGGCCCGGACCGATTGGTCCGGGCTTTTCGCATGCGCGGGTTTTAGCGTGCTCGGGCTTTAGCGTGCGCCGGCGGTGGCGCGCTCGGTCAGGCGGCCGTCGAGCATCTCCATGACGCGATCGGCCCGCGCGGCCTGCCCGGGATCGTGCGTCACGTACAGCGTCGCGGCGCCGACGCGGCGGGTGACGTCGACGATGAGGTCGGTGACGGCCTCGGCGGACGCGCGGTCGAGGGCGGCGGTGGGCTCGTCGACGAGGAGCAGCTCGGGGTCGTTCATCAGCGCCCTGGCCAGATTGACGCGCGCCTGCTGGCCGCCGGACAGGGTGGACGGGCGGCGCTCCCCCAGACCCGACAGGCCGACGGCGTCGAGCAGGTCGGCAGCGCGCTCGCGGGCACGGCGGCGCTCGGCGGCGGGCGGCGGCAGGATGCGGCCGAGGCGCGTCATGACGATCAGCTGCTCGCACACCGTCAACGCCGGCAACAGATTGGGCTGCTGGAACACCAGGCCGACGTGGCCGCGGCGCACGCGGGCCGCCGCCGCGCCCCGGGCGGTCAGGTCGATGTCGCCGTCTGCGCCATGGAGCTTGACGACGCCCTCATCCGGCGCTTGCAGACACCCCGCCACCGCCAGCAACGTGGACTTTCCGGAACCGGAGGGCCCCGTGACGGCGACGATCTCGCCGCGCCCCACGTCGAGGGAAACGTCGTCGAGGACGCGCCGGGTCGCGGAACCATCGACGACGTCGAGGGTCACCCCGGACATGTGGAGTGCGGTGGTGCTGTCGTGGGAATTCATGTGGTTCTCCTGGTCGCGGTGCTCGAAACGGTCGGTGCGGTCGGGGCAGTCACGCATTGGCCAGCGCCTCCCTCGGCTCGACGCGCAGCACGGGCACCAGAGCCACGGCGGCGCCGATGAGCCCGGTGCCGATGAGCGCCAGCGCCGGCCAGACGGTCGTCGACGCGTCGATGACCACGGGCATCACGTCGCCGGCGGCCAGCCACGTGCCCGCCGCGACGGTCACTGCGAGACCCGCGCCAACGCCGGCGACCAGCACGATCAGCGCCTGCCCCAGCGAATCGGCGACGAGCACCGGCCGCGACGCCCCCAGCGCCGACGACACCGACACTCCGCGCATGCGCTGCACGGTCCACACCATGAAAAACGCGCCGACGACCAGCGCCGAGATGACGAACAGCAGCGACGTCATCGCGCCCAGCGACATCTGCTCGCCCTTGTTGGACGCCGACAGGTCCGCGCGCTCGTCGCCGCGCATGACGACGGTGCCCTCCACTTCTCCAGCCTCCCCATCCGATTCGTCGACCACCACGGCCGAGGTCGCACCGGCGATGCGCTCGGCGAGCTCGGGGGCGACGAGGACGACGGGCTGGTGCTCCCACCAGATGTCGCCGGCCGTGCCCGCCACCGTCACCGTGCGCCCCTCGAAGGTCACGGTGCCGGAGTCGGGCAGGTTCCCGGCGACGGCGTCGGAGGGGCGGATTTCGTCGTCGCGCAGCGAAGAATCCGGGAACGCGAACACCGGCTCCCCGCCGATGCGGGCGCGGCCCACCGACCACGCCTCCCCCGAACCGGAGGCGGTGGCGGCTTCCACCTGGGACGTCGTCAAGCGGGACGCGGCCAGCGACGGGGCACCGGAGTCGGCGACGATGATCGCGTCATCCGGGCCCGCGAGTTCGTCCAGCGCCGACACCGACCGGTGCGACAGGCCCGCCGCGAGGGCGGACAGGAAGGTGACGAGGACCGCGATCAAACCGACGGTCACGGTGATCAATGCGGTGCGCCCTGGTGCGGCGCGCAATTCACGTGTTGCCTGGTACATGGCCCCCATGCTCGCCGGACGGGGCGGTGCGGCGAATCGCCCGCGGGATGGCACTTCGGCCCCAACTTTCGGTTGACCCCGGGCGGTGGCGGCGCGGGCCGGTGCCTTCACCCGCGCGGCCTGCGCCCCTACCCTGGGGGCGTGAACCCCCACCGCGACGCACGCGACTCCACCGCACCGGCCGGCCCCGCCGCCACCGACCCCGCCGCACTCGGCCGGGTCTGGCGATGGCTGCGGGTCGGCCTGGACCTGCTGGTCGCGGTGCTGCTGGTGTTCGTCGCGCTGCGCGGCATCGCCTCGGCCGACGCCGGGCACCTGTCGCCGGCGACGTGGCTGTGGCTGGTGGCGTTCGCCGCCGTCTACGCCGTCGGCCGCATGCAGCCCGGCGACGGCCCGCGCTGGTGGCTGCCCGCGGTCATCGCGTGCTTCACGGGTCTGGCGTGGACGTCGGCCGATGGCGTGTGGCTGGCGTTCCCCCTGTTCTTCCTGGTGCTGCGCGCCGTCGCCGGCTGGTACGCCGTGGCGCTGGTCGGCGTGCTGACGGCGGTGGCCATCGCCACCATCGCCTGGCACGTCGGCTGGCGGGTCGGCGGCGTCGCGGGGCCGATCCTCGGGGCGGCGGTGGCGCTGATGGTGGGCATGGGCTTCCGCCTGCTCATGCGCGAGGCCACCATCCGCGCCGACGCCATCGACGAGCTGCTCGCCGCCCGCGCCGACGTCGCCGAGATGTCGCGCCGGGCGGGCGAACTCGACGAGCGCGCCCGCCTGGCCGCCGACATCCACGACACCGTCGCCCAGGGGCTCTCCTCGATCCAGCTGCTGCTGCACTCGGCGGAGGCGTCGGCGCAGGGCCCCGGCACGGACCCGGCGCGCACCGTCGAGTCCATCCGCATGGCCCGCGAGGTCGCCGCCGACAACCTCCGCGAGACCCGCCGCATCATCGCAGCACTGCAGCCCGGGGCGCTGACCGGCGCGGATCTGCCCGTCGCACTGGCCCGCGTCTGCGCCTCCGCCCCGGTCACCGCCGACGGCTCGCCCGCGCACTTCGGCGTCGACGGCGACCCCCGCCCGATCCCCGCCGACGCCGAGGCCGCGCTGGTTCGCGTGGCCCAGGCGAGCATCGCCAACGTCGCCCGCCACGCCCGCGCGACCCGCTGCGCCGTCACCCTGACCTACCAGCCCGATTCCGTCTCCCTCGACGTCGTCGACGATGGCATCGGCTTCGACCCGGCCGCCGCCGCGCCGCCGGGTGCCGTGGGCATCGCGGGCGTGCGCCGCCGGATCGCCGCCCTCGGCGGCACGGTGTCCATCGAGTCCGCGCCGGGTGCGGGATGCGGGGTGTCGGTGCACGTCCCGCTTGACGACGCCCACCGCCCCCACGTCCCCCGCCCAACCCTCGAGGAGCCCCGATGATCACCGTCCTGCTCGCCGACGACCATCCCGTGGTCCGCGCGGGGCTACGCGCCGTATTGGAGACCGCCGGGGACATCGCCGTCGCCGCGGAGGCCGCCACCCCGGACGACGCGGTGCGCGCCGTGTCCGATGCACACGACTCCGGCTCCCCCATCGACCTGGTCCTCATGGACCTGCGCTTCGGCGAGGGCCCCGGCGCCCACGGGCAGGCCGGGGGCGTCGGCGCGACGTCGCGCATCCGGGCGCTGCCCGATGCCCCGCAGGTGCTGGTGGTGACCAATTACTCCTCCGACGCCGACATCCTCGGCGCCGTGTCCGCCGGCGCGGTGGGCTACCTGCTCAAGGACTCCGACCCGGCGCAGCTCGTCGACGGCGTCCGCGCCGCCGCCCGCGGAGAGACGGTGCTCTCCGGCGACGTGGCCACCCGCCTGATGGGCCGGCTGCACGACCCCGGCCGCAGCCTCACCGCCCGCGAGACGGAGGTCCTTCGCCTCGTCGCCGACGGCCTGTCCAACCGCGACATCGCCGCCCGGCTCGTGCTGACCGAGGCCACCGTCAAATCGCACCTCGTCCACGTCTTCACCAAACTCGGCGTCGGCTCCCGCACCGCCGCCGTCGCCCGCGCCACCGAGCTGGGGATGGTGTAGCGGCCCCACCACGAAAAACCCCGCTCGGCCGGTGAGGCCGAACGGGGTGCGGGGTGGCCGTCGCAAAGCAACGGGCCGGGACGACTACCGGGACGTTTACCAGGAGGACGTCTGGTCGGCGTTGCCGGCCTTCCAGGTCTCCCACGGGATGTTCCAATCGCCCAGGCCATCGGTGCCCGGCAGCGTGCCGCCGATGGTGTTCTTGACGATCACGATGTCGCCCCGCTTCGTGTTCTGCTGGAACCACGCCGCGTTGGCGTCCGTGACGTTGATGCAGCCGTGCGACACGTTCTGCGAACCCTGCGCCCACACCGACCACGGCGCACCATGGACGTAAATGCCCGAGTAGGACATCTGCGTCGCGTACTTCACCGGCGTCTTGTAGCCGCCGTCCTCCAGCGCCAGGCCGTACGTCGTCGAGTCCATGACCATGTTCGTGTGCTGGTCGCCGATCAGGTACGTGCCGTTCGGCGTCGGCCAGCGGCCCGAGCCCATGGAGATGGGCATCGAGTTCTCGATGACCCCATTGCGCTCGATGGTCATCGTCTTCGTCGAATCATCCGCGATGGCCACGACGCGGTCGCCGATGGTGAAGTTCGTGGAGTTGTTCTCCTGGCCGTAGTACCCGTTGCCCAGGTCCTTGCCGTAAATGTCCACCTCGACGTTGACCGAGGTGCCCGCCGGCCAGTACTCGGCCGGGCGCCAGCGCACCTCGGCGTTGTTCAGCCAGTAGAACGCGCCCTCGACGGCCGGCTCGGTGGTGACCTTGATGGCGTCCTGCGCGGCCTGGCGGTCGGCGATCGGCTCATCGAACTTGATGGAGATGGTCTGGCCCACGCCGACCGTCGAGCCCTCCGCTGGAGACAGGTAGCCGTAGGTCTGGTTGTTCGGCACGACCGTCTGGAAGGAGCTGGACAGCTCCTCCGTGCCGGCCTTCGCCTCGATGGAGTACACGCGCCCGTAGCCGAGGTTTTCGGTGGAGGTCCACGACGTGCCGTCCTCCGACAGCTCGCCCTCGACCTCCTTGCCGTCCTCGTTGGTCATGGACACCGAATCGAGCTTCGCGTCGTCGATGGACACCGTCACCGGCTCGGTCACGGACCAATCCCCGGCGCCGTCCTCGACGTTGGCCACCGGCTTCGGCTTGGCCTCTTCGACCACCTCGGCCTCGTCCGACTCGCCGACGTCGCCGACGGTGCAGCCCGTCAGCGCCAGCGCGGCGACGCCGAAGGCCGCGACGATGCCCCGGAAACGGCGGCCCCGGTTCAGCTCAACACCCATGTTCTTCAATCGCTCCACACACTCGTTCATGCCGTCGACTTCATCTTTGCTTTGCGACGGCCCGCGCACACCGGATTCACCCCGGGCGCGGACAGCGCAAACGCATACTCGGCCAACTTAGTCGCTTGACCCAGAAAAACGCACGTCAGGATACCCTTGGTCAGGTCACAATCCGGCAACATCACGTCGCCGCAGGTGGCGCCGGACATAATTTGGCTATCAATACAGCAGCGTCGCACGTACGGGGGGCTTCACGCGTCCGACTGGCCGCGAGTGCGCCCCATTCACCCGTTGCGGAGCGCCGCACCCGCGCCTCCTCGCGCCACCTTTGCCACCTCTCGCGCTACCTTCCCCGCCTCTCGCACACTCGGAGTAGCCATTCCCCTCGATCACTCGCACCAAAACCCGCACTGACCAGCCGATTTTGTATCGCGCCGCGATGGGGGTTATATTTCTTCTCGTTGCAGCGGAGGCCAGCGCACAGCAGGCCAACGCCAAACGCAAGCGCCATTAGCTCAATTGGCAGAGCAGCTGACTCTTAATCAGCGGGTTCGGGGTTCAAGTCCCTGATGGCGCACAACATCACCCCCGTCGGGTTCATCCCGGCGGGGGTTTTCGCATCCCGCACGCCACACGGCCCGTAGCCGCGCCGGACCTCTGCACGCACACCCCCGCACCACTCAACGCCGCTGCGGGACACACAGCGCCCATCTTCGGTTTCCGCAGGTCACGGCGCCAACGTTCGCCGCACAGCGAGCCAGAATCCGACGCTGAAAGAACCTGAGACGGGCCTATTCAAGATCATCCCGTACGTGGCCTCCGAGGGCTACACGTACGGGATGAGATTGAATTTTCGACCCGCCTTTTCTTCAACTTCATCCCGTGCGCGCCCCTCGAAGGTGACACGTACGGGACGAAATTGAATCGATGGGGCAGCACCAACGAATTTCAGCGGTGGGGGCGAACAGCGTCAGGGCGGACGAAGGCTGGGCGAACGAACGCGAGGTGGACGAAGGCTGGGTGGATGAACGCGGGACGGAGGTCGTCGCCGAACGAAGCCGACGCCGGGCACGGCCGTCGCAAAGCAAAAGAGGGCGGGCCCCAACGGGACCCACCCTCCGGCGGCACTGCCTGCCCGAACTAGCGGGACGCGGCCTCGATCATCTCGCGGATGCGCTCGATCTCCTGCGAACGCTTGCGGTTGCGCGACACCGACAGGGCGATCGCGCCGACGATCACGACGGCGACGGCACCGAGCACGGCCTGGACCTTCGGCTCCTGCAGACCGTCGACGGCGCGCGACTTGGCGTCGTCGGCGACGTTCTTCGGATTGGTGCGCACCGAAAGCTCGTCCAGCGTCTTGGCGAGCTGGGTGCGGTTGCGCTCGATGTCGCGCTGGATGTCGTCAATGCTGCGGGCCACGTGGACTCCCCTTGATCGGTGAACGGTCGTCTGATGGAAAAGGGTAACACTCGAAAGCACCTTTGGGCGCCCAACACCCATTAATCCCGCTACCATGAGCCCCATGGCCGACAACGACACCACCGCACCGCCCACCACCCGGCTCGAACCCGGGGACGCAGCCCCCGACTTCACGCTCGTGGCGGACGACGGACGCGAGGTGTCCCTGTCGGACTACCGCGGGCGCCGCGTGCTGGTGTACTTCTACCCGCGGGCCAACACCCCCGGCTGCACCACGCAGGCCTGCGACTTCCGCGACGAATCCGCCCAGTTCAATGACGCCGGCGTCGACGTCGTGGGCATCTCCCCCGACAAGCCGGAGAAGCTGGCGAAGTTCCGCGACGACCACGGCCTGGACTTCACCCTCCTGTCCGACCCGTCCAAGGAGACGCTGGCCGCATGGGGCGCGTTCGGCGAGAAGAAAAACTACGGCAAGGTCGTGCAGGGCGTCATCCGCTCCACCGTCCTGGTCGACGCCGACGGCAACGTGGAAAACGCCTGGTACAACGTCCGCGCGAAGGGCCACGTCGGCCGCGTCCTGCGCGACCTGAACGCCGGTGACTGAGCGCGGCGCCGAGTCGGCCGAGGAGGCCGGCGCAAAGGCCGATGAAGCCTCGGTGCGCCTCGACCCGGCGACCGACCCGGACCACGACCACGAGATCCTCCGGCCCCGCCGCCGCCCAGCGCAGCAGCGCAGCCGCGAGCGTTACGCCCGGATCCTGTCGGCGGCGCGCGAGGTGCTGGTCGACGTCGGCTTCGAGTCCTTCACCTTCGACGAGGTGGCCAAGCGGGCGGGCGTGCCCATCGGGACGCTGTACCAGTTCTTCGCCAACAAGTACGTCATGATCTGCGAGCTCGACCGCCAGGACACCGCCGGCGTCGTCGCGGAGATCACGCGTTTCGCGGAGCTCGTGCCGGCGCTGGAGTGGCCGGAGTTCCTGTCGGAGTTCATCGATCACATCGCCGATCTGTGGCTCGACGATCCGTCGCGCCGGTCGGTGTGGTTGGCGGTGCAGTCGACGCCGGCGACGCGGGCGACGGCGGCGCAGACGGAGCAGGAGCTCCTCGACGGCATTTCCGAGGTCCTCCGCCCCCTCGCCCCCCGGTCCGACGCGCACGTGCGCAGCTTCATTTCGGGGCTGCTCATCCACACGACGTACTCGCTGCTCAATTACTCCGTCGACCGCCCGGGCGACGCCGGCATGCGCGAGCTGCACTACGAGCTGACGGTCCAGGAGGTCAAGCGGATGCTCATCTCCTACCTCATGACCGTCGCCGAAAAGGCCGGGGGCTAGCGCTTTTTCCCGGGTGCCGCTGGCCGGATTGCTTGACGACGGCCACCCGCCCCCGAAGCTACGCGCCCGCGAAGGCGGCGATCAGAGACCGCCCAGCGGCCCCGACCGCGTCATCGGCGGCGCGCATGTCCGCGAGCATCGCATCCCCGTCGCCGCCGTCCCCGGCCGTCCACGACGCCATCAACTCCGGCGAGGCTTCGGGGTGGAACTGCACTCCCACCGCCGAACCGAACCGGAACGCCTGGACCCGGCACTGCTCCGACGAGGCCAGGACCGTCGCGCCCTCCGGCACCCGGACGACCACGTCATGATGCGATTCCGCCGCCGCGAACGCCGCCCCGAAGCCGGCGAACAAGGGGTCGGCGCGGCCGGCGTCATCAAGCAAGACCAGCCGCATCCCCTCCTCGCCCGCCGTCGGATGCCCCACCGTGACCTCCCCGCCCAGCGCGTCGGCGAGGATCTGGTGGCCGAGGCAAATGCCCAGCACCGGGACGTCGGCGGCGATGGCGCCGCGGATGAGCGCGTGGAGATCGCCGAGCCAGGGGTACGCCCCGCGGTTCAGCGCGTTGTCGCGGCCGCCGAGGATGATGAGGGAGGCGGGAGCCCGGGCGTCCAGCAGCTCCGCGATGGCCGGCACCGGCTCACACCACATTTTGACGGTCGACGACTCCGCGCCCGCCTCCGCCAACCACGGGCCGATTCGATCGGCGGGAACGCCCTCGTCGGGCTGGAGGATCACGATGCGGCGCGTCGGCGTCGCCGTGCGTGTGGTGAGGGCGGCGGGCGCGGCGGGATGGACAGGCATCGGCAATGGCATCGGCATGGGCATCGGCTCAGTCTCCTCGTCGGGACGGTGATTCCTCATGTCTACCTGCGAAGATGGAGAGGGGGAACACCCGGCCGAGGGAATTAACCACTCGGAAATCGGATCGCAACGCCGGCGGCCCGATCGGCGACGGTGACCGCAGGGCCCGTGTCGATTCGTCCATGGACCGGGCCTCCGTGGTTCCTCCGTGGTTTCTCAGTGCACCGTGGGTTTCTCAGTGCACCGCGAGAATCGCAATGGCGATGGCGTGGTCGCCGTCATGGCTGATGCTGATGTGGAAACGCTCCTGGGGGGAGGAGGTGGGCGTCGCAAAGCTCGTGTCGTCGGTACTGCCCTTGTCGTCGGTGCTGCCCGGCCCCAGGGACTCGGCGACGGCGGCGCGGACCCGGCCGTGGAGCGCGACGGCGACGCGGCCCCAGGCGTCGGCGACGATCTCGATGTCGCGCCAATCGAGCTCATCGCGCGGGATCGGCGGCGGGGCGCCGTAAAGCGCCTGCGACCAGGCCTTGATCACGGACTCCTTCACCGCCCAGCGGCCGGCGAGATGGCGGGCCAGCGCGTCGCCGGTGAGGCCCCGGCGATTGGCCGCGGCGCGCTCGCGGACCGTGAACACCGACGCCGCGAACGTCGAACCCGGGCGCGCGAGGTCCGCCGCGAACGACGGCACGTGCACCAGATCGATGCCGGTGCCGAGGACGGCCGCTTCCAGCCCCGCGAACTCCGAGCTCGCCGGCTCGGCCGCCGCGCCCTGCCCTGCTCCCGTCGCCGCGCCCCGCTCTGCTCCCGTCGTCGAAGCCGCCCCTGAGTCCATGCGCCCACGATACCCGGGGGCTACCCCGCGACCGGTCTCCGCGGCCCGCGCTCCGACGAGTGTGCGGTACGGGGCCCACAGCGCACACTCGTCAGATGTGCAGCCCAATCCCGGCCGACGAGTGTGCGGTACAGGGCGCCCAGCGCACACTCGTCAGATGTGAAGCCCCGGGGCCCGGCGCGAATGGGACCGCAGAGGTCGAGGAGGCAACCGGCGACGGGCCCCGGCGCCAACGGCCCGGCCACTCACCCCCAGCCTTTGAGCCGGCCGAGTTCCATGCGCTGGGCCATGGTCGTCCTGAGCCCTCGAGCGGTGCGGTGCCATCTCGTCGTCACGGCTCGCGCATCGAGCGGGACCAGCTTCCAATCGAGCCGCGCGAGCGCCGCCGTGCGCAGCTGATCCCATCGGCGGTTGTGCTCGTACTGGTGGTGTTTGCCCAGGTACTCGACGCCGGTGCGCGCCAACACGTTCGCGAAGTCCATGCGCACCTCGATTTCGATGCCGTCGATGACGACGATGACCGAGTGCTGCTGGACCATGCCTTCGAGGCCGATCGCATGAATCAGCACGTTGGTCCGTGACTCCCATGGGCTTTCGGACAGCTCGCTGGCGAGCGCCGCGACCTCCCGAAATCGGCCGATGCCGCGCATGGACCGGTCTTTGACCTGCGCCGCACGGCGAACGTCGTCGATGAGGCCGGGCACCGCCGCGCACAGACCGTCGACGGCGGCGACCGCATCGGGAAACACCTGGATCCGCGACAAGTCGAACGCGGTGCGCAGCGGCGAGGTGCAGCGCAAGCCGCCCCGAACCTCGATGGCACCGGACGGCAGTGCGTTCCGCGCCATGGCGAACATCGGCAGCGCGGGCGAGCCGGGATGTGCGCCGCGAAGATGCTGGTCCAGGCTGATCGCATCGACGGGAGTGCGCCGCGTCGACTCCACGAACACCGCGGGCAGCGCGTCCCACGGCAACCATTTGTGCCCGTAGGCGTGGGCGGCTCCCCAGAATCCGATAACGCCGTCGGGGTAGCGGGTCGTCGCGTGGTCGATGAGCATGCCCATGTCGCGGGCGTGGTCGGCGCGCACGTGGCGGCCATCGCGCAGTTGAACGTAGTTGGCGGCGAGTTCGGTGCCGTGAATACCGTGTTTCGCCAGCAGGTCACCGCTGGTCAAGGGTCCGATGGGCAGATTCGAGTCTTTGTATCTCATGCGCCCGAGCTTCGAGGGGCATTGCCGACCTCGCGCCCCGAACCAGCTCCGCCTGTGGATAACTTCGCTTTACGACGCCTCCCTATCCACAACCCCCAGATTCGACCTCATCGACCTTTGACCTCGGCCAATCCCGGGTTCCCGGGCCAGCTGCGCCACGTACGGCGTCCTCGAAAGGCGCTGAAAACGAACGCCCGAAACTCGTTCCGGAAACCGCGGCATTCTCGCGGTCTTGGCTCCGCGCCGGTCCACGAGTGTGCGGTACGGGGCTCCCAGCGCACACTCGTCAGATGTGCAGCCCACGGCCGGCCGACGAGTGTGCGATACGGGGCTCACAGCGCACACTCGTCAAATGTGCAGCCCAATCCCGGCCCACGAGTGTGCGGTACGGGGCCCACAGCGCACACTCGTCAGATGTGAAGCCCCGGCTCTCCCGGCGACGCGAAAGCCGCGGCGGCGACCCCATCGGGATCACCGCCGCGGCTCACGCGGCTCCACCCGGACGGCGCTGGCGCGGCCCGGGCGGGGTGTTAGGAGGCCGGGTCGTCGTCAAGCACTCCATCGACCAGGCGCGCATCCGGGTTCAGGATGACCGCCTTCTCGAGCGTCGCGGTGTCGCGGTACTCGCCGCCATCGCCCAGGCGACGGCCCTCGGGACGCTCGTAGAGGCCCTCGCCGCCGTAGATCGCCTCGTCGATGCGGCGCAGGCCCGCGGCCTCGCGCTCATCGGCGGCGGTGCGCCAGGCGGCGGCCGCATCCTCGCCGTTCTCGGCGGCCACGGAAGCGTGGAACGCCTCCGGGTGCACGATCGCGACCAGCGCCGACACGTGGCCGAAGCCCAGAGAGGTGACGAAGCCCGCCTTCATGGGCAGCGCGCCGCCCATCTCGATCGGCTTCGTCGGCCACACCAGACGGCCGTGCTTGGCCAGCTCCGGATCGACGCAGTCCAGCGACCGGTTCGCCGGGAGCACGCCGGAGCGCAGCACCTGGGTCAGGCCGATCATCTGGAACGCCGCCGCGCCGCCCTTCGCGTGGCCGGTCAGCGACTTCTGCGACACCACGAACAGCGGGTTCGACTCGTCGCGGCCCAGCGCATCGGCGACGCGCTCGTGAAGCTCCGACTCGTTCGGGTCGTTGGCGTTGGTGGAGGTGTCGTGCTTGGACAGGATGGACACCTCATCCGCCGCGACACCGTGCTTGGCCAGCGCGCGCGCCAGGCGCGAGCTGGTGCCGCCGCGCGCCGCACCCAGCGCACCCAGGCCCGGGGCCGGGATGGAGGTGTGCGCGCCGTCGGCGAAGGACTCCGCGAAGGCCACCACGCCGAGCACCGGCAGGCCGAGGTCGCGGGCGACCGAGCCACGGGCCAGCAGCACGGTGCCGCCGCCCTGGGACTCGACGAAGCCGCCGCGGCGACGGTCGTTCGGCCGCGAGAAGAAGCGGCGGTCGATGCCCTTGGCGTCCATCGTGGCGGAGTCGGCGGTGGCGTTCATGTCACCGAAGCCGGTGATGCCCTCGGTGGACAGGTCGTCGAAACCGCCGGCGACCACGAAGTCGGCCTTGCCCAGCTGGATCTTGTCCAGGCCTTCCTCGACGGACACCGCGGCGGTGGCGCAGGCCGCGACCGGGTGGACCATCTGGCCGTAGCCGCCGACGTAGGACTGCATGACGTGCGCGGCGATGACGTTGGGCAGGGCCTCCTGCAGGACGTCGCTGGCGCGCGGCAGGCCGAGGATGCCGTCGATGTACAGGCTGCGCAGGGATTCCATCGCGCCGATGCCGGTGCCCTGGGTGGAGGACACGAGGCCCGGGTGGACGGCGCCGAGCAGCTCCGCCGGCGTGAAGCCGGAGGAAAGGAACGCGTCGACGGTGCAGACGATGTTCCACAGGGAAACGCGGTCGAGGTTCTCGCACATCTCCGCGGGGATGCCGTACACGGCGGGGTCGAAGCCCTCCGGGATCTGGCCGCCGACGTAGCGGGACATGGCCATCCGGCGCGGCACCTGGACGGCGGTGCCGGCCAGTCGGGTGACGATCCACTCGCCGGACTCCTCGTCCGGGCGCGCGGTGGTGTTCTCCGGGTCGGACTCGACGAAGGTGACCGCGGCGGCCTTGTCGCGGACCGGGAAGGACAGGTCGCGCTCGAGGTAGACGGTGGTCAGCTCGGTCATGGTGTTGTCGACCAGGTCGCCGTCGTCGCCGTAGCGGCGGACGCCGACGCGGGCGGTGACCTCGTCGCGGTAGTGCTCGACGATGTCCTCTTCGTCGATGGGCTGGCCGTCGGCGTCGAGCCAGCCGCCGTCGTGGCTGATCAGTCCCATGGTCCAGGCCAGCTCGACGATGCCGGCGCCGGAGATCTCGCCGAGCTCCGCCTCGAAGCGGGTGCGCGAGGAGCCGTAGGGGCCGAGCTCGCCGGCGCCGACGATGACGATCATGTCCTCGGGCGCGACCTTCACGCCGCCGAAGTCCGGGGCGGTGCGGTCCAGCGGCTTGCGCAGGCCCGGCAGGGCGCGGATGGCGCGCGGCTTGACGACGCCACCGTCCTCGCCTTCGCCGTCCTTGTCGGCGGCGGCCATGGCCTCTTCGGCGAGCTTGGACATGTTGAGGTCGACATCGCCCAGTCCACCGGTCAGGTCGACGGTGATCGGGGATTCGACGGCCTTGGCGCGGGCCTCCGGGGTGGCCTGCTCCAGCAGGAGGTCGGCCATTTCCTCGGTGGCGTAGGTGCGCACGCCCTTGGCCTCGACGGCGTCGACCAGCGGGTCGTTGCCGCCCATGAGGCCGGTGCCGCGGACCCAGCCGATGTGGGCGTGGACCAGGGAGGTGCGGGAGCCCCAGACCTCTTCGGCGTTCCAGCGGGTGACGACCGCGTCGAGCGCGGCCTTCGACTCGCCGTAGGCGCCGTCGCCGCCGAAGCGGCCGCGGTTGGGCGAGCCCGGCAGGACCACGTGCAGGCGGTGGGCGACGTCGGTGTCGGCGCCGATCTGCGACAGGCCGGCGACGAGGCGCTCGACCGACCACAGCAGCAGGCGCATCTGCATTTCGGCGGCCGGGCCGGCGTCGGCCAGGGAGCCCATGACGCGCGGGGCGGCGAACGGGAACAGCAGCGTCGGCGACATGGCCGGCTTGGTGACCACGGAGCCGCCGCCGACGGTGGCGGTCTGCTCGTTGCCGACCCAGTCGATGACCGCGTCAAGGTCCTGGTAGCTGGTCAGGTTCGCCGGGACGACCCACAGGGCCGCGCCGTCGATGGCGCTGGTGCGGTAGAGCTCCTTGTAGAACGCCAGCCGGCCCGGGTTGAGCGACGACGTGGTGGCGACCACGGTGGCGCCGTCGGCGAGCAGGCCGCCGATGACGGCCGCGGCGATGGAGCCCGGCGAGCCGCCGGTGACCACGGCGACGTCGGAGGCGCGGGCGCCCTCGCCCGGCTTCGTCGCGGTCTTGGCCAACTCGGAGTACGCGGCGGCCAGGGTGGTGCGGCCGGCGGCGGTGGCGCGGCCGGCCCAGAACTCGGCCTGCTTCGCGGCGGAGGCGGAGATCGCCGTCGGCGTGGCGGCGGCCAGGTCGTCCTCCGAGGTCGCGGCCCACATGCGGGCCAGGTCCTCGCGGGAGGTGGCCCAGCGGTCGTCGATGAGCACGGCGCGGTCGGCGTCGAAGGACGGGGCGACCAGGCGCGGCCAGTCGGAGCCGAGCTCGGCGGTGACCAGGTCCAGCAGCTTGTCGTCGGCGTCGTCGGCCTCGAAGTCGACGGCGCCGGTGAGCTCGTGGCCCAGCTGCTCGAGGATGGTGCGCGCGGCCACGGCGAGCACGCCGCCGGTGCCGGTGACCTGCTCAGCGAAGGCGCCGAGAGCCGCGGAGTCGACGACCCCGCCCGCGCCGCCGCCGGTGGCGGGCATGGTCACGGTGACGCCGCGCTTGGCGCCGACGGCCTGCACCGCGGAGTCGATGAGCTGGTTGAGCTCGTTGGACGACGACGGCGGGTTCGGGGCCAGGTGGCCCAGGTCGCCGCCGCGCAGGGATGCGCCGTCGCGGGAGCCGAGGACGACCTCGGCCACGGTGGCCTCGACCCAGCCGTCGCCGAGCTGCCAGGTGTCGCGGACGCGGTCGGCGACGTGGTTGGCGCGGGCGCCGGCGGGGCCGGTGACGCGGCGCAGGCCATCGGCCAGCGCCTCTCCGAGGACGGGGCCCCACGGGTTCCAGCCGCGGACCATGCCGCCGATCTTGTCCTTCAGCGAGGGCATGTCGGCGTCGGCGGCGCCGTCGATGGCGCCCAGGCCGAACTCGGCGCCGAGGTCCAGCAGCAGCTGGTTGCGGCGGGAGCTCACGCCGTCGACGAGGGTCTCGATAGAGTCGGCGGCGCCGATCTGATCCGGGCGGACCTTGGTCCACAGCGCGATGAGCAGCTCGACGGCATCGGCCGGGGTGACCGTGATGTCGGCGGGGCGCTCGGCGGAGGTGGCCACCGGCGCCGGGGCCGCGGCGGCCTCGGTCGGCTTCTGCAGCGGCTCGGCCGGCACGGAGGTCTCCTCCACGGCCGCGCCGGCGTCGGCGCCATCCGAGCCAGCGTCGGCCTCGGCCTCATCGGCCTCGGGGCGCACCTCGTCGCGGGCGAACACCAGGTCGCGGTCGCGCTCGACGTTCCACACGGTGACGTCGCGGTCGGCGTGGCGCGGCAGCGCGGCGGTGCGGGCGGCGAGGTTGGCGATGGTCGGGGCGGTGCCCACGCCGACCTCGATGACGCGGGAGACGCCGAGGGCGCCCAGGACCAGGTCCTGCGTCTCGATCCAGCGCACCGGCGAGCAGAACTGCCAGGCCAGCAGCTCGACGAGCAGGGTGCGGGCCAGGCGGCCCGGCTTCGCGGCGGCGGCGCCGAAGTCGGCGAGGATGCCGTCGAGGACCGTCGACTCCGCGACCTCCGCCATTTCGCGGACGAACTGCTCGGTCAGCGCGAACTGGGTGGCGGTCAGGTTCGGGATGTAGCGGCCGACGAGGGCCTCCGGGTCCACCTCGTCGGGAAGCAGGCGGTCCAGGTGGCCGCGGAACTCGTCGACGCCGTCGCGCAGGACGGCCGAGTGGAACGGCACGTCGATGCCCGGGATGCGCACGTAGGCCTTGCCGTCCGGCGCGGCCTCGTTGGCGGCGGCCTGCAGAGCCTTGAGCCCGGCGACGGTGCCGGCCACGGCGTACTGCTTGCCGGCGAGGTTGTGGTTGACGACCTCGAGGAACTCACCGGACTGCTTTGCGACGCCGGCCACGAACTCCTCGACGTCGGATTCCTTCACGCCGCACTTGTCGGGGCGCAGGGCCGCCAAGCCGTAGTTGGAGCGGCCGTTGGCGTCGCGCGGGACCAGCGAGTGCATGGTCAGGCCGCGGTGGTAGACGACCTCGAGCACGGCGGCGGCGTCGAGCACGCCGGCGAAGGCGGCCAGCGCGTTGTACTCGCCGACGGAGTGGCCGGCGAAGTAGGCGTCCTCGTCGAGGACGCCGGCCTCGCGCAGCTCGGCGGCCTGGGCCAGGCCCAGCGTCGCCATGGAAACCTGCGTGAACTGCGTCAGGTTGAGCACGCCCTCCGGGTGGTGGAAGCGGCGGCCGTTGACGGTGACCTCGGTCGGGTTGTCGCGGACGATCGCCAGCACGGAGAAGCCGAGCTTCTCGCGGGTGACGGCGTCGGCCTCGTCCCACACGGCGCGGGCGGCGGCGGAGTTGGAGCGCGCCGCCAGGCCCATGCCCTTGGACTGGATGCCCTGGCCGGGGAAGGCGTAGAAGGTGGTCGGCGCGGCGATGACGGCCGTGGCGGAGAGCACCGGCTCGCCGTCGACGGTGGCCATGACGTCGCGGACCTCGCCGTTGCCCGGGCGGGAGTCGACGCCGCGGCGCTCGACGGTGAAGGTGACCTCCTGGCCCGGCAGGACCGGGGACAGCATGGTGGAGGTGAACTCGGTGATGCGGTCGCCGAGGCCGGCCGAGGAGCCCGCGATGGCGGCGTGCTCGGCGGCGGCGGACAGCCACATGCCGTGGACGATGACGCCCGGCAGGCCCGCGAGCATCGCGGCGCGGTCGTCGACGTGGATCGGGTTGCGGTCGCCGGAGACGGTGGCGAAGGGCACCAGGGTGCGCGGCGCGGTCACCGTGACGGTGGCGCGGTGGCTGCGCGGGGTGTCGGTGACCGTCGGCAGCGGCACGGTGTTGACCTGCGCCGGGGTGTCGCCGTTGCGGCCGCGGATGGCGAAGCGCTCGGAGAGCGTGGCGACGAGGTTGCCCTCGCCGTCCTCCCCCGCATCGGCATCGGCGTCGCGGATCTCGGCGCGGACCACGACGACGCGGCCCATCTCGGTGTCGGCGACATCGTCGGCGTGCGCCGTGATGGCCAGGCGGGTGCCGTCGGCCAGCAGCGACGGGCCGGCGGCCTCGGCGTTGGCGGACTCGGCGGCGGTGACCAGGCGGACGTGGTGCTCCAGGTGGACCAGGGCCAGCATGCCCTCGACGACCGGGACGCCGGACTCGGTGGTGGCGTCGGCCACGGCGGCGAAGATCGCCGGCCACGCGTGGCCCACCAGGGCGTCCGGGGCGGTGCGGGAGTTGGAGCCGGTGACGGCGCCGTGGTCGGCGGCCGCGGAGGTGGTCCAGACGGACTCCCACTCGGCGATGCCGCCGGTGATCTCCGGCAGCGTGCCGCCGGCCGCGATGGCGGTCAGTGCGCGCATGGACGCCGCGGCGTCGTCGACGGAGATGACCGGCACGGTGCCGGCCGGGCCCGACGCGTCGAAGCGCAGGGTCAGCTCGTGGTCGCCGCCGGAGCCCTCCAGCGGGACGGTGAGCACGGCGGCGCCGTCGCCCTCGGCGGACAGGGTCGCGCCGGTGTCGGGCTGGGTGGCGGAGGAGGAGTCGTCGTCAAGCAGCCACGTGGAGCGGGCGCCCAGCTGCAGGGCCGGGTTCGCCTGCTGGCGGCCCGCCCAGCGGATGATCGGGTTGGCCAGCACGCGCGCGACCGGGGCGGCCGGGGCGTCAGCGGCCTGGGTGGAATCGGCATCGGCGGCGGCCAGCTCGTCGGCGGCGGCCTCCTCGAAGGAACCGAGGATCTCTGCGACCGGCACGTCGGCGGCGGTGATGCCCGCCACCGCGGCGGTGCCCGGGATGATGCAGACGCCGTCGGCGTCGTAGCGCTCGTCGTGGGCCTGCCACAGCGAATCCGAGCGCCACCAGCGGCGGACCTCGGCGTCGATGACCGGCACGAAGTTGACCGGCTTGCCCGGCGTGCGGCACGCCTCGGAGAGGAAGTGCTCGGCGTCGGACGGGTGGAGGCGCGCGTCGAGGTCGTAGGCCTCGGCGAGCAGCGCGACGGTGGCGGAGCCGGACTTGGCGGAGCCGGACTTGGCGTCGGCGGAGGCGCCGGTGCGGACGGAGTCGAACTCGCCGGAATCGGCGTCGGCCAGGCGGGCCTCGAAGCGGTCGAGGATGACGTCGAAGCGGGCGGCCCACGACGGGTCGAGGAACTCGCCCTCCGGCGCGGCCAGCTCGAGGTAGCGGTCCAGGACCTCGCGGTACGTCATGTCCGCGACGTCGCCGAAGTACGGCTTGGCCGTGCCGTCGATCGCGGCGATGATCTCGTCGCGGCGGGCGGCGACGGCGTCGGCGTCGTTGGCGACCTCGTCGAGCAGGCGGCCCGCGCGGGCGGCGGCGTTGTCGATCTCGTGGATGTCGGCGCCCAGCTGCGAGCGGCCGGAGGCCATGCCCTCCTCGGCGCCGCCGGCGCGCACCCAGGCGTCGGTGCCCTTGGTGTCCACCAGCATCTTCTTCACGCCCGAGGACGCGGTGGACTCCTTCGCGGCCATCGCGGCAGTGCCGATGATGATCGCGTCGACCGGCATGGCCGGGTAACCGTGCTTCTCGGACCAGCGGCCCAGCAGGTACTCGGCGGCCTGCTCCGGGCGGCCGATGCCGCCGCCGACGGCCAGCACGGCGTTGTCGCGCGCGCGGATGTCGGCGTAGGTGGCGGTCAGGAGGTCGTCGAGCTCCTCCCACGAGTGGTGGCCGCCGGCGCGGCCGCCCTCGACCTGGATGATGACGGGGACGTCGGCAAGCTCGTCGTCGGCGGCCAGCGCGTCGGCGATGGCCAGGACGGACTTGATCTGCTTGACGGTGCCCGGCTTGAAGGACACGTGCGGGATGCCGCCGGCGCGCAGCTCGCGGACCAGCGACACGGCCTCGTCGACCTCGGGGATGCCCGCGGAAACGGTCACGCCGTCGATCGGGCGGCCCGCGGCCACGGCGCGCTGCACCAGGCGGCGCGATCCGATGTGCATGCCCCACAGGTACGGGTCGAGGAACATCGTGTTGAACTGCGCCGACGCGCCCTCGTCGAGGAGGTCGTGCAGGCGGGAGACGTTGTCGTTGAAGATCTCCGGGGTGACCTGGCCGCCGCCGGCGAGCTCGGCCCAGAAGCCGGCATTGGCCGCCGCGGCGACGATGGCCGGGTCGACGGTGGTCGGGGTCATGCCGCCGAGCAGGATCGGCGAACGGCCGGTGGCCTCGGTGAACTTGGTCTCGACGCGGGCGCGGCCGTCGCGGGTGACCAGGCGCGGGGCGTGGGCGTCCCAGGACTGCGGCGCGGCCGGGGCGGTGCCGGGCTCGAACAGCTCGGCCTGGCCCTGGTCGACGGCCACCGCGACGACGCCGACGCCGGTGCCGGCGACGAGCGCGCGGGTCAGCGGGGCGACGCCGGTGCCCGGGCCGACCTCGAGGATCCAATCCGCGCCGGCGTCGACGGCGGAGGCGACGTCGGCGGGCCAGTCGATGGCTCCGACGAGCACGTGCTCGGCGATCGGGCGGGCGAAGGCCTCGTCAATGCCGATGGCGGAGGCCAGCTCGACGGCTTCCTCGACGCCGGCGGCCATGTCCGGGTGGTGGAAGCCGGCGCCGACCTGCAGCGGGGAGCAGCTCGGGGCGAACGGGGCGCCGCCGCGCAGCTTCGCGGTCAGCTCGGCGGCGTCCTTCTTGGCGGCGCGCTCGAGGTTGACCTCGGTGGCGCGCAGGTCGGCGGGGGTGCCCACGACGATGCACATGGTGCGGCCGTTGCGCAGGCCCACGACGGCGTCGCCGGCCAGGTGCGGGGTGACCAGGTCGGGGCGCACGCCGGCGACGACCATCATCGGGTAGGAGGAGCCGGCGACGGACGAGCCGGAGCCGGAGCCCGCCTCGGAGCGGGCGGTCATGCCGGTGACGCGGCCCTGGCGGGCGACGGCGACGCCGATGATCTCGGCGAGCGCGACGACGTCGGCGGCGCGGTCGGGGTTCTGCACGGCGGCGACGCCGAGGACGCCCTGGGAGTGGCCGATGGCCGCGACGTTGGCGGACACGTCGACGCCCTGGGCGGCGAGCAGGTCGAGCACGGCGATCTGCGCGATGAGGATGCCCGGCACGGAGATGGCCGGCGCGTTGAGGTCGGGCAGCCCGGCGACGGAGACCGGGGCCTTCTTGGCCTTCTTGTCGGCGTCGGCGTCGAGCGCGTCGGCGTCGGCGGCGGGGCTGGCCTCGGCGGCCTGGGCGGCGCCGGCCTTCTCGGCCCAGTCGAAGGGGGTGAAGCCGTCGGGGCGCTGGCCGGCGAGGCGGTCGGCGACGGGCGCGAGGCGCTCCTCGGCGGCGGCGACGAGCTCGCGGACGCGGCCGTCGACGCCGGCGGCGACGCAGGTGGTGAGGGTCTCGAGCCAGGGGTAGCCCTGCCCGGAGAAGCTGAGGGCGAACTTCTCGCCCTCCGTGAGCCGCTGGGACAGCGTGGGCTCGACGCGGCGCGACGTGTCGTCGGCGGTGGGGCGCGAGCGGAAGATGGACAACGCGTCCGCTGCGGTGCGGTGCTCCGGCTTCTGGTTGGGGGTCACGCGGTGGGCTCCTTGTTCAGACTTGGGATCCGCGGGCATTGACATGCGAATGCCCGCGAAGTTGGTTCGCCCGACAAATATGCCACAAGATTCGTGAAGGTTCCCTCATGTTTATGGCTTTACGACGATGCCGCCCAGGTTTACAGCCCTCTCCATAACAGTCGCGAATCCGTGCAAAGATGCGGAACAACGGCGTAAACCTGGCCAAGTTACGCGTTACGACGTGCATGTTTGCCCGGTGAAGAAACTCCCCCACCGCCCGCACCGCCCCTCACTCGACCCCGCGCCGAAACCCTCGCGGTGCCGCATTCCCGGCGTCAGACGTGATCAAGGTCACTCTCCCACCGGCGCCGCCCCGCCCCGGCAGCGTCCCGTTCCCGCCACGAACCCGCCACGAACCCCACCAGGGTCACGGCACCATCGCGACCCCATAACGACCCCATAACGCCACCCGCGCGCCCCGGCCCCTCATTGCCCGCATCGGCCCGTCGCAAAGCACTCCCCACACAATCCCCGCACACCCCAGCCCCGCCCGTGCCCAGGAGATACCAACGCGGCGTCGACAACCGCATACGCCCAGGTCGCGAAAACCGATGGCATTTCCTCGGCACGAGCCCGGAGCGCGCCTCGCCGAAACTCGACGCCTTCACCCACCTCGTCTCCCCCCGCGGTCACCAATGGGGCCATGCAGCCTGATTGCGCTGCTCCCAGAAGATCTGGCGGTCGATGTAGAGGTCCTCGCAGTAGGTCTCGTCCCACTCGCTCGTCCGCAATGGCTGCCCGAGCAACCAATCGATGGTCGAGCAGATCTCGTCGATGAAGCGGTCGAACCCCAACTCGACGTCGTCGTCGATGTAGCGGAGGATCCGGTAGCCGCGGCGGATGAGGTTGTTCTGCCGCGCGCGATCAGTGCGGAACGCCTGCGAATTGTCGTGATGGAGGCGCGAATCGTACTCAATGATCAGCCGCGCGCCCTCGTGCACGATGTCCCATGAATAAGGCCCGATCTTCACGTTGAGCGCGACGTCGTACCCGCGCAGCTGCAGCGCACGGGCAATTCGACCCTCCGCCTTCGACCGGCGCCCCACCGGCGCCCACCGGAGGATCGGCCCGAGCTTCGTCTGTTTCGCCGCCGGCAGCTCCCCGAAATCACGGAGCACCCCCACCCTGGATTCCGGCGTGGGGAACCGATCGTCGAGGATCCGCGCGGTCACCTCGAATCCCCATTCATCAGCCATGTCGGCGAGCGTCTGCGCCACCGACGTCACCCGCATACCGCGCACGCGGATCGCCTGCACCGCATCGCGCCGCCACACGTGGGCACCGGCGACCGTCCCGCGTTTCCGCGGGACGATGGCGTCGAGCCGGGCGGGCGGATTCCGCAACAGGCGATGCTCGAAGGCGGCGATGCGGTGGGAGAACACCGCGTCCGGCGCTCGCGCGATCACCAGCTCCATCCGCAGCCGCAGGCCGGTGACGGCGAACCGGTACGCCGAGCGCCCTTCGCGCAGCAACCAGCCTTCGGATTCGGCGCGGGTGATCTCGTGGCGGGTCAGCCCATCTGCGATGAGGTCGCTGCGCCGCCTGATATCGCCGATTTCCGCCATCGACGTGCCGTCGCGAAGCCCGCCCTTGCGCAGTGGCAGCGTTGCCCGGCCGCCGCCGGCCATCCCATTGCGTCCACCTGTTCGCCGACGCACGTCCACGCGCCGCGAATCCCCCGATTCGTCCCCCATGGCGTTACCGTCCCACGCCGTCCGCGCTCGCGCATGTCGAACAGACCCGCCCCTCCCCACGTCTCGTGCCGAGGAGATGCCAACGCCACGTCGCCAACCGCATCCACCCAGGTCGCAGAAATCGATGGCATCTCCTTGGCACCAACGATTGCTTGACGACGTCCACGCCCCCGCAACCGCCGCTCAGGTAGATCAGCCGAGCAGGTCCCGGACGGTCGCGGCGGCCTCGTCGAGCTTGGCCCGCGCCTCCCCGGCGTCGCCGCCAACCCCGCCGTCCCCGAGCCCCTCGGCCTTCTCCACCGCGCCGTCGAACACGGCGCAGGGGTCATCGACCACGACGGTGTCGTCCGGCGTGATCCCTCGGCGGGCCATGTATTCGTCGATGTGCATGGAGATGCTCATGGGGGTGCACGATAGCCGTCGCCAAGCGAAAAAGCCCGGGCCCGGCCCCGCGACCGGTCCCGGGCCCCGCCCGAATAAGTGCGCCCGGGGGGACTTGAACCCCCACGCCCTCGGGCACAGGAACCTAAATCCTGCGCGTCTGCCAATTCCGCCACGGGCGCCCGCCCACCTGCCCCGATCCCCCGAGGGGGATTTCCGCGGGGCGACGCGGGCTTCGACAATGGTAACCGGTTAGGGTGGTGGGCGTGTCATCCACCAGGCAGAAGTCCCAGCCGCACCCCGACGGTCGCGAGCACGGAAACGCGCACGGCCCGTTCAAGCGGCGCACCCGCGTGATCCAGCTGATTTTCCTGGCCGCGGCGGTCATCGCGACGCTCGCGCTGGCCTATTGGCAGCTCAGCCGCTGGAGCTCCACCAGCTCCTTCCAGAACCTGGGCTATGCGCTGCAGTGGCCGGCGTTCGGCATTTTCTTCATCTGGGCGTACCGCAAGTACATGCAGTATGAGCGGGAGAAGTTCCAGGGCAACGAGGAAGCCGGCGTCGAGCACCGCGGCGGCGACATGACGGAGATCCCCGAGGACTTCCTGCCCACGCGCCCCGGCGCGGACGTCGACGAGGAGAAGAAGTGACCGACCCGAACCAGGCCCGCCAGGGCAGGTCCGCCATGGAGACCGCGCCCGCCACCGATGGCCGCGCGATCCACCCGAACCGGCAGAAGCGCGTCAAGACCGCGCTGACCGCTTTTTCCATCACCGCCTACATCACGGGCGTGATGTTGTTGGTGCTGGTGGCGGAGATGGTCTACAAGTACGTGATCATGCCGGAGGGCCAGGAGGCCCCGGGCTGGTTCTTCTTCGTGGCGCAGGTGCACGGGTTCGCGTACATGGCGTTCCTCATCGCGATCGTGAACTTGGGCACGAAGGCCCGGTGGACGCCGGCGAAGTGGATCATCACGGCGCTGGGCGGCGTCGTGCCGCTGCTGTCCTTCATCGTGGAGCGCAAGCGCCGCGACGAGGTGAAGGCGACGTTCAACTTGGATTAGAACACTGCTTTACGACGCCCCGCGCCCCGCATTCCATCACCTGGAACGCGGGGCGCGGTGTCGTTGGTGCAGGGGCGGGCTGCAACGGTGGTGCGGTCAGCCCTGCGAGCCGGCGAGGCGGGCGAGCTCCGGGACGAGCTGGCGCAGCGCGCGGCCGCGGTGGCTGATGGCGTCCTTTTCCTCCGGCGGCAGCTCGGCGGCGGTGCGGGGCTCGGCCCCGGCGGTGTCGCCGTCGCGGCCGGCCTTGACGCGGGAGTCCTCCTCGCGGGGGACGAACAGCGGGTCGTAGCCGAAGCCGCCGTCGCCGCGCGGCTCGGTGAGCACCCGGCCGCGCCATTCGCCGTGGAAGGACAGGACCAGGTCGCCGTCGCCGGAGTCGGGGGCGACGCCGTCGCCGATCTCGCCGGCGCCGGGCACGACCAGCACCACGGAGGAGACGAAGGACGCGCCGCGGCGCTTCTCGGGGATGTCGCGCAGCTGGCCGAGCAGGAGCGTGTTGTTTGCCGCGTCATCGCCGTGGCCGCCGGACCAGCGGGCGGAGAGCACGCCGGGCATGCCGTTGAGCTCGTCGACCGACAGGCCGGAATCGTCGGCCAGGCAGGGAAGCCCGGTGGCGTCGGCACCGTCGTGGGCCTTGATCAGCGCATTGGCCTCGAAGGTGCGGCCGTCCTCCGGCCGTTCGGGGTACTCGTCGACGTCGTCGATGGACAGCAGCTCGACGCCTTCGACGCCGGCTCCCTCGAGCAGCCGGGACAGTTCGCCCAGCTTCTTCTTGTTGCGGGTGGCGACCAGAAGTTTCATCGCCGTTCCCCTTCCCGTGGTCGGATTCCCGGCGGCGGGTGGCGCCGCCGACGCGACGGTAGGTGCGTCGTCCACCCACCAGTTTTCCACCATGCGGGCTTCACGTCACGTACGTTTCGCCGTGCGGCGCACATCGCCGTCAAAACGTGAGGCCCGTGAAACATGCCGGAAACATGCCGGGGCCGGAATCCGGGGTGGGGCGGCGTTCAGGCGCGCACGCGGCCGTCGGGAAGCTCCCCCGGGTACGGCGCGCGCAGGACCTCCTGCTGCAGGGCGATGAGCTCGCGCAGGCCCTTGCCGGCGACGTCGAGCATCGCGTCGAGCTCGTCGCGGCCGAAGGTGGCGGCCTCGCCGGTGCCCTGGATCTCCACGTACTTGCCCTCGGCGGTCATGACCACGTTGAGGTCGACGTCGGCGCGGGAGTCCTCCTCGTACGGCAGGTCCAGGCAGACGCGGCCGTCGATGACGCCCACCGACACCGCGGCGACCGGCGCCTTCAGCGGCGCGCCCGGCACGGCGCCGGCGGCGTGGAGGTAGGTCAGCGCATCGGCCAGGGCGACGTAGGCGCCGGTGATCGCGGCGGTGCGGGTGCCGCCGTCTGCCTGCAGCACGTCGCAGTCGATGTTGATGGTGTTCTCGCCCAGCTGCCCCAGGTCCACCGCCGCGCGCAGGGCGCGGCCGACCAGGCGGGAAATCTCGTGGGTGCGGCCCTTGACCTTGCCGCGCATCGACTCGCGCGGCATGCGGTCGTGGGTGGCGGCCGGCAGCATCGAGTACTCGGCGGTCAGCCAGCCCTCGCCGGAATCGCGCTTGAAGCGGGGCACGGACTGCTCGACGGAGGCCGTGCACATCACGCGGGTGTTGCCGAAGCACACCAGCACCGAGCCCGCCGGGTTGTCGGTGAAACCGCGGGTGATGGAAACCTTGCGCATCTCGTCGCCGGCGCGGCCGTCGGCGCGGGTGAAATCAGAAGTCATGGCCCCAACGGTACCGGCCTACGGTTCGAGCACCATCCCGGGGCGCGCCAGTTCCACGGGCCCGTCGAATTCGGCGCGGGCGGCGGCCAGCGCGCCCTCCGGGTCGCCGTAGGGAGGGATGTGGGTGAGCACGAGCTTCTTCGCCCCGCCCAGCGCCGCCGCGCGGCCGGCTTCGGCGCCGGACATGTGCATGTCGGCGGGCTTGCCCTCGCCGTCGCCGCACCACGTGGCCTCGCAGATGAACACGTCGGCGTCGCGCGCCAGGTCGACGACGGTGTCGGTCCAGCCCGTGTCGCCGGTGTAGGCGATGGTTCCGTTCGGGCCGGTGACGCGGAAGCCGTAGGCCTCGATGCGGTGGACCATGGGGATCGGCTCGACGGTCAGGCCCGCGAGTTCGAAGGGCGCGCCCTCGCCGATGGCGCGGACGTCGAAGGTGTCGCCGATGTCGTCGAACCCGTCGCCGGTTTCGGCGGAGGCGTGCCCCAGCCGGTCGGCGGAGTCGGCCGGGCCCCACAGCAGGTTGCGGTGGGCCGACGGCTTGGTCGGGTGGAACCTGCGCCACACCAGCAGCCCGGGGATGTCCAGGCAGTGGTCGGCGTGCAGGTGCGACAGCACGATGTCCACTTCGGCGGGGTCGCGGTACTTCTGCAGCTGCCCCAATACGCCCGGGCCGAAGTCGATGACGAACGCCCGGTCATCGGCCCCGTCGCCCGACTCGACGAGGAACCCGGAGGCGGCCGCGTCGGGGCCGCACATGCTCCCCGTGCATCCCAGTACCGTCACTTTCATATCCCCACAATGCCACGGCGGCCGGGCATGGGGCATGTCGACGCTCCGCCGCGGGCCGGATTCGGTCCCCCGCCCCGCCGTCTGCCCGGGGCCTCAGCGCCCGCCGTGGACGGTGACGTCGGAGATCGCGGGGCCGAGGAATCGGGCGGCGAGCTTCTGGAACATCTCCGGGTCGCCCGTCGACTCGAACACCCGCGTCGGCGCGGGGTCGGTCTCCGGGTCGGCGAGCAGGTCCAGCGAGGTCAGCGTGCGCAGCACGTCCTTGGCGGTCTCCTCGGCCGAGGACACCAGCGTGACGTCGTCGCCCATGGCCAGCTGCACGACGCCGGACAGCAGCGGGTAGTGGGTGCAGCCGAGCACCAGGGTGTCCACGCCGTCGGCCTGCAGCGGGGCGAGGTAGCCCTCGGCCAGCCCCAGGATCTGCCGGCCGGAGGTGATGCCGCGCTCGACGAAATCGACGAACCGCGGGCAATCCGTTGCGGAGACGTCGACGCCGGGCACGGCGTCGAAAAGGTCCTGGTACGCGCGCGAGCGGATCGTCGCGGCGGTGCCGATGACCCCGACTTTGCCGTTGCGCGTCGCCGACACCGCGCGGCGCACGGCCGGCAGGATCACCTCGACCACGGGGATCGGGTACCGCTCGCGGGCATCGCGCAGGAAGGCGGCCGACGCGGTGTTGCAGGCGATGACGATCATCTTGCAGCCGCGCTCGACCAGGTCATCCGCGATGGCCTCGGCATGCCGGCGCACGTCGGCGATGCGCAGCGGGCCGTACGGGCCGTTGGCGGTGTCGCCGACGTAGATCATCGATTCGTGCGGCAGCTGGTCGACGATCGCGCGCGCCACGGTCAGCCCGCCGACGCCGGAGTCGAAGACCCCGATCGGGGCCGTGCGGCCAATGTCCGGGTGGTCGTCCACGTGCTTTGCGACGCTCATCGCCCCGCCCTCCCGCGCTTGAGCATGGAGGCGGCGAGGATGCCGCCGATGGCCCCGAACAGGTGCATCTGCCAGCTCACGCCGATCTCCGTGGGGAACACGCCCCAGATCAGGCCGGAGTAGCCGAAGCCGAGGATCATGCCCAGCAGGATCTGGCCCGGCGCGCGGTTGTAGAACCCGCGGACGATGAGGAACGCCAGCCAGCCGTAGACCAGGCCGGAGGCGCCGACGTGGGCGGTGCCAATGCCGCCGATGAACCACGTGGCCGCGCCCGAAACGACCATCACCACGGCGGTGACCTGCAGCCACAGCTTCTTCGACGTGAAGGCGATCAGCGCCGCGAACAGCGCCGCGGGCACGGTGTTGGCCATGAGGTGCTGCATGTCGGCGTGGAGGAACGGGGCGAAGAGGATGCCCCACAGGCCCTGGGGGTCCAGCGGCCGCAGCCCGAACCGCTGGTTCAAATTGTCTGGCCCGAAAAAGAAGATCTGGTTGACGAAGAACGCCACCCACGTCAGCACCGTGAACCCGATGCCGGCGCCGAGCGCGGAACCGATGCCGCCGTCGGCGGTCCTCGGCGCCAGCGCCGTGGTGCGGCGGCGGGCGGGCACGGGCGCGCCGTAGCCCGGGCCCCACGCGTCGGGGTCGGGCCGTCGTCCCCGTGCTCCGGGCTGCATGGTCACTGTGGTCGGGTCCTCTCGGTGTCTTCTGTGTCTTCTGGGTTCGCGGCGCCCGCCAATTCGGCGAACGCGGGCACCCCGGCCCGCGTCCGCGCCGACGCCACGGCGTCGACGATGGCGTGCTCGACGGCATCCGCGGCGGCAGCGGCCAGCAGGGCCAGCGCCGCGGGATCCACCGGAGCGGCGGCATCCTTCTCCCCCTCCAACGCGCCGGCGCCGCGGAACGTTCCCGTCGCCAGGCAGAAGAGGGTGTCGCCGTCCATGGGCAGGTGGGAGGGGCGGATGGCGCGGGCCATGCCGTCGTGGCCGGACATCGCCAGCCGCTGGGCCTGATCCTGCGTCAGCGCCGCATCGGTGACGATGCATCCGATCGTGGTGTTGAGGGTGCTCCCGGAATCTTCTTCGCTGCCGGCCTTCGGCACAGGCACCTTGGTCAGCCCCAGGAACTTCTCGCCGAGGGCGGCCAGCGCCTCCTCGGGGATGGCGCCGCGGCCGGGATCCGACCACAGGCGCCCGTCGGGACCGGCGACGGCGCCCATCGGGTTGGCCACGACGATGGCGGCGACGGTCGAGCCATCGGCCAACGTCACCGCCGCCTGGCCGACGCCTCCCTTGAGTGCCCCGGCCATCGCGCCGGTGCCTGCGCCGACGCAGCCGGAAGTCGCTCCTTCAGCGTGTTCCCCGCCACCGTCCAGCGCCGCGTCCAGGGCAGCGCGCCCCAACTCGGAATCCGGCACCTCGCGGGAGCCCAGCAGCAGATCGAAGATCACGGCGGCGGGCACGATGGGCACGCGGACGTCGGGGAACTCCTCGGTCACCCCGAACCCGTGGCCGCGCTCGGCCAGGCCGCGCATCACGCCGTCGGCGGCGGCCAACCCGAAGGCGGACCCGCCCGCCAACACGATGGCGTGGGCCTCCCGCACCGTATTGCGCGGATCGAGCAGATCGGTCTCCCGCGTCCCCGGCCCGCCGCCGCGCACGTCCACCGCCGCCACCGCCCCCTCGGGGCAGACCACCACGGTCACGCCGGTGTCGGCGGCCGAGGCATGGCCGACCGACACTCCGGGCAGGTGGGACGGGGAGGCGGCCGGGCCCGTCGTCAAGCGGCCCCCGAACGACGCCGACGCGACGTGGACCGCACCCGCGGTCATTCCCGCATCAGCTCCTGGACCAGCGACTCCTGGTTGTAGCTGAGCCACTGGTACATCGCGTCGGTCTCCTCCGCCTTCGCGATCGGCCCATCGTGGCCCTCCAGCGCCGCATGCAGGTACAGGCGCAGGCTGTTGATCGCCCCGATCCACTGGTTGGCCTGCTCCTCCGTCAACGACACCTGGCCGTTGTCCGCCGGCTCCAGGGCCTCGATGATCGCGCGCAGATCCGTCAACTTGCCCTTGACGATGTCCGACTCGTGCAACTGGCGCATCAGCTGATTCTCGCCCTCGACCGACTCATCGCCCTCGGCGGCGAAATCCGGCAGCAGGCGCGCCAGCCGCGGATCCTCCGGCGCCTCCGCATGCCCCGACGGCATGCCCGTCAGCTCCGCCAGCTCATCCTTCGGCGCCGACCGCGCCCGCCCGATCAGGGCATCGGCGACGGTGGCGGACAACTCCCCCAGCAGCGTCCGCTCCGCCGGCTCCAGGACCGTGACGTACCGGGTCCCGCCTCGCAGCATCCCCCGCTTCCTCTTCCAGGGGCGCATGGGCTCTCTCCTCTGATCGGCTGATCTCAATCCGCTTGCTGCATGGTGGCCCACAGGCCCGCCTTGTGCAGCTTCTTCACGTCCGACTCCACCTTGTCCCGCTCGCCCGACGACACGATGGCCTTGCCCTCGTTGTGCACCGTGAGCATCAGCTCGTGGGCCTTCTTGCGGTCCATGCCGAAAAGCATCTGGAACACGTAGGTCACGTAGCTCATGGAATTGACCGGGTCATCCCACACGATGCACTGCCATGGCCGATTCGACTCGGTCACGGTCTCGGCGTCGATGACGCCCATCGGGGTGGCGGCTGGCATGGTCATGGGCCCAAGGATAACGACGAGCGCGATCCCGTGCACCGGGCCACCCCGCCCGCGCGCCGGACTAGACTCGTCCCCGTGACGAATCCGACGACCCCCCTCACCGAGTCGACCGCCCTGCTGACGGACAAGTACGAGCTGACCATGCTCCAGGCGTCGCTTCGCGACGGCACGGCGGACAGGCAATGCGCGTTCGAGGTCTTCGGGCGCCGCCTGCCCAACGAGCGCCGCTACGGCGTGGTCGCCGGCACCGCGCGCGTCCTCGACGCGATCCGCCGCTTCCGGTTCACGGAGGACCAGCTGGCCACGCTCGACTTCCTCGACGACGCGACGCTGGGCTACCTGCGCGAATTCCGCTTCACCGGCGACATCGACGGCTACCGCGAGGGCGAGCTGTACTTCCCCGCCTCCCCGATCCTCACCGTGCGCGGCACCTTCGCCGAGTGCGTGATCCTGGAGACGGTGATCCTGTCCATCCTCAACGCCGACTCCGCCATCGCCTCGGCCGCGGCGCGCATGGTCACCGCCGCCGGCGGCCGCCCGATCATCGAGATGGGCTCGCGCCGCACCCACGAGCACGCCGCCGTCACCGCCGCCCGCGCCTCCTACCTGGCCGGGTTCACGGCGACGTCGAACCTGGAGGCCGCCGCCCGCTACGCCATCCCGGCGTCGGGCACCGCCGCCCACTCGTGGACGCTGCTGCACACCAACGCCGACGGCACCCCGGACGAGGCCGGCGCCTTCCGCGCCCAGGTGGACACCCTCGGCCTGGACACCACGCTGCTGGTGGACACCTACGACATCACCGCCGGCGTGGCCACCGCCATCGAGGTCGCCGGCCCCGAGCTCGGCGCCGTGCGCATCGACTCCGGCGACCTGGGCGTGCTGGCCCGCCAGGTCCGCCAGCAGCTCGACGGCCTGGGCGCCCACAACACCCGCATCGTCGTCTCCTCCGACCTCGACGAATTCGCCATCGCCGCGCTGCGCGCCGAACCCGTCGACGTCTACGGCGTGGGCACGTCGGTGGTCACCGGCTCGGGGGCTCCCACGGCGGGGCTCGTGTACAAGCTGGTCGAGGTCGACGGCGTGCCCGTCGCAAAGCGGTCCCGCGACAAGAAGAGCCACGGCGGGGCCAAGGCGGCCATCCGCGCGTGCCGGCGTTCCGGCACGGCCGTGGAGGAAATCGCCTACCCGCTGGGCTCCGACGCCCCCGACACCGGCACGCTCGACGCCATCGACCTGACCATCCCCATGGTCCGCGGCGGCGAACTCGCCGACGGCCTGCCCACCCTCGAGGACAGCCGCGACCACCTGGCCCGCGCCCTGATCTCCCTGCCGTGGGAGGGCCTGGCGCTGTCGCGCGACGAGCCCGTCCTCCACGTGCGCTTCGCCGGTGTCTGAGCCGGTGTCTGAGGCGGTGGCCGACGGCGGTGAGGCGGAGCGGGAGGGCGCCGACCGCGTCGAGGAGCTGCTCGGCCACGCCGTCGCCGCGCTCGGCGGCAAGGAGCGCGCCGGGCAGGTGAAGATGGCACGCGCCGCCCACGAAGCGATGGAAAACGGCCGCCACCTGGCCGTCCAGGCGGGCACCGGCACGGGCAAGTCGCTGGCGTACCTGGTGCCCGCGATCGTGCGGGCGATGGCCGACGGCCGCGCGGTGATCGTGTCCACGGCGACGATCGCGCTGCAGCGCCAGCTCGTCGAGCGCGATCTGCCGCGCCTGGCCGACGCGCTGGAGCCGCACCTGGACCGGCGGCCGACGTTCGCCATCCTCAAGGGCCGCAACAATTACCTCTGCCAGAACAAGGTTGCCGAGGTGCCGCTGGACGAGGGCCCCGGCGCCGACATCGGCGACACCGGCGCGCTCATCGATCCCTCCGCCCTGTCGCGCACGGCCGCGCAGGTGCTCACGCTGCGCGAATGGGCCAACGAGACCGAGGACGGCGACCGCGACAGCCTCGACCGCGGCGTGTCCGACATGGCGTGGCGCCAGGTGTCGGTGACCTCCCGCGAGTGCGTCGGCGCGGCCAAGTGCCCGATGGGCGAGTCCTGTTTCGCCGAGGCCGCCAAGGCCCGCGCCGCCGACGTCGACGTCGTGGTGACCAACCATGCGCTGCTGGCCATCGACGCCATGTCGGACGGGCTGATCCTGCCGGAGCACGAGTACGTCATCGTCGACGAGGCCCACGAGCTCGACGGCCGCATCACCTCCGTGGCCACCGAGGAGCTCACCGCCACCGGCATCACCCTGACGGCCAAGCGCGCGAAGAAGGTCGGCGCCGCCGAGCAGGCGGGGGATCTGGAGGATGCGGCGGGCATGCTGCAGGAGGCCCTCGTGTCGCTTGGCGACGGCGGCGTCGGCCGCTGGGACGACATCCCCCCGGAAGCCGGCGTGCCGCTGACCGCCCTGCGCGATGCGCTGTGGAAGACGCAGACGGCGCTGGCCACGGGCCAGGAGGGCGACGCCACCGAGCGCCAGACCGTCCGCGCCGCGCTGGAGAACATGCACGACGCCGCAGTGCGGATGCTCGCGCTCGACGACGGCGACGTGGTGTGGATGACCGACCGCCGCGCACTGTGCGTGGCGCCGCTGACGGTGTCGGATCTGCTGCGCGACCGCCTGTTCAGTGAAAACACCGTGGTGCTGACGTCGGCGACGCTGGCGCTGGGCGGGCGTTTCGACGCCATGGCCGCCACGTGGGGCCTGCCGAAGGGCCAGTGGGACGGCATGGACGTGGGCACCCCGTTCGATCCCGCGAAGTCCGGCATCCTCTACGTCGCCCGCCATCTGCCCAAGCCCGGCCGCGATGGCACGGATCCGGCGATCATGGACGAGTTGGCGAAGCTCATCACCGCCGCCGGCGGTCGCACGCTGGGATTGTTTTCGTCGCGCCGGGGCGCGGAGGCGGCGGCCGAGGAGATGCGAAAGCGCGTGCCCTTCGACGTGCTGTGCCAGGGCGATGATGCGATCGGCAATCTGGTGGAGCAGTTCGCCAACTCGGAGAACTCCTGCCTGTTCGGCACCCTGACCCTGTGGCAGGGCGTGGACGTGCCGGGGCCGGCGCTGTCGCTGGTGGTCATCGACCGCATCCCGTTCCCCCGCCCCGATGACCCGCTGCTGTCGGCGCGGTCGGATGCGGCGAACCAGGCCGGGCGCTCGGGGTTCATGGAGGTCTCCGCCACCCATGCCGCGCTGCTCATGGCGCAGGGCGCGGGCCGCCTGCTGCGTTCGGTCGACGACCGGGGCGTCGTCGCCGTGCTCGATCCGCGGCTGGCCACCCAGCGCTACGGCTCGTGGATCGCCGCCTCCATGCCGCCGTTCTGGCGCACGACCGACGGCGCCGTGGCCCGCAAGGCACTGGAACGCTTGGTGGCGCAGAGATTCGGAAGCTAGGCGCTACAACCCCGCGCGGTCGGCGGCGCCGGCGGCGTAGGCGATGAGGCCGTCGACCATCTCGGCGGTCGGGGCGCCAGCGGGAGCGGCGTTGGCGGGCATGTCGCGGACGCGGCGGACCACGCCCTCGGCGATGATGGCCACCTTCCACAGGCCCAGCACACGCCAATACTCCAGCGCGGCGCGGTCGCGGCCGGTCGCCGCGAGGTAGCGGTCGGCGAGTTCGGGCCCGGTGGGAAACCCGTCTTCCAACGCGGCGGCGAACCCGGGCAGCACCAGCCCGTCGCGCTCGGGCCAATACGCCAGCAGCGTGCCCACGTCCGCGAGCGGATCGCCCAGGGTCGCCAGCTCCCAGTCCACGACGGCCTTGACCTCGCCGGTGCCCAGATCGCACATGACGTTGCCCAGGTGCAGGTCACCGTGGACCAGCACCGTCGCGTCCTGCTCCGGCACGCCGTCCCACAGCCGCTGGGTCAGGTCGTCGAGCGCCGCCGACTCGCGGGTCTTCGTCTTGTCCCACTGCCCCGACCAGCGGCGCAGCTGCCGCGGGGCGTACGGCTCGTGCGAGGACAGCCCGCCGAGCCCCACGTCGGAAAGGTCGACGGCGTGGATGGCGGCCATCGCATCGACGAGCCCCTCCCCGACCGCCCGGCGCGCCGCCACCGGCATCTCCTCGGCGATCGCCGGAGAGGTCACGGCCAGTCCGTCGACAAGCTCCATGGCCACCACGGGCACCTCCGCGACGTCGGGCTCCGACCGCACGCCGAGGATCGCGGGCACCGGCACCCCGGTGCCGGCCAGCGCCGCCATGATCCGCCCCTCCCGGGCGACGTCATGGGCCGACGACTGCAGCGCGCCCATCGGGGGCCGCCTGACGACGACCACGTGCCCCTCCGCATCCCGTGCCAGATAGGTCAGGTTCGACTGGCCGGCGCCCAACCGCTCCAGCCGCACGGGCCCGCGGGTGGCGCCGGGCAGGGATTCGAGCCACTGCGCCAGCCGCGCCTCGTCGAAGGGGGTGACGTCGCCGTCGTGTCCGGTTCGCGTGTTCATCGCTTCTCGCCTCTCTGTTCCTGCCCTCCACGGTATCGGCGCAATTCGCCGCGCGCGATGGTCATCAGGTGGACTTCGTCGGGGCCGTCGGCCAGCCGCAGCGCCCGCAGGCCGGCCCAGAAGTGCGCCAGCGGCACGTCGTCGGTGACGCCTTCGCCGCCGAAGACCTGGATCGCCTCGTCGACGATGCGCAACGCGGTGGCCGGAACGGCGACCTTGATCGCGGCGATCTCCTGGCGCGCGGCCTTGTTGCCGGCCTCGTCCATGAGCCACGCGGCCTTGAGGGTCAGCAACCGCGCCATCTCGATGTCGATGCGCGCCCGGGCGATGCGGTCGCGGACGTTGTCGCGGTCGGCCAGGCGCACCCCGAACGTCGTGCGCTCCATGGCCCGCCGGCACATCAGCTCCAGCGCCCGCTCGGCCATCCCGATCGCGCGCATGCAGTGATGGATCCGGCCCGGCCCCAACCGGTCCTGGGCGATGCGGAAGCCCTCTCCTTCACCGCGCAGGACGTCGGAGTCGGGGACGAACACGTCGTCGAAAAGCACCTCCGCGTGCCCCTCGCGGTCGTGGAACCCGAACACCGGCAGGTCCCGGACCACCGTCACGCCCGGCGCGTCCGCCGGGACGACGAGCATCGACTGCTGGCGGTGGGTCTCGGCATCCGGCGAGGTCTTGCCCATGACGATGAGCACCCGCAGGTTCGGGTGCATGCCGTTGGAGGTGAACCACTTGCGGCCGTTGAGGCGAAAACCCCCGTCGACGCGGTCCATGCGCATGGCCACGTTGGTCGCATCGGAGGAGGCCACGCCCGGCTCGGTCATGCAGAACGCCGACCGGATCTCGCCGGCCAGCAGCGGCTCGAGCCAGCGCTGACGGTGCTCCTCGGTGCCGTAGAGCTCCAGGACCTCCATGTTGCCGGTGTCCGGGGCATTGCAATTGCAGGCCTCGGGCGCGATGTGGGGGCTGCGGCCCATGATCTCGGCCAGCGGCGCGTATTCGGCGTTGGTCAGCCCGGGGCCGCGGCCGGGGTGCGGGTGGAAGAGGTTCCACAGGCCGCGGGCCTTCGCCTCGGCCTTGAGCTCCTCCATCGCCGCCGGGTGGTGGTGCGGGTCGCCGGCGGCGCGGACCTGCTCGGCGATGGTCGCCTCGGCCGGGTAGACGCACTCGTCCATGAAGGCCTCGAGGCGCTCCCGGTAGTGACGGGCGCGGTCGGTGTCGCGGAAATCCATGTGCGCCCCGCCCTACATCACCGGGGTGCCGACGAGCTGGCCGCCGTCGACCACCACGTCCGTCCCCGTCATCCACCTGGCGCCGTCGCCGGCGAGGAAGCAGATGACGTCGGCGACGTCGTCGGGCTCGCCGATGCGGCCCAGCGGGGTCATCGCGTTGACTGCCTTCTCGTGCTCGCGCCACAGGGCCTCGGCGAGCTTGGTGCGCACCACGCCCGGCGACACGGAATTGACCCGCACCGCCGGCGCGAGTTCGCGCGAGAGCTGCCTGGTCACGTGCAGCAGCGCCGCCTTCGACGCGTTGTACGCGCCGAGCCCGTCCTCCACGGTCCACGCGCCGATGGACGTCACGTTGACCACGGCCGCGCCGGGCCGCTCCCCCAGCCCGTGGGCGACGGCGGCGCGCACCCAGTTCATGGGCGCCAGGGCGTTGATGGCGAAGGTCTTCTCCAGCGCCGAGCGCTCCTGGTCCACGACCGGACCGTAGGCCGGGTTGGTGCCGGCGTTGTTGACCAGGATGTCCAGCCCGCCGAACTCCGAGCGAACGCGTGCGCAGGCCTCGTCGGCGGCCTCCGGTTCTCCCGCGTGGGCGCCGAGCCCGATGACGGTGCCGCCGGTGACGTCGGCCAGCTCGGCTGCGGCGGCCTCGGCCGCATCGGCCTTGCGCGAGGTGATGGCCACCTTCGCTCCGCCTTCGGCCAGCATCCGCGCGGTGGCGTTGCCGATTCCCCTCGTCCCGCCGGTGACCAGCGCGACCTTCCCCGCGAAATCGTGGGTGAGCATTGCCGTGTCCTTTCCTCCGCGCGCCCCGGGTGGGCGCCGTTGGGCCACAGCCTAGATTGAATCGTGATTCAAGTCACGCGCTTTCAGTCCCCGCCCCCATGCCCAGCGAGGCCCACCAGATCCGGTCGACGGTGGCGGCGATGCGCTCGAGGGAGGCGTCGTCGTCCGCGTACTCGCCGTCGACCCACGCCGCGTACGCCAGTCGCGAGACCATCGCCGACAGCGCCGCCGCCATCACCGGCACGTCGACGCCGGCGTCGATCTCGCCCGCCTCGCGCAGCGCCTCGAGCGCACGCGCATTGCGGGCCACGAATTCCCGGGCGCGCCGCACGCGCAGCTCGCGGAACCCCGGGTGGACCTGCGACACCTGCTCGAGCAGGGCCATGACCCGGGCGTTGCGACGATACGACTCCAGGTACGCGCGATTCGCCGCGGAAATCTGGGCGGCGGCGCCCACACCTTTATCCCCATCCCCACCAACACCGCCTCCGCCAACACTGCGCCGCGCATGGCGCATCTCCTCCTCCGCCCCGCGCAGCACGGCGGCGAGCAGGTCATCCCGATCCTTGAAGTACGTGTACAGCGTGCCCACCGAGCAGCCCGCCTCGTCGGCGACGTCCGTCAGTTTCGCGCCGGGATACCCGTCGCGGAGGAACACGGTCCGCGCGGCGGCGAGGATCGTCGCCCGCCTCTCATCGGCGTTCGGCATGGTCGCGCCACCTTCTTCCCGTTCGGCCCTGGTGCCTGAATCCTGATTCAGTTACCATCTCACGTCAAGTGCGAGTGTGATCCAGCGCACAGGAATCGACGAATCCCCCACGGAGGACACCATGCCCCTGAACAGCCCGCGGCCCGACGCCACCATCCCCGACGAGTCGATCTTCGACTACGTCTTCGGCGACATCACCCCCGACGTCGCCGACAAGGTCGCGTTCGTCGACTCCGGCGCGGCCACGACGTACTCGGAGCTGAAGTCCATGGTCGAGGCGTTCGCGGGCGCGCTGGCGCACCGGGGCATCGGCAAGGGCGACGTCGTCGCGCTGCACTGCCCGAACTCCACGACCTTCGCCGTCGCCTACCACGGCATCTTGCGCGCCAACGCCACGGTGACGACCGTTGCCACGCTGGCGACCGCGGAAGACGTCGCAAAGCAGCTCGAAGCCTCCGGCGCGACAATGATCCTGACCACCTCCGCGATCGGCTGGGCCGGCACCCACGGCGCGGAAAACGCCGGATTCTCCCCCGAGCAGGTCGTCGGCCTCACCGGCGTCCACGGCATCGCCGAGCTGCTCGCCGAGGGCCACGCCGCCCCCGAGCAGGACATCGACCCGGCCACCGACGTCGCGGTGATCCCGTTCTCCTCCGGCACCACCGGCGTGCCCAAGGGCGTCATGCTGTCGCACACGAATCTCATCGCCGACCTCGTGCAGGTCGCCGACGGCACCCCGGACATCCTCGGCGCCGACACCGTCGCCGTGACCCCGCTGCCGTTCTTCCACATCTACGGCATGAACGCGCTGCTCAACCTGCTGCTGCGCCTGCGCGCCACGCAGTACACCATGTCCAAGTTCGACCTCGGCGACTTCCTGGAGATCATCCAGGACCACAAGGCCAACTTCGCCTTCATCGCCCCGCCGATCGCCGTCGCGCTGGCCAAGCACCCGATCGTCGACCAGTACGACCTGTCGTCGATGCGGACCATGCTCTCCGGCGCGGCGTCGCTGAAGGAGGAGCTGGCGCAGCAGGTCGAGCAGCGCCTCGACCTGGACATGGTGCAGGGCTACGGCATGACGGAGATGTCGCCCGTCTCGCACCTGCGCGTCGGCGACGGATCCCCGCTCAATTCCATCGGCACCGCCGTGTGCAACACCGAGTTCAAGCTCGTCGACGTCGATTCGCCCGACTTCCCCGAGATCCCCGTCCCCGAGTCCGGCCATTCGGCCACCGGCGAGCTGTGGGTCCGCGGCCCCCAGGTCATGCTCGGCTACCTCAACAACGAGGAGGCGACGAACCAGACCATCGTCGACGGCGGCTGGCTGCGCACCGGCGACATGGCGGAGCTCGACGAGCACGGCAACACCTACATCGTCGACCGCCTCAAGGAGCTGATCAAGTACAAGGGCTACCAGGTCGCGCCCGCCGAGCTCGAGGCCGTCCTGCTCGGCCACCCGGACATCGCCGACGCCGCGTGCTCCGGCATCGTCGACCGCGAGGGCGAGGAGATCCCCAAGGCCTACGTCGTCCCCCAGCCCGATTCCGGCCTCACCGAGGACGACGTCATGGAGTACGTCGCCGAGCGCGTCGCGCCCTACAAGAAGGTCCGCGCCGTCGAGTTCCTCGAGGCCATCCCCAAGTCCGCCACCGGCAAGATCCTGCGCAAGGACCTCAAGGCCATGGAGGCCGCCCGAGGCTGATCAGTGCCCCGAAAAGCACCCCGAATAGCTCCCGCCCGTGACGGCCACCGTCGCGGCGCCGGGGGCTATTTCGGTGAAGCCGGCGTCGTGGACGACGACGTCCGGCGCCGCCGGCAACGCATCGCGCGGCACCTCCCGCACGCGCAGCGGGAACCCGTCGCAGGCCCACAGCCACGCCGCCTCCTTACCGAGCACCGCGGCGAGCAGCATCGAGCCGTGCCCGACCTGCGCCGCGGCCTTGCCCACGGTCATGCCCAGGTCCGCGTCGACCCAGATCGTGGGCACGCCATCGTCGATGGGTTCCGGCTGTTCGTCGGGGCCCGGCAGGTCCGTGCCGCCGATCTGGAGCTTTGCGACGGCCACGTCCTCCTCCCCCACCGGCCCCGGCACGAGCGCCCGGGCCGAGGCCCCGCCGATCGTCGACGTGACCCCCGGAAGGGCCTGGACCCGATCCCACTGGGCATTGCGGGCGCGGCGGGCGATCTTGCGGATCCGTGCGCCGTACCAGGCCCGCAAATCGCGCGAATAGTCCGGGTCCGCGTCCGAGCCCACGTACCCGGCGCGTTCGTCGAGGCAGCAGACGACCACGGCCGTCGCCGCCGCCTCGAGCAGCTCGGTGCGGACCGGCGGATCGGCCTTGGGGATGTGCAGGATGATCGGCATCGACCGCGGCACGTCCTCCCCCGGGTCGCCGCGCATCGGCTGCGGCAGCGCCGCATGCGCCTCGGCGAACCAGGCGGGAATGCCGGTCACTGTTCGAGGGGGACGCGGCGGAACGTGCCGTCCTCGCGGTCGGCGTGGTCGATCTCGTCGCGGGACACGCCCAGGATGAACAGCACCTCGTCGAGGAACGGCGTGTTCACCGAGGTGTCGGCGACCTCCTTCAGCGCCGGCTTGGCGTTGAACGCGATGCCCAGGCCGGCCACCGACAGCATGTCGATGTCGTTGGCGCCGTCGCCCACCGCGACGGTCTGGTGCATCTGCAGGCCGTGGTCCTCGGCGAAGCGCTTGAGGCTGCGCGCCTTCTCCTGGCGGTCGATGACGTCGCCGATCACGCGGCCCGTCAACGTGCCGTCGACGATCTCCAGCGTGTTCGCGCGGTAGAAGTCCAGCTCCAGTTCCTTCGCCAGCGGCTCGAGGATCTGGACGAAGCCGCCGGAGACCGCGCCGGCCTTGTAGCCGAGGCGCTTGAGGGTGCGGATGGTGGTGCGCGCGCCGGGGGTCAGCACGATCGACTCCGAGACCTCGCGCAGCACCGACTCCGGCAGACCCTCCAGGGCCTTGACGCGCTCGTGCAGGGACTCGGCGAAATCGAGCTCGCCGCGCATGGCGCGCTCGGTGACGGCCGCGACCTCCGCCTCCCGGCCGGCGTGGGCGGCGAGCATCTCGATGACTTCGCCGGTGATCAGCGTGGAGTCGACGTCGAAGCAGATGAGGCGCTTCGACCGGCGCTGGAGGCCGTCGCGCTCGATGGCGATGTCGATCTGCTGCGCCTGCGCCAGCTCGGCCAGCGCCTTGCGCACCGGAACGCCCGCGCCCGGCTTCGGGTCCGGCAGCGACACCTTCAGTTCCAGACCGGTGACCGGGTAGTCGGCGATGCCGCGGATGGTGTCGATGTTCGCGCCGTAGTCCGCCAGCGTCTGGCCGGTGCGCGCGATGTCCTCGGCGGTGAGCGGGTTGCCCAGCACCACGACGGCGTGCGACGACGCGTGGCGGGTGGACTCCACCCCGTCCACGGACACCTCGACCGTCATGCCGTGGCCCTTGAGGGTGCCCGCCAGGCCGTCGGCGAGCAATTCCAGCCGGGCCTCGTCGACGCCGACGAGGGCTCCGAGCGACAACCGCGAGCGGAACAGCGACTGCTCCACGTCGAGCAGCTGCGCGCCGTGGGCGGCCAGCACGCGGAAGAAGGAGGCGGAGACGCCGGGACGGTCCGGGCCGGTGGCGGTGACCACCGCGGGGACGAGCCCCTCCGGCAGGGTCACCGTCTCCAGCGAGGGCACGGCGGCTTCGGGGGCTGCGGGGACATCAACCTTGTTCTGCACGCCGCGATTATCCCACGCCCCCACCCGCACCTCGACTCCGGGGCCGGTGAAAGGGGGTTTTCGGGCACGACGAAGGCCCCCGCCGGGAGGAACCAGCGGGGGCCTTTCTTCGTTGCGCGTAGTCTAGTGCAGCTTCTTCACCTTAGAGCTGGCGGCCGACGTGGGCCTCGGAGCGCATGCGCTCGACCATGTGCGGGTAGTGCAGCTCGAACGCGGGGCGCTCGGAGCGGATGCGCGGCATGGAGGTGAAGTTGTGGCGCGGCGGCGGGCAGGAGGTGGCCCACTCGAGGGAGTTGCCGTAGCCCCACGGGTCGTCGACGGTGACGACCTCGCCGTAGCGCCAGGACTTGAAGATGTTCCAGATGAACGGCAGGACCGAGACGCCCAGGATGGCGGCGCCGACCGTGGAGATCATGTTCAGCGTGGTGAAGCCGTCCGACTCCAGGTAGTCCGCGTAGCGGCGCGGCATGCCCTCGTTGCCCAGCCAGTGCTGGACCAGGAAGGTCAGGTTGAAGCCGACGAAGGTCAGCCAGAAGTGGATGTGGCCCAGCTTCTCGTCCAGCATGCGGCCGGTCATCTTCGGGAACCAGAAGTAGACGCCCGAGTAGGAGGCGAACACCAGGGTGCCGAACAGCGTGTAGTGGAAGTGCGCCACCACGAAGTAGGTGTCCGAGATGTGGAAGTCCAGCGGCGGGGCGGCCAGCATGATGCCGGTCAGGCCACCGAAGAGGAAGGTGACGATGAAGCCCAGCGCGAAGGTCATCGGGGTCTCGAACGTCAGGTGGCCGCGCCACATGGTGCCCAGCCAGTTGAAGAACTTGACGCCGGTCGGGACCGAGATCAGGAACGTCATGAAGGAGAAGAACGGCAGCAGGACCGCGCCGGTGACGAACATGTGGTGCGCCCAGACGGCCATGGACAGGCCGGCGATGGACAGCGTGGCGAAGACCATGCCCGCGTAGCCGAACAGCGGCTTGCGCGAGAACACCGGGACGACCTCGGTGATGATGCCGACGAACGGCAGCAGCAGAACGTAGACCTCGGGGTGGCCGAAGAACCAGAACAGGTGCTGCCACAGGATGGCGCCACCGTTGGCCGGGTCGTAGATGTGGCCGCCCAGCTTGCGGTCGAACAGCACGCCGAGGGCGGCGGCGGTGAGGATCGGGAAGATCAGCAGGGCCAGGATCGAGGTCACCAGGATGTTCCAGGTGAAGATCGGCATGCGGAACATGGTCATGCCCGGTGCGCGCAGGCACAGGACCGTGGTGGTCATGTTGATGGCGGAGGCGATGGTGCCCACGCCGCCGACACCGACGCCGACGATCCACAGGTCAGAACCGACGCCCGGGGAGTGGATGGAGTCCGACAGCGGGGAGTACATGGTCCAGCCGAAGTCGGCTGCACCGCCCGGGGTCAGGAAGCCCGACAGCATCAGGATGCCGCCGATGGTGGTCAGCCAGAAGCCGAAGGCGTTCAGGCGCGGGAAGGCCACGTCCGGCGCGCCGATCTGCAGCGGCAGGATGTAGTTGGCGAAGCCCCAGACGATCGGGGTGCCGAACAGCAGCAGCATCACCGTGCCGTGCATGGTGAACAGCTGGTTGAACTGCTCGTTGGACAGGAACTGAAGGCCCGGCTGGAACAGCTCGGCGCGGATCAGCAGAGCCATGAGACCACCCACGAAGAAGAAGGTGAAGCTCATGATGATGTACATGATGCCCAGCCGCTTGTGGTCGGTCGTGGTCAGCATCTCCCACGCCCAGCTGCCCTTGCGGTCGTGCCCGAACGGCTCCGGCCGTTCCGCCGCGACCACTTCGTGGTCGGGGCGAGGCGCTACTGCAGTCATTCTTCCTCCTGACTACGCGATTCCCCGTGGAACTCACAGGGTCATCAAAGATTTGTTGCTGCCTAGATGTTAGAGGAGGTGGACACGTTTATGCGAGTCCACCTCGCGGTACCTGGCCGAGTCTAACCCCGACCTGTGAAAATGTTAAGGCACCCGATGGGGAGGGGGGTATCCGATTCCGGGCGGAGCGGGTGACGAAGTTGCTGAGAATTCCCTTAAGCAGCGCAGATGCGCCCCGAAGATGTGATTCCCGCCTCAAAATCCCTGGTCTCCCCCGCTCCTCCCCCGCTCCACCCCCGCCCGAAGTTCCCGCCGAAAGGGGCCGCCGACGCGACGATCCCGGCGCCCCAAGGGGAGCGCCGGGATCGTCGTCAAGCAAACTGGCTTAGAAGTCCCAGTCCTCGTCCTCGGTGCTCTCCGCCTTGCCCATCACGTAGGAGGAGCCGGCGCCGGAAAAGAAGTCGTGGTTCTCGTCCGCGTTCGGGCTCAGCGCCGACAGGATCGCCGGCGACACCTTGCACTCGTCGGCCGGGAAGATGCCCTCGTACCCGAGATTGTTCAGCGCCTTGTTGGCGTTGTAGCGCAGGAAGCGCTTGACGTCCTCGGTCCAGCCGAGCTCGTCGTACATGTCCTCGGTGTACTGGATCTCGTTGTCGTAGAGATCGAGCAGCAGATCGAAGGTGTAGTCCTTCAGCTCCTCGCGCTGCTCCTCCGACAGGCGCTCCAGGTTCTTCTGGTACTTGTACCCGATGTAGTAGCCGTGGACGGCCTCGTCGCGGATGATCAGGCGGATGATGTCCGCCGTGTTGGTCAGCTTCGCGTGCGACGACCAGTACATGGGCAGGTAGAAGCCCGAGTAGAAGAGGAAGGACTCCAGGATCACCGAGGCGACCTTCTTCTTCTGCGGATCATCGCCCTCGTAGTAGTCGAGGATGATCTTCGCCTTGCGCTGGAGGTGCTCGTTCTCCTCCGCCCAGCGGAACGCGTCGTTGATCTCCGGCGTCGACGCCAGCGTCTGGAAGATCGACGAGTACGACTTCGCGTGCACCGACTCCATGAACGCGATGTTCGTGTACACCGCCTCCTCGTGCGAGGTGAGCGCATCCGGCAGCAGCGACACGGCACCGACGGTGCCCTGGATCGTGTCCAGCATGGTCAGGCCGGTGAACACCCGCATGGTGGTGCGCTGCTCGAGCTCGTTGAGCGTGTTCCAGCTCTTGATGTCATTCGACAGCGGCACCTTCTCCGGCAGCCAGAAATTGCCGGTCAGCCGATCCCAGACCTCGGAGTCCTTGTCATCCGGGATGGTGTTCCAGTCGATGGCCGCCACCGGGCACTCGCGGGCCTCGGGGTGCTTCTCGCGGTGCGCGGGGGTCGAGGGCGGGCAATCGGAACGATTCACGGTCATGTGGATCCTCTCTTTCTCCAAGGCAGTCTAACCACGAACCATCCGCTTCGCCCAAAGACGAAGCAACCGGGGCGTGAACCCCGGTTGCGGCGAAAAATTCCTGGTCAGCGACGAAGCGCGGGCCCTAGGCCGGAACCTTTGCCCGGGCCGCCTCGCGCCGCGACAGGATGCCGTCGGCGACGAGGTAGATGACCAGGCCGACCACGACGAGCGCGGCGAGGATCCACAGCACGGTGGCGACCACGGCCTCGGCGTCGTTGGCCGCCGGCGACAGGCCCGACAGGAACGTCGGCCCGAGGTCGACGAGCTTGGCGGTGTAGGCGATGCCCACCGGCACGGCGATGTTGATGACGAGGTTGTAGAAGCCGATGGCCACGCCCGACTTCTCCGGCGGGATCTCCCCCACCGCCGTGGCCACCAGCGGCGCGTAGATGAGCGCGAAGCCGGAGGGGAACAGCAGCATGGAGATGACGATGATGGCCACGGACTGCCCGACGAACAGCGCCGGGATGATCAGCGCGGCGATGATGAGCGCCAGCGCCGCGATGATGGTGTTGCGCGACGACAGCACCTTGCCCACCTTGCCGGACAGTGCGCCGACGACGACGGCCAGCGCGTAGCCGGGCGCCAGGATGTAGGCGGCGCCGTCGATGTTGATGCCGTGGAGCTTGTCGGCCAGGTGCGGCAGCAGGATCGCCGAGTAGCCCAGCTGGACCGAGTAGACGACCAGCACGACGGCCAGGACGGTGACGTAGCGGCCGTTGGCGAAGAACGCGGAGGTGACCAGCGCGTCGTCGTGGGTGCGCACGTGCCAGGCGAAGACGGCGATGCCGGCGACGGTGACCACGGCCCACGGCCAGGCGAAGGCCTGCATGAACATCATGACGGCGGTGGCGACGACGGCGATGAGGAACAGGCCGAAGACGTCGAGGTGGCTGCGCACGCTGGCGGAGTCCGGCACCTTCTTCAGGATCACCGGGATCGCGGCGACCAGCAGCAGCGACACCAGGAACATCGCGGTCCACGACACGTAGGTGGCCATGATGCCCGACGTCAGGGTGCCGATGAGCAGCGCGCCCTGGAACGCCGAGGTGGAAAAGCCCAGGTACGTCTTCTGGTCGTCCTTGGACAGGTACTTGGTCACGTAAATGACGTACAGCGTCTCCGCCGCGGCGAGGCCGCAGGTCTGGACGATGCGGCCGACGAGCACCAGGCCCCACACGCCCTGGCCGAGGAATCCGATGGCCGAGCCGACGGCGATCATGGCGATGCCGGCGACGAGCAGCTTGCGCATGGAGATCGAGTCGGCCAGCGCGGCGTAGACCACCGCGCCGATGCCGATGACGATGCCGGCCAGCGTCGCCTGCAGGCTGGCGGTGGTCAGCGACAGCCCCAGGTCCTCGGCGATGGGCTTGGTCATGAACTTGAAGCCGTTGTCGATGACCAGGCAGAAGACGAAGGTGAACAGGATGATCGGGACGGCGGCCTTGGGGTTGGGCGCCGACAGCGGCTTGTCGGAGATCTTGACGGACTTCACGAGCTTCTCCCCCATGGCTAGATCGCCGCCAGCGGGAGCGCGAGCTCCATCATCGTGGTGAACGCGGTCTGGCGCTCCTCCGCGGTGGTCTGGCCGCCGGTGACGATGTTGTCGCTGACGGTGAAGATGCCCAGCGCCTCGACCCCGGCGCGCGCGGCGGTGGCGTAGAGGCCGGCGGACTCCATCTCGACGGCGAGCACTCCCATGCGCGCCCAGCGGTCGTTGGCCTCGGCGTTGTCGTTGTAGAAGATGTCGGAGGACAGGATGTTGCCCACGTGCGTCTTCACGCCCTGCTCGCGGGCGCGGTCGCGGACGTCCTCGAGCAGGCGGTACGACGCCGTCGGCGCGTAGGTGCCGGGGATGCCGTACTGGGACAGGAAGTTGGAGTCGGTCGACGCCGACTGGCCGATGACCACGTCGTACAGGTCGATGTCGGCCTGGAACGCGCCGCAGGAGCCCACCCGCACCAGCTTCTTCACGCCGAAGTCGTGGATGAGCTCGTGCGCGTACAGCGAGATCGACGGGATGCCCATGCCCGAGCCCATCACCGACACCGGGTTGCCCTGGTAGGTGCCGGTGAAGCCGAGCATGTTGCGCACGGAGTTGAACTGCACGACGTCGTCGAGGTACGTCTCGGCGATGAACTTCGCGCGCAGCGGGTCGCCGGGCAGCAGGATGGTCTCGGCGATGTCGACGCCGTTCGGGTTGATGTGCGGGGTGCTCTCGCGGGCCATGGGGTCTCCTTCGACTCGGGCTTCTTCGCTTGTCGACGGCCACCGTCTCCGTGTCCGCCGCATCGACCCCAGGCTACGCCCATCCAGAACAATCGTCAATACCCGCGTTTACATCTGTTCATCCGAGCCATTTTCCCAGGTGAAGGGCGACGACGGTGGCCGTCGCAAAGCACGAAATCCGAAGGGGCGGGCACCCGGAAACCCGGATGCCCGCCCCATTCGGAGCGCGATGGCCTACTACAGCATGCAGCTCACGCAACCCTGGACCTCGGTGCCCTCGAGGGCCACCTGGCGCAGGCGGATGTAGTAGATGGTCTTGATGCCCTTGCGCCACGCGTAGATCTGCGCGCGGTTGATGTCGCGCGTGGTGGCCGTGTCCTTGAAGAACAGCGTCAGCGACAGGCCCTGGTCCACGTGCTGGGTGGCCGCGGCGTAGGTGTCGATGATCTTCTCGTAGCCGACCTCGTACGCATCCTGGAAGTACTCCAGGTTGTCGTTGTCCATGTGCGGCGCCGGGTAGTAGACGCGGCCGATCTTGCCTTCCTTGCGGATCTCGATCTTCGACGCGATCGGGTGGATCGACGACGTCGAATTGTTGATGTACGAGATCGAGCCCGTCGGCGGCACCGCCTGCAGGTTGCGGTTGAACAGGCCGTGCTCCTGGATGGAGGCCTTGAGCTCGCGCCAGTCGTCCTGCGTCGGGATGGAGACCTTCGAGGCGTCGAAAAGCTCCTTGACCCGCTCGGTCGCCGGCACCCACTCGGCGTCGGTGTACTTGTCGAAGAACTCGCCCGTGGAGTACTTCGACTGCTCGAAGCCGCCGAACTTCACGCCGCGCTCCATGGCGATCTTGTTCGACGCCTTCAGGGCCTCGAACAGCACGCAGTAGAAGTAGATGTTGGTGAAGTCGATGCCCTCCTCGGACCCGTAGTGGATCCGCTCGCGGCCGAGGTAACCGTGCAGGTTCATCTGGCCCAGGCCGATGGCGTGCGACTTGTCGTTGCCCTTGCGGATCGACGGCACCGAATCGATGGACGTCTGCTCCGACACGGCGGTCAGGCCGCGGATGGCGGTCTCGATGGTCGCCGAGAAGTCCGGCGAATCCATGGCCATGGCAATGTTCATCGAGCCCAGGTTGCAGGAGATGTCCTCGCCGGTCTCGTCGTAGGACAGGTCCTCGTGGTACGTCGACGGGGTGGACACCTGCAGGATCTCGGAGCACAGGTTCGAGTGGGTGATGCGGCCCTCGATGGGGTTCGCGTCGTTGACCGTGTCCTCGAACATGATGTACGGGTAGCCGGACTCGAACTGGATCTCCGCCAGCGTCTGGAAGAACGCGCGGGCGTTGAGCTTGGTCTTGGAGATCCGCGGGTCCTCGACCATGTCGTCGTAATTGTCCGAGATGTTCACGTCGGCGAACGCCTTGCCGTAGACGCGCTCGACGTCGTACGGGCTGAACAGGTACATGTCGTCGTTGCGCTTGGCCAGCTCGAAGGTGATGTCCGGGATGACCACGCCCAGCGACAGGGACTTGATGCGGATCTTCTCGTCGGCGTTCTCGCGCTTGGTGTCCAGGAAGCGCATGATGTCCGGGTGGTGCGCGTGCAGGTACACCGCGCCCGCGCCCTGGCGGGCACCGAGCTGGTTGGCGTAGGAGAAGGAGTCCTCCAGCAGCTTCATCACGGGGATGACGCCGGACGACTGGTTCTCGATGTGCTTGATCGGGGCGCCCTGCTCGCGCAGGTTGCTCAGCAGCAGCGCCACGCCGCCGCCGCGCTTGGACAGCTGCAGCGAGGAGTTGATGGCGCGGCCGATGGACTCCATGTTGTCCTCGATGCGCAGCAGGAAGCAGCTCACCGGCTCGCCGCGCTGGGCCTTGCCGGAGTTGAGGAACGTCGGCGTCGCCGGCTGGAAGCGGCCGGAGATGATCTCGTCGACGAGGTGGCCCGCCAGGTCGAGGTCGCCGTCGGCCAGGGTCAGGGCGACCATGCACACGCGGTCCTCGTAGCGCTCGAGGTAGCGCTTCCCGTCGAAGGTCTTCAGGGTGTACGAGGTGTAGTACTTGTACGCGCCCAGGAACGACTGAAAGCGGAACTTGTGTGCGTAGGCGCGCTTGAACAGCGCCTTGACGTCCTCGAACTCGTACTTGTCCAGCACGATCGGGTCGTAGTACTTGTTCTCGACCAGGTAGTCCAGCTTCTCCTTGAGGTTGTGGAAGAAGACGGTGTTCTGGTTGACGTGCTGCAGGAAGTACTGCCGCGCGGCTTCGCGATCCTTGTCGAACTGGATCTTGCCGTCGTCGTCGTACAGGTTCAGCAGCGCGTTGAGCGCGTGGTAGTCCAGCTCGTCCTTGCCGATCGGCTCCGCAACGGTCTTCCCCATGTCAGCCACTTGTCTGCTCCCTCTTCTTTGCCCGGGTTCGCGCCGGCTCGGTTGTCTGCTTTACGACGACCACGTGGTCGCCGCCCCTTGTTTTTCTTGTCGGCCGCGCCGGTCCCTCTCCTCTATATAAGAGGAGCGCCGCACGCGCATGGTCCGGCGTCGGTCAGGAGGCCGCGCGATGCTGGAAAAAGTCCGCCAGCCCGGATCGTACGGTCGCCACGTCCTCGTCGTTGCCCATCAGCTCGAACCGGTAGACGTAGGGCACCTTGCATTTCTTGGCCACCACCTCGCCGGCCAGGCCGTAGTCGATGCCGAAGTTGGTGTTGCCGGCCGAGATCACGCCCCTGATCAGCGAGCGGTTGTGCTCGTTGTTCAGGAACCGGATCACCTGCGGCGGCACCGGCCGGGATTTGTCCCCCGTGATGGACGACCCTCCCCCGTAGGTGGGGACGATCAGCACGTAGGGCTCGTCGACCAGCAGCTCCGGCTCGGTGCGGTGGATGGGGATCCTCGCGTTCGGGATCCCCAGCTTCTGCACGAACTTGTGGGTGTTGCCGGTGGCGGACGAGAAATAGACGACGAACAATGGCTTTCGCCACCCTTCAACGAAAGGCCGTGGGCTTTCCGAAATCGATCGTCGGAAAATCCACGGCCGGGAGGTTGGCCCGCGGTGTTACGCGGCCAGGAGGGCCTTGATGCGGTCGGGGCGGAACCCCGACCAGGTTTCGGACCCGGTGTCCACGACCGGGGCCTGAAGGTGGCCCAGCGCCATGACGTAGTCGCGGGCGCCGTCGTCGAGGGTGATGTCCACGACGTCGTAGGAGATGCCGGCCTTGTCCAGGGCTCGGGTGGTGGCGCGGCACTGCACGCAGGCGGGCTTGCTGTAGACGGTGACCATGTCTCGCACGTTCCTTCAGATCAGTCGGTTCGAGGATTCACGGCCGGCGAGCCCAATCGGTTTCTCCGGCCGGCGCCCTGTGCGGCGCAACACCAGAAACACTACACTTGGGGTCAATAAAAGGCCAGCGCTACTACATGTAGTAGTTACAAGTCGGGTATTCCCAGGATGGGGTTTTGCCCGGCACTACATGTGGGGCGCTGCGGCCTCACAACCTTGTGATTTAGTGGCCGCATCCCCGAAAATCCCGGCAAATCGTCAAAATTCGCAGAAAAGCACCAATCGGCGAACGCCCGAAACCACTATCGGACAACGTCGGGACCCGGGGAAAAAGAAACCGCGCCGCATGGATCCGTGGATCCATGCGGCGCGGCGGGAAGCTCGTCGCTCTTAACCCTGGCGGGCCTTGAAGCGCGGCTCCTTCTTGTTGATCACGTAGACCTTGCCACGGCGGCGCACGACCTGGGCGCCCGGCTTGTTCTTCAGCGACCGAAGGGACTTGCGGACCTTCATTCGGGCGCTCCTTTCTTCTCGGCTCCTGTGGGCGGTGGCGGGCCGCGCCACGCCTGCGAAAACGCGGCGGACAATGCGACAACCCGGTGGCGCCGACCTGCGGCGCCACGACACGAACGGCCATGTTACCCAACGGCCGCCGCAACCACAAAAAGCCCTCTACCGGGCGGCGCCGGCGCGCAGTTCGGCGCTGACCTCGGACAGGGAGCGGCCGGTGGTTTCCGGGACCATCTTCCACGTGAACGCCAGGGCCATCGCGCCGGTGACGGCGAAGAAGAGGAAGGACCACGACCCTCCCCACGCGTCGACCATGGGCAGGAAGGACTGCGCGACGAACCAGTTGGCCGCCCACAGCGCCAGGCCGGCCAGGCCCATGCCGGCGCCGCGGACCTCCGCCGGCACGATCTCGGAGATGAGCAGCCACGTGGCCACCGACACCGCCGCCTGCTGGAAGGCGATGAACACGGCCATCAGGCCCAGAGACGCCATGGCACCGGTCTGCGAATCCGACGCCAGGCCGTAGACCGGGGCGAGCACGGCCAGCGACGCCGCGCAGCCGGACAGGCCGATGATGAGCATCTTCCGGCGGCCGACCCGGTCGATGATGGCCATGCCCGCCGCGCAGGCGATGACCGACACCGTGCCGATGAGAATGGAGGTGTACACCGAGTTCTCCGCCGACAGGCCGACCTTGTTCATCATCGTCGGGGCGAAGTACATGATGGCGTTCGCGCCGGTGACCTGCTGGGTGACGCCGATGAGCATGGCGATGATCACCGTCCGCCGGATCCACGGCACCTTCAGCGCCGCGCGTTCGGCCGCGCGCTGGTCCTCGCTCATGGACCCCTCGGCGATCTCGACGTCGGAAAGCTCCGCCTGCGGCCCGTGCATGTCCCGCAGCACCTTCAGCGCCCGGTCGCGGCGGTTGCGGCGCAGCAGGTACGCGGGGGTGTCGGGCAACAGCAGCATGCCGACGAGCAGCACGACCGCCGGCACCGCGCCCAGGCCCAGCATCAGGCGCCACGAGCCGGACTCGGCCAGCGCGGAGTTGGTCAGGAACGCGATGAGCTGGCCGATGACGATCATCAGCGAGTTGAGGCTGACCAGGCGGCCGCGGATGTGCGGCGGCGACATCTCGGAGATGTACATGGGCACGACGATGGACACGCCGCCGATGCACACGCCCAGCAGCGTGCGCGCCGCGCCGAGCTCGAAGGCCGAGCCCGCGACCGCGCACCACAGGCTGCCGGCGATGAAGCCGACCGCGCCGATGAGCACGGTGGCCCGGCGGCCGATGGCGTCGGCGACGCGGCCGCCCGTGAAGGCGCCGATCGCGGCGCCGACCAGCAGCATCGCCGTGACGGTCGATTCCTGCGCGGCGGTGAGCTCGAAGGAGCGCTGGATGTAGAGGAGGGCCCCGGAGATCACGCCGGTGTCGTATCCGAACAGCAGGCCGCCGAGGGCGGCGATGACGGCGACTGCGATGGCGCGGCCGGAGCCGTGGGTGGTTTGCGCGGTGTTCACGGGGGCAATCATGCCACCGTCACATCGCCGAAACGTCGCCGACGTACCCTGGGGCCCATGAGCACCCCGAAGGACGGCCTCCGCGAACGCATCATCGGCGAGCTGAACGTGTCCCCGGACATCGATCCCGCCGCGGAGATCGAGGCCCGCGTGACCTTCCTGTCCGACTACCTCGCCGCCACCGGCGCCCGCGGCTTCGTGCTGGGCATTTCCGGCGGCCAGGACTCGACGCTGGCGGGCAAGCTGGCGCAGATGGCCGTGGAGCGGGTGCGCGCCGACGCCGGCGGCACCACTCCCGATCACCTCGCGGACCCGGTGTTCATCGCGGTGCGCCTGCCCCACGGCGTCCAGGCCGACGAGGACGACGCCCAGACCGCGCTGCGGTTCATCGACCCCGACGAGTCGGTGGTGGTCAACATCGAGCCCGCGACCGATGCGGTCGACGAGGCGGTGTCCGAAGCCCTGAAGATCCGGGGCCTGGGCGACTTCAACAAGGGCAACGTCAAGGCCCGCCAGCGCATGATCGCCCAGTACGCCATCGCCGGCGAGCGGGGGCTGCTGGTGGTGGGCACGGACCACGCGGCGGAGGCGGTGACGGGGTTCTTCACCAAGCACGGCGACGGCGGCGTCGACCTGATCCCCCTCGAGGGCCTGACCAAGGGGCAGGGCGCGCGCCTGCTCGAGCACCTGGGCGCCCCGTCGTCGACGTGGACGAAGGTCCCCACCGCGGATCTGGAGGAGGACCGCCCCTCGCTTCCCGACGAGGTCGCCCTGGGCGTCACCTACTCGGCCATCGACTCCTACCTGGAGGGCCGCGAGGTCTCGGACGCCGACGCGGAGCGCATCGAGCACCTGTGGCGGATCAGCCGCCACAAGAGGGCCACTCCCCCGGGGCCCTCGCAGGACTGGTGGCGCAGCTAGCTCTCCGGGGCGAAGGCGTCCGCGCCGGCCAGCCACACGGGATCGGCGGTGTGGCCGGAGTCCTGCACCAGCTCCGCGGTGACCAGGCCATGGGCGAAGGCCCACAGCGCCAGGCCGCGCGCTTCGTCGCCGCCGGTGACGCGGGTGAACGGCTCGCGGATCCACCGGTCCAGATCGGTGGGCTCGACCATGTTCACCACGCGGGTGCGGCTGATCAGCCGGTAGCCGTGTGGGTCGGCGGCCGCCGCCCGCCGGTACACCTGCAGCAGCGCCCGCGGGCACGGGTCGTCTTCCACGGCGGCATGCAGTGCCCCGCCGAGGTTGCGCAGGGTTTCGTCGAGAAGCAGCCGGTACAGCTCGTCCTTGCCGGTGATGTGCTTGTACAGCGACGGCGCCTTCACGTTGAGCCGGGCGGCCAGCCGCCTCATGCTGACGTTGCGCCACCCGGACTCGCGCAGCATCGCCCGCGCCTCGTCCAGGATGTGCTGGACGCGCGGCGAATGCTGGCCGGGCGCGGCGATGGTGTGCTCATGCTCGCGTGCCTCTGACATGGGAGCATCAACCTCCGGAATGTTTATGATGCTGGTCACAATCCGGAGGGTAGCGCCGTTGGCGCGGGGGCGGGCGGCTTTGCCGGAAAAGGCTAGTAGCGCTCCGGCTCGTCGCCGAGGTGGAACTTGCGGCCGGAGATGTCGCCCGGGGTGACCACGACGTAGTTGTACTTCAGCGTCGGCAGCCACGGCTTCAGCGGCAGCTCGTCGGCCTTGGCGATCTCGTCGTTGGACTTCAGCGCGCGGGCGGTGCCCTTGACGATGACCGACCACGCCTCCTCCGCCGCCGAGTCCACGTTGTCGGCCTCGAACAGCACGTCGTCGTTGAGGGTGAGGCTGAACAGCTTCGACCCCTCCGCGGTGCGGAAGTAGATCGCGCCTTCGTGGACGACGTAGTTGAGCGGGAACAGATCCATGTCGTCCTTGCGGCGCACGACCAGCCGGCCGAAGGTCTTGGTCGACAGCAGTTCGAGGGATTCCTCGTCGGACAGCTTCCGGATCACGTCATTGTTTTCGGTCATGGCGTCCATTGTTCCACCGCGCGGAATTTCACGCAGGCCCGCCCCCCGCACCACCTGCGCCGATCGTGCTTGACGACGCGACTGCGCAGGTGACGGGCCCGCCCGTGGCGAACGGCGTTAGGGGGTGGCCGCAAAAAAGCGGGGCCGCACCCGGTTTCCCAGGTGCGGCCCCGCCGTCGGAGTGGAGCTAAGGGGACTCGAACCCCTGACCCCCACACTGCCAGTGTGGTGCGCTACCAGCTGCGCCATAGCCCCGTATCAAATTATGTTTCCGCGATCTCTCGCGGCCACGGGAAAGCGGCGAACCGTTTTCCAGTGGAGCTAAGGGGACTCGAACCCCTGACCCCCACACTGCCAGTGTGGTGCGCTACCAGCTGCGCCATAGCCCCGTATTCATTCCTCGGCGGGCACCTCCCGGCACCCGTTTCGGACTCCCTGTAAATTACACGGCCACCCGGGGATTACCCAAATCCCCAGGTGGCCGGATGACCGCGGGCCTAGGAGCGGCCGGCGTCGAGGGCGGCCTTGACCCAGTCGCCCAGGGTGCCGTTCTCCTTCGGGGTGACGTCGTTGCCGTCGACGATGACGTGCGGCGAGGAGACGCCGCCGATGTAGCCGTTGAGCTTCTCGCCGTTGGCTTTGCCGATCTTGTCGGCGGCGTCGACGTCCAGGCCATTGCGGACGTCCTCGACGACGTCGGACGGCGCGTCCATGGCCTCGAGGCGCTCGGCGAAGTCCTCGTCCTCCCAGCGCGAGGCGGCCTGGATGTCCTCCATCATCAGGGTGTGGAAGTTCCAGAACAGGCGCGCGTCGCCGGACTCCGCGATGCGGTGCATGACGGCGATGGACTTGGTCGAGTGCGCCGGGCCGCTGCGGTCCAGGAAGTTCAGCGAGTGGTACTCGACGACGAGCTCGCCGTCGTTGAGCGCCTTCAGCTGGTCGCCGTGGCCGCCCTGGGCCATCTCGGCGCAGAAGCGGCAGGAGTAGTCCTCGAAGACCTCGGCGACGACGGCGTCGTCGGCGGCGTCATCGGAGGCGAGTCGGACGACGTTGCCGTCGGCCTGGACCGAGAAGGACACGTCCTCGTCCGGCAGGCCCTCGATCGGCTGGTTGCGCCCCATGTACAGGACGACGCCGATGACCACGGCGACGATGGCGATGAGGGCGATGATGCCGACGACGAAGCCGGAGCCCTTCTGGTTCGGGTTTTTGATCTTGGTGCTCACGGACTTCACAGTAGCGGGCCGCCGCCCGCAGGTCACGCGCACGAATCAGGGCCGTACCGCCCCCCGGGTGAACGGGCGCCACACCGTCCACGCGGCCATGGCCAGGAACAGCATGTCCCGGCCGATCGAGGTGAGGTACGACGCCGCCCCCGCGTCCGCGTTGTAGCCGCCCCCGCCGAAGCACCCGCAGTCGATGCTCAGCCCCCGCGCCCACGCGGAGGCGACGCCGAGGATGAACGCCAACAGGATGATCGCCGAGACCGCGCCCGCTCCCCGCAGGAAGACCCCGAGCAGCAGCATCAGCCCCAGCACCAGCTCCACCGCAGGCAGCACCACCGCCAGCGCGACCGTCGCCCCCTCCGGCAGCAGCTCGTAGGCGGCGATCGCCTGCTCGCTGTCCAGCGGATTGACCAGCTTCACCGACCCCGACCACAGCCACACGGCGGCGAGCCCGAAGCGGGCGATGAAGCTGATCAGGTTGAGCATCCCCTGGGCCGATCTACGAGCCCAGCACCTGCGAGACGACGTCCTGCGCCTCGGCCTGCACCTGCTTGAGGTGGTCCTCGCCCTTGAAGGACTCGGCGTAGATCTTGTACTTGTCCTCCGTGCCCGACGGGCGCGCGGCGAACCAGGCGTTCTCCGTGGTCACCTTCAGGCCGCCGATGGCCGCGCCGTTGCCGGGCGCCTCGGTGAGCTTGGCGGTGATCGCCTCGCCGGCCAGGGTGTCGGCGGTGACCTGCTCGGGCGAGAGCTTCTTCAGGATCGCCTTCTGCTCGCGGTTGGCGTCGGCGTCGGTGCGCGCGTAGGCGGGGGCTCCGAACTTCTCGGCCAGTTCCGCGTAGCGCTGCGACGGGGTCTTGCCGGTCACGGCGATGATCTCGGCGGCCAGCAGGTCCATGATCAGGCCGTCCTTGTCGGTCGACCACACGGTGCCGTCGTGGCGCAGGAACGATGCGCCCGCGGACTCCTCGCCGCCGAAGCCGACCGTGCCGTCCATCAGGCCCGGCACGAACCACTTGAAGCCGACCGGCACCTCGACGAGCTTCCGTCCGAGGTCGGCGACCACGCGGTCGACCATCGACGACGACACCAGCGTCTTGCCCACGGCGGTGTCGGCGGCCCAGCCCGGGCGGTTGGCGAAGAGGTAGTCGATGGCCACGGCCAGGTAGTGGTTCGGGTTCATCAGCCCCGCGTCGGGGGTGACGATGCCATGCCGGTCCGCATCGGCATCGTTGCCCGTGGACACGTCGAACTTGTCGCGGTTGCCGATCAGCGACGCCATCGCGTTGGGGCTGGAGCAGTCCATGCGGATCTTGCCGTCGGTGTCGAGCGTCATGAACCGCCACGTCGCATCGACCTGCGGATTGACCACGGTGAGGTCCAGGCCGTGCGCGTCGGCGATGGCGCCCCAGTAGTCGACGGACGCGCCGCCCATCGGGTCGGCGCCGATCTTCACGCCCGCGTCGCGGATCGCTTCCAGGTTGACCACGTTGGGCAGGTCGGCGACGTAGTTGTTCAGGTAGTCGTGCTTGACGACGAGGTCCCCGGCCTTGTCGACCGACTGCCGCTTGACCCCGTCGAGCCCCTTCGCCAGGTAATCGTTGGCGCGCGCGGCGATCCAGTCGGTGGCGTCGGCGTCGGCCGGCCCGCCCGTGGGCGGGTTGTACTTGAAGCCGCCGTCGCGCGGCGGGTTGTGCGAGGGGGTGACCACGATGCCGTCGGCGCGGCGCTTGTCGGAGCCGTTCGGGCCGCCGTCGAAGTCCCGGTTGTGCTGCAGGATCGCGTGGCTGACGGCCGGGGTCGGGGTGTAGCGGCCCTGCGCGTCGACCATGACGGTGACGCCATTGGCGGTGAGCACCTCCAGCGCGGAGATCATCGCCGGCTCGGACAGCCCGTGGGTGTCGCGGCCGATGAAGAGCGGCCCCTCGATGCCCTGGCCGGCGCGGTAATCGACGATGGCCTGGGTCGTGGCGTGGATGTGATCCTCGTTGAAGGCCGTGTCCAGCGACGATCCGCGGTGGCCGGAAGTGCCGAAGGTGACGGCCTGGTCCGGGTTCCCCGGCTCCGGGTGGCGGGTGTAGTACGCGGTCACCAGCTCGGCGACGTCGATCAGATCCTGGGGCTGGGCGAGCTGCCCGGCGCGCTCGTGGGCCATGGTGTGTCCTCCTGTGTGCGGCATGGAACCGTTCCCTTCCAGTGTTCCCCTTTTCGCGCATCGCCGCAGCGCCGTGCGGGCCATTCGGGGGCGGCACAGGCCCCGCTTCGTTATTTCTGCGTTAAATCCAAGGTTTTGGGGCCATTCCGCGCCCGTTTCGGGGTGGGCTGACTGTAACTTCTCCCCCATGAACGAATTTTTCAGCGCTCTCGACTCCTTCGTCTGGAGCCCATTCCTGCTCATCCCGCTGCTGCTGGGCACGGGCCTGTGGCTGACCATCCGCCTCGGCATGGTCCAGCTGCGCATGCTCGGCCCGGCGCTGCGCCTCGGCCTCATCGACCGCAAGGACGATGGCGGCGAGGGCGACATCACCCAGTACCAGGCCCTGTCCACCGCCCTGGCCGCCACCGTCGGCGTCGGCAACATCGTCGGCGTGGCCACCGCCATCGGCCTGGGCGGCCCGGGCGCCCTGTTCTGGATGTGGGTCACCGGCCTCGTCGGCATGGCATCGAAGTACGGCGAGGCGTTCCTCGGCGTGAAGTACCGCACCGTCGACGCCGCGGGCGAGCAGTCCGGCGGCCCGCAGTATTACCTGAAGAAGGCCATCCCGAACTCCTTCGGCAAGGTGCTGGCCTACTTGTTCGCCGTCTTCGCCGCCATCGCGGCGTTCGGCATCGGCAACCTCACCCAGGGCAACGCCGTGGCCGGCAACCTGGAAAGCGCCTTCGGCCTGCCGGTCGAGGCCACCGGCGCGATCATGTTCGTCCTCGTCGGCGCCGTGCTCATGGGCGGCATCAAGTCCATCGGCCGCGTCACCGCCGCGTTCGTGCCCATGATGATCATCCTTTACATCGCCGCCGCGATCTGGGTCCTCGTGGTCAACGTCGCCGACATCCCCTCGGCCATCGCGCTGATCTTCACCGACGCCTTCACCGGCACCTCCGCCGTCGGCGGCTTCACCGGCGCCGGCATCATCCTGGCCATCCAGATGGGCGTCGCCCGCGGCCTGTTCTCCAACGAGTCCGGCATGGGCTCCGGCGCCATTGCCGCGGCCGCCGCGACGACCACCCACCCCGTGCGCCAGGGCCTGGTGTCCATGACGCAGACGTTCATCGACACCCTCATCGTCGTGTCCTTCACCGGCCTGGTCATCATCACCACCGGCGCCTGGGAAGAGGGCGCCGACGACGCCGGCGCCATGACCGCCCACGCCTTCTCCGCCGGCCTGCCGGGCGAGTTCGGCGGCGCGATCGTCGCGCTGTCGATCGTGTTCTTCGCCTTCTCCACCATGCTGGGCTGGTCGTACTACGGCGAGCGCGCCTTCGAGTCCCTCGTCGGCCGCCGCGGCACCATCCCCTACCGCTTCATCTTCACCTGCGTAGTCTACGTCGGCGCGGTGACCTCGCTGGAGACCGTGTGGGCGTTCGCCTCCGCGCTCAACGGCCTCATGGCCCTGCCGAACCTCATCGGCCTGGTCATCCTGTCGGGCCTCATCGCCCGCGAAACCAAGGCCTATCTGGACTTCGACCCGCAGCTGCGGGCGTCGGCCAAGGAGGTCCACGAGTGGGAGCGCAACCGGGTCATCTCCGGTCGCTAATCCCGCTCACCCGGGTCAGCTGCACGCCGGCGCCGCGGCGGGGTCCTCCAGGGCCTCGACCGCGGCGTCGAGCGTTTTCACGCTGATCAGCTTCATGTCCCCGGCCTCGGCGGTCAGGGCCTCGGAGCAGTTGTCGGAGGGCACCAGGAACATCTCCGCCCCGGCCTCGCGGGCGGCGGCGATCTTGTGGGTGATGCCGCCGATCGCGCCGACGACGCCGACGCCGTCGATGGACCCGGTGCCCGCGATGGTGCGGCCCTCGGTGAGGTCGCCGGGGCTGAGCTTGTCCACGACGGCCAGCGACAGCATCAGGCCCGCCGACGGCCCGCCGACGCCGGAAACGTTGTATTCCACCGTCACGTCGCCGGCCGGCTGGGCGGCCATGCCGATGCCCAGGAACGCGACGCCCTCATCGTCCGGGTGCTGGCCCAGCTCGACCTCGATCGTCTCGTCCTTGCCGTCGCGGACGACGTCGAGGCGCACCCGGTCGCCCGGGGCATGCGCGGCGACGGTGCGCTGCAGCGTCTCGGGGCGGTCGACCGCGTCGCCGTCGATGGCGCGCAGCACGTCGCCCTCCTCCAGCACGCCCTCGGCCGCGCCATCCTCGGACACCATCGCGACGGTCACCTCGATGGGCAACCCCAGCTGCCGCAGCGCCGACGCGGTGGCGTTGGCCTCGGAGTCCGAGAACAGCAGCGCGTTGCGCTCCTTCACGTCGTCCTGGCTCAGCCCCGGGGGGAACACGGCCTCGATGGGCACGACGCGCTGATCCGGGTCGGCCCACATGCCCATCACCTGCGCCAGCGACAGCCGGTGCGCCACGGCGACGGTGGTCATGTTCAGCTCGCCGCCCGACGGATCGGCGTCGCCCCCGGTGACCACGACCGCCTCATTGCCGTCGATGTCGCCGAGGACGTCGAAAAGCGGGCCCGGGCCCTCGGCCGCGAACGGGACGGAGACGGACGGCGACGACAGCACGGCCGCCAGCGCCAGGATCGGCGCGGCGCCGACGAGGAGAGTTCTGGTGCGGCGATTCACGAACGCCAACCATACCGGTGCATCGTGTTCGCCCTGCGCGAGCATCGTGACCCCGCCACCGCGCGCCGGTACGGTTGGGGGCATGAGTGGACAGGGATTCGGATTCTCGCCCGACGACGATGACGAGCGCGACAAGGGCCGCGACAACGGCGGCTCCGGCGGCTCCGGCGGCCAGAACCCCTTCGGCGACTTCGGCATCTTCGGATTCCCGATGGGCGGCCAGGGCGGCCAGGGTGGCCAGGCGGGCCTGGGGGACTTCCTCAACCAATTGGGGCAGATGATGTCCGGCATGGGACAGCCCGGCGGCGCCGAGGCCGGGGCGCCGGTGGATCATGCGGTCACCGAGCGCATCGCCCGCCAGCGCATCGGCCAGGTTGCGCCGGTCCGCGAGTCGGAGCGGGAGGCGCTTGCCGACGCGCTGCGCCTCGCCGAGCTCTGGCTTGACGAGGCCACGGCGCTGCCCGCCGGCGCCAACCGCGCCGAGGGGTGGAATTCCCTGCAGTGGCTCGAGCACACGTTGCCGACGTGGAAGCGCATCGTCGATCCGGTTGCCGAGCAGATGGCGGAGGCCTCCGTCGCGGGCATGCCGGAGCAGGCCCGCGAGATGATGGGCCCGATGCTCGGGATGATGGGCCGGATGAACTCCATGAACTTCGGCGTCCAGCTCGGCGGCGCACTGGCGGATCTGGCCAAGGACGCCCTGACCGGCTCCGACCTGGGCCTGCCGCTGCACACCACCGGCGCCGCGGCGCTGCTGCCGACGCACCTGACGGCGCTGGCAGAGGAGCTGGAGCTGCCCGCCCGGGAGCTCTACGTCTACGCCGCCGCCCGCGAGGCCGCCCACCAGCGCCTGTACGACCGCGTGCCGTGGCTGGTCGAGCGGATGATCTCGTCGGTCGAGGAGTACGCCTCCGGCCTGGTCATGGACTACTCCGGCGTGGAGGAAGCCGCCCGCGGCCTGGACCTGGAGTCGATGCAGGATCCGTCGAAGCTGCAGGAGGCCATGTCGGCCATGCAGAACATGGACCTGTCGCCGAAGATCACCTCGGCCAACCAGCACGCCCGCACCCGCCTGGAGACCCTCCTCGCGCTGGTCGAGGGCTGGGTCGACGTCGTGGTGGAGGACGCCCTGGGCGAGCGCCTGCCCGGTGCCGTGCAGCTCGACGAGGCCTGGCGCCGCCGTCGGGTGTCCGGCGGCGCGGAGAAGGCCCTGGAAAAGGCGACGGGCATCGACCTGGGTGCCCCCAAGGTCCGCGAGGCCGCCGACCTGTGGCGCCGCCTGACCACCGCCGTCGGCGTCGACCGCCGCGACGGCGTGTGGGACCACCCGGACTTCCTGCCGGTGGCCGAGGACCTGGACAACTCCGCCGAGTTCATCGACGGCGTGCTCGGCGGCGATTCCTCCGACGACTTCGACCCCATCGCGGCGCTGGAGGACCAGCTGCGCAAGGAGGCCGAAGAGGGCGACGAGCGCGAAAAGCGAGAGGGCGACAGCTAGAACGGCCTAGGACCGCACGCCCCATCGCTGATACGCCTCGAGATAGCCCCGCGCCCGTTCGTGGTGCGGGGCTTTCGCGGCCCATTCCCAGAATTCGTCGGAGTGGCCGTCCTCGATGAAGGTGTGCACCAGTTCGTGGATGATGACGTCGTCGAGGACGTACTCGGGGACGTCGGCAAGCCGGTGCGAGACCCGGATCCGGCCCGGGTCGCCGGTCACCGACGCCCAGCGGCGCGACATGTTGCGCACCCACGTGATCGACTGGATGCGCGGCCTGCCCTCCAACACGGTGCGTGCCAGCCGCCGGGCGCGCTTGTCCAGCGCGTCGTTGTCCAGGTTGTTGCCCACCTTGTGGCGGACCCTCTCGACGATCTCGGCGACCTGGCTGCGTTCCTCGTCGTCGGGCAGATCGTCGGGGACCATGACCACGATCCGGCTGCCCTCCGCCCGCGCGGACACGGTGCGCCGGCGCCGCTTGGAGCGCCGCACTTCGACGTCCGGCCCGTAGTCGGGTCGGTCGCGATTCGGGCGCTTGCGGTCCATGACCCCAGCGTAGACGGGTTCGGGGGTGAAACGGGACGTTTCGCCGGGTGCGCGTGTGGGGCGGGCGTGCTTCAGTGTCGGCATGGGGGTAAAGACGCCGGTGCTTCTGCACCGCCACGTCCCGGTGCTGCTGCGCCCGGGCGGGCGCATCCAGTTCGGGGCCGATCCGCGCACGTGCGTGATTTTTCCGCTTCCCGACGGCATCTCCCCCGGCCCCGTATTTTCCGCCCTCCTCGACGGCACCCGCGGCGCCTGCGTGTCCGACGCCCTGTCCTGCACCGAATTGCCCGCCGCGGTGCGCTCGATGCTGGTGGCGGAGTTGGGGCGGGCGGGGCTCGTCGAAAAGCACCGCGACCCGGGCCCGGTGACCCTCATCGGCCGCGATGGCCTGCGCCCGCGGCTGGCCGACGCGCTGCGCGTGCGCGGATGGCAGCCGGTGTCGCGCCTGCCGGATGCGGGGACGCGGCGGTGGATCGCGCGCGAACCCGTCGACTCCGTCGGCGCGGTGGTGCTCACCGGCTTCGAGGTGCCGGACGCGCCCCTGCTGGCGACGCTGCGGGGGCGCGGCATCCCGCACCTGTCGGTCGTGCTTCGCGACGGTGCCGGCGTCGTCGGCCCCTGGGTCCCCGACCCGCAGGCGCCGTGCCCCGCCTGCGCGGAAGCCCACCGCGCCGACGACGATCCCGCCCGCCGCGTGCTGGCGCTGCAGCTGGCGGGGAGGATCGGGACGGCGCCGCCGGAGACGGTGACCGCGACCATCGCGACGGTCGTGGCGCAGCTCATTGCCGTCGGACCGGATGACGACGGCATGCGCGGGCCCTCCGTCCTGCGCGGCGCGGAGACCGTGGTCGACCCGCTCGGGGCGGCCGGCGGGGTGCGCCCGCTGCTGCCGCATCCGCAGTGCCCGGTGTGCACGGGGGCGCGATAGCGGCACAATGGCCCCCATGAGCGATCAGTCGGTGTCCGGGTCCCCGTTCCGCCGCGCCGCGCGGTTGGCGTCGGTGCCGTTGTCGGCGGGTGCGCGGGCGCTCAATCCCCGCAGCCGGGCGACGAACCCCCGCAAGACCGCGGAGCAGTTGGCGGCGGTGCTCGGGGAGCTCAAGGGCGGGGCGATGAAGGTCGGGCAGGCGCTGAGCATCTTCGCGCCGATCCTGCCGGATGAGTTGGCGGAGCCGCTGTCGGGCACGTTGCGGTCGTTGCAGGCGGAGGCCCCTCCCCTGCCGGCGTCGTCGGTGCACCGGGTGCTGGACCGGCAGTTGGGCACCGCGTGGCGGGATCGTTTCCTGGAGTTCGACGATGTCCCCGTTGCCGCCGCGTCGATCGGCCAGGTGCACAAGGCGGTGTGGTCGGACGGGTCGCCGGTGGCGGTGAAGGTGCAGTACCCGGGCGCGGACAAGGCGATCCGGGCGGATCTGCGCCAATTGAAGATGATCACCCCCATCCTCCAGCAGCTCGAGGACGGAATGAACATGTCGGATCTGGTCGACGAGATCGCCGACAACGTCCTCGACGAGCTCGACTACCGCATCGAGGCGGACCACCAGCGCGCCTTCCACACCGCGTTCGGGCAGGGCCAGGAGCCGCGGCTGCACGTGCCCAAGGTCTACGCGTCGTCTCCGAAGGTCCTGGTCAGCGAGTGGGTCGAGGGCGTGCGGCTCGGCGAGATCATCGACCACGGCACCGAGGAGCAGCGCTCGCGGGCCGCGGAGGCGCTGACGGTCTTCGAGTTCGCCTCCCCCGGGCTGGTGCAGAGGATGCACACGGACCCGCATCCGGGAAACTTCTTGCTTTCCGACGACGGCGTCCTCACCGTCATCGACTTCGGCGCCTGCATCCACGTGCCCGAGGGTCTGCCGCGGCCGTTGATCGAGTTGGTCGCCGCCGTGGTGGATGGGCGCAGGGAGGATCTGCTGGATTTGGCGGTCCGTCATGGCTACGTCACCGGTGGCCGGGAGAAGGATCTGACGCCGGAGGAGGTCGAGGCCTTTTTGCTGCCTTTCGCGGAGCCGTTGTCGCAGGATGATTTCGTGTTCACGGTGGCGTGGTTGAAGCGGGTGATGGGGCCGTTCATGGATCCGTCGTCGCCGCAGTCGAAGTTGGGCCGGAAGTTCGGGATGCCGAAGCGGTACATCATGATCCACCGCATCCTCGCCGGTGCCGTCGCCGTGTTGTCGCAGTTGTCTGCGCCGGCGCCGTATCGGCAGGTGATCGCGGAGCATTATCCCGAGATGGTGGGGTTGGGCGGGGCGCGGTAGCGTCTGCGGCATGCGTCCGCAGGAGTTGTACGGCCAGGTGGGGATGACCCACGAGGGGTTGTCCGGCATCGTCGACCAGGTCCGCCAGTTGGTGGCGTCGGCCGAGGTGTGGGATCGGGGTTCGCTGACCGTCGACGATTCGTCGGTGATCACCCCCGCAGAGGCCGCCGATGCGGTGGCCGAGGAGCTGCGCGCCTGCGCCGATGCCCTCGACCTCGCCATCGGGCATGCCGAAGCCGCCTGGTCCGCCAGTTCCCGCATCGGCGACGGTGGGTAGCTGCCCACTAAAACGGGACCTCCGAGTCCGAGCCCAAGTTCGTGTGCGGGTCCGGCGGCACGGGCGGTACCGGTGCGGAACCCGGGTCGGCATCGATCGACGCCCGGTGCATCGGCCGGCGGCGCTCCGCGGATTCTGGTGGCGAGACTCTCCAGAACGCATCGGCGTCGGGATCTTCATCGGCGGTCCACCCGAACCACGACCGGGACGTTTGACCGGGAGTGCCGGAGTGGCCGAACTCATTGGGACTTCCCCACGATCGGGATTCCCAACCCGGATCCCATACCGAGTCATCGGCGGCCGGCCACCCGTCATCGGCGGCATCGGCCATGCACCGCGCTTCTTCGGCGACCTCCGGATCCGGATCATTGAGCGGACCGGCGGTGTATTCGGCCATCGCCCGCTCATACTCGGCGAGGTCACGGGTGTACTTCCGCAGTGCCGCGTCCACTTCCGCGCGCTGCATGGCCGCCGCGGCGTCCGCCTCGGCGCGCATCCGGCGGAGATTGTCCCCGTGGATGGTCGTCGCCAACCGGGTGGCCCGCTGATCGAAGGTCTGCCGCTTGATGTGCGCGATCGGACCGTGCGGCACCGACGTCGCGAACGCGGAGCCGGTGTGGTCGAACCAGTCCACCGAACCGTCGTCGTTCATCACGGCGTTCCAGTGGCGGCTGGTCTTGAGGTTGTGGTGATGCTGGCACAGGCACTGCAAGTTCCACGTCGCCGTCACGCCGAGCTGATTCGAGCCGTCGCCGGCGACGAATGCCGCACCAGACGCGTCGGGGTCGTAATTGATGACGTGGTCGATCTGGCACCTGTGCGCCGGCACATCACACCCCGGGAATCGGCAGCCGCCATCGCGGGCACGCACCCGCGCCTTCTGAGCATCACTGGGCACATACCCGTCGACCTGCGAATCGGCCGATAAACGGACGTCCTCACAGCGCTCGAGCCATTGCCGGGTCAGGTACTTGGGCAACCAGCCGGCGCCGTCGAGCCAGAGGCGCAGCTCGCCACTCCCATCCCCGCCGCCGTCACCGTCGAGGGTCGCATTGGCATCGGCGTAGACGTTCATGGTCACCTTCGCTCCGGCGAAATCGCCGCGGGACATGGCCATGAGAGCGTCGGCGAGGGTGCAGTCCTCGCCGGCCTTGATCTTCGCGTCGCGGATGGCGCGGAGGGTGGCCTCGAACTCGGCGAGGCGGTCCTTGCGCATCCACACGTCCATCTGCCCGAAGTCGCCCCAGCCATCATTGAGGATGGACACCGACTCCGACTCCAGGGCCTTCTTCTCCTCCTCGTCGGGCGGGGTGGAAATGGGTTCGACGGCCTCGACGATCTCGCGCAGCCGTCGGGAGAAGACCTTCGGCCCCGGCAGCGCCTGAAGATCCTTCGTCGGACGCAGATACGCGAGGATCCGCTCCTCCACCTGCGCAATGTGGTCGTCCGAGACCGCGATGATGGCATCGGCGATCTTGGCCAACCGGAAATGCGGGAGCGCCCCGGAGCGGGCGAACTCGAGGACCTTCGGCATCCGGGCGAACATCATGCCGACGTCGCAGTGCCTTCCCGCCCAATGCCTGGTCAGCCCCAACCGCGTGGCGACGGACGCGATGTGGGAGTCGACGTCGGCATCACCATCCGGGGTGACGGCGACGGACAGGTCGACGTCGGCGATGTTGCGCACCCGCCCGATGGCGGCCACCGGTTCGTCGCGTTCGGTGACCCACCTTTTGCGGGGTCGGGCGGGTATCTCTTGGTCGTGGTGGTGGTCCGGATCGTCGTGCTCATCGGCTGCGTCATGGTCGAAGGCCATGTCGGTTCCCCCGGTAATGCGAGTACGGATCAAAAGTGGTTCTGCGCGTGATCGCTGAAACTGATCTGCCCTGATCTACCCTGCTTCACCATTGATCATACACGCGTTCGAGCGCGTAAGAAGCAAACAAAAGGTGAACGTTGGGTGATTTTCCGCACTGTACACGCACAATCATCCCACCCCACACCGTACAATGTTCCACCCCACTGGATCGAACGTGACTTCTACTCATGGCCGAACAGCCTGCGCACCATCCCGTCGTCAAGCACGCACGCGAAAGGCCCGCACCCGCCGCAACTGCGGCAGGATGCGGGCCCGGAAACGACGCTACAACTGGGCGGAAACGGCCTCGCCGAGCGGGACATCGCCGTCGAGGAAGGCGATCTCGCGGCCGCCGTCCCCCGCGAGCTCGTCGAAGCGACCCACGCAATGCGCGATCATCGCGGCGACGGTCGCGCGGGCGGTGGTGCGCTCGACGTCGGCGGGGACCTCGGAATCGTCGCCGACGTGGACGTTGCCGGCGGGTTCCTCGGTGAGCGCGCCCGGCTTCAGAATCACGTACCGCAGCCCCGACCCGCGCAGATGCTCGTCGGCCGCGGCCTTCGCGTCGGCGTAATGGACGAAGGGATTGTCCTCCGGCACGCCATGATCGGGCCCGGCGCCCCAGTACGACACCATGACGTACCCCGCCCCGCGCGGGCAGGCGTCCATCGACGCGATCGCCGCGACCTCGTCGACGCGCTTCGTCCGCTCCGGGCTGCCCCCGCCGGCGCCGGCCGACCAGACGACCAGGTCCGTGCCCTCGAGCAGTGCCCGCCAGCCGCCCTCGTCGAGCCGTTCGACGTCGACGACGTGCGGCACCGCGCCCGTCGCCTCGATCTCCGCGGCATGATCCGGGTTGCGGATCACCCCGACGACCTCGTGCCCCGCGGCCGCCAGCAGCGGCAGCGCACGCAGCGCGACTTTTCCATGTGCTCCGATGACGTGGATTCGCATGGCCCCACGCTACCGATGGTTGCTTTACGACGCCGCGATCAGCGCGAGCAACTGCGCCCCGAACCGTTCGAATTTGACGGGCCCGATGCCCGGCACGGCGAGCAGCTCGGCCGGCTCGGAGGGGCGGGCTTCGGCGATGGCGGCGAGCGTGGCGTCGGAAAAGACGACGTAGGCGGGCACGGACATCTCGCGGGCGGTTTCGGCGCGCCAGGCGCGGATGGTCTCCACCAGCTGCGGGTCGACGTCGGAGGGGCACGCCGAGCAGCGGCCGATGATGCGCTCGGCGTTCGTGGCCAGGCGACCGCCGCACGTGCGGCACTGCGTCGGCTTCTTCTTCGCCGGGGCCGGCGGTGCGGCGGTGGCCAGGCCGGGGACATCGAGGCCCTCGAGGAAGCGGCTGCGGCGGCGGGTGCGGCGCCCGCCCTCCTGCCGCGACAGCGACCACGACAGTTCCAGATGCTCGCGGGCGCGGGTGACGCCGACGTAGAGGAGGCGGCGCTCCTCCTCGACCTCCTGGGCGTCGTCGCCCTTCTTCAGCGCGTGCTGGATGGGGATGTTGCCGTCGGTCAGGCCGACGAGGAACACCGCGTCCCACTCCAGGCCCTTCGCCGCGTGGAGGCTGGCCAGCGTCACGCCCTGCACCGTCGGCGGCTGTTTGGCCTGCTGGCGGGTGCGCAGCTGGCCGAGAAGGCCCTCGATGCGCAGTTCGGGGTCGGCGTGGACGAGCTCCTCGCACAAGTCGGCCAGGGCGCCGAGCGACTGCCAGCGTTCGCGGGCCTGGGCGCCCTCGGGCTCCTCCTTGGTCAGGCCGAGCGGCACCAGCGTCTGGCGCACGATGGAGGTCAGTTTCCGGCCGACCAGGGTCTCGCCGGTGGTGCCGGCCGTGCCGTCGCCGGAGGTGGCCACGTCGGGCCGCCGCGCCACGCGGATCAGCTCGGCGACGGCCTGCTTGATCTCGGGGCGCTGGTAGAAGCCTTCGCCTCCGCGCACCTGGTACGGGATGCCGGCTTCGCTCAGCGCCTGCTCGAACACGGCGGACTGGGCATTGACGCGGTAGAGCACCGCGATCTCCGACGCGGGCACGCCCGAATCCATGAGCCGGCGGATTTGCCTGGCGACGACCCGCGCCTCCTGCGGTTCGTCGTCGTATTCGGTGTAGCCCGGCTCGGGGCCCTCGGGGCGCTGGCCGATCAGCTGCAGGCGCGAACCCGCGAGCCGGCCCTTCGCCTTGCCGATGACCTCGTTGGCCAAATGCACCACCTGCGGCGTCGAGCGGTAGTCGCGCTGGAGGCGCACGACGGTGGCGTCGGGGAAGCGCCGCGAAAAGCCCATGAGGTATTCCGGGGTCGCGCCGGTGAACGAGTAGATGGTCTGGTTGGCGTCGCCGACGACGGTGAGGTCGTCGCGCTCGCCGAGCCACGCGTCGAGCACGCGCTGCTGCAGCGGGGTGACGTCCTGGTACTCGTCGACGACGAAGCTGCGGTACTGAGCGCGGAATTCCTCCGCCACCGCCCGCGAGTTCTCCATGGCGCCGGCGGTGTGCAGCAGCAGGTCGTCGAAGTCGAGCAGCATGCCGTCGGGCGAGGTCTTCATGTCCTCGTAGGTGCGGTAGGCCGCCGCGAGCTTGTCGGCGGGCACGGGGGCCACGCGGCCCCGCTTGTCGACGGCCCCCGCATAACTTTCAGGGGTCACCAACGAGGCTTTCGCCCATTCGATCTCGCCCATGACGTCGCGGATGGTCTCCTTGCCGGAGTCGAGCCCGGTGGCGCGGACGGCGCGGGCGACGACGGAGAATTTGTTGTCCAGCAGGCGCCACGGCAGATCGCCGGCGACCTGGGGCCAGAAGTACCGCAGCTGCCGCAGGGCGGCGGAGTGGAACGTGCGGGCCTGGACGCCCGTCGAACCCATCGCGGTGAGGCGGTCGCGCATCTCGCCGGCCGCCCTGGCCGTGAACGTCACGGCGAGGATCTTCTGCGGCTGGACGAAACCCGAGCGGATCAGGTGGTCGATGCGGTGGGTGATGGTGCGGGTCTTGCCGGTGCCGGCGCCGGCCAGGATGCACACCGGGCCCAGCGGCGCCGTCGCCGCTTCGAGCTGGTCCGGGTCGAGGGCGACGGCCCCGCCGAATGCGGGGTTACTTTGCGGCATCCGGATCGGCTTCCTCCTTGAGCACGCGGCGGACGTAGAGCAGCCGGTCGCCCGGCTCGACGGACTCGCACTCGGGCGAATCGATGCGGTACAGCTCGCCGGAGCGCACGACGCCCAGCACGATGTCGGCCAGGTGGCGGGGGTTGGCGCCGATCTCTTCCTCGGTGACCAGGCGCTCGGCGACGGAGAAGCCCTCGTCCGGGCTGAGCAGATCCTCCATCATCTCCACCACCGACGGGGTGACGGTGGCCAGGCCGAGCATGCGGCCGGCGGTTTCGGACGAAATGACCACCTGGTCCGCGCCGGACTGGGTGAGCAGGTGGCGGTTCTCGGACTCGCGCACCGACGCCACGATGGTCGTGCCGGGGGCGATCTCGCGCACCGACAGCGTCACCAGCACCGCCGTGTCGTCCTTGTTCGGGGCGACGACCACGGACCGGGCGCGCGGGACGCCGGCGAGCTTGAGCACGTCGGCCTTCGTCGCCGACCCGTGGACGGTGACCAGGCCGCGCACGGCCGCCTGGTCGAGGGCGTGCTGGTCCTTGTCCACGACGACGATCTGCGACGGGTCCGTGCCGTCGGCGAGCAGCGCCGCGATGGCGGAGCGGCCCTTGGTGCCGTAGCCGATGACGACGGTGTGATTGCGCATTTGCTTCCTCCAACGCTGGATCTGCAGTGCCCGGCGGGATTCCTCCGTCAGCACCGTCAGGGTCGTGCCGACCAAAAGGGCCAGGAACACCACGCGCAGCGGGGTGATGACCAAAATGTTCAGGATGCGGGCCCGCTCGGTCACCGGCGCGATGTCGCCGTAGCCGGTCGTCGACAGCGACACCGCCGAGTAGTACAGGGCGTCGACGAAGGTCAGGTGCTCGGAGTACCCGCCGCGGTCGGCGTAGACGACGATCGCCGCGATGAGCAGCATCGCCAGCGCGTAGCTCAGGCGCCGCACGATCAGGCGCCACGGCCCCCTCCGCGCGGCCTCGGGCATGCGGATGACGCCCAGCAGGGCATGGTCCGGGAGGTCGTCCAACTCGATGTCGGCGCCGAACCGATCGCGGATCTTGTCGCGCACAGTCAGCTACCTTTCCTCGTCGTCGTGTCGGCGACGAGCTCGCGCATCGCCTCGTCCAACTCTAGCCGGTCGGGCAGATCGCGCCCGGCCGGTTCCACGGTGACGTCCTCGGCGATGTAGTGGAACGCCGCGCGCACGTCCTCGGGCCGGATGTCCTCCCCCGCCGCCGCGCGCCGGTCGGCCCAGGCGATGCGGTAGACCGCCAGCTGCAGCGCCGCCTGCCGGGCCTTCTCGCCCACCGGCCGCCGCCCCGTTTTCCAGTCGACGACCATCCACTCCCCGCCGATGCGGAACACCGCGTCGATGCGGCCGACGATGCGCCGCCCGCCGACGCCGATGTCGAACGGTTCCTCCACGAACTCCGGCGCCAGATCCGCCCATCGGCTCCCCGAGAACTTCTCCTTGAGCGTGTCGACGGCCACGTCCGCCACCTCTCCGTCGTCGTCCGCCCCGGCGAACAGGTCATCGTCGTCAAGCAACGCCGCGGAGCCGAAGCGATTCTCCAGCCAGGCGTGGAACGCGGTGCCGCGGCGCGCGAAGCGGTTCGGCTTGTAGGGCAAGGGGCGAGCGCGGCGGCGCGCGAAGGCCTCCGGATCGGCGCGCAAAGCCTGATACTCGCTGGTGGACAGCTGCACCGGCATGGGCACCGACACCGACTCGGCGCGGGCGCGGCGGCGCTCCTCGAGGAGGATGGAGACCTCGTCGTCCCAGAGGCGGGAAATGTCGCCGTCCAGTGGAGCTGGAGCTTGATTCTCCCTCACCAGTTCCGCCGCGCGCTCGAGGGCGGCGCGGCGCTCGCGGTCGGGGGCGGCCGGCCAGACGACGCCTTCCGCGTCGGGGATGGGCAGGGGCTCGTCGGAGACTTCGTCGACCCAGATCTCCACGGCATCGGGGCGCAATGCGCGCAAGGACGTCAGATGCGCGGAGGGGCCGTCGGGCTTCTTGCGGCCGGGCGTCATCCGCTGGCTGCCGGAGACCAGCAGCGTGTCCTCCGCACGGGTGAGGGCGACGTAGAAGAGGCGGTCGGCCTCGGCGACCTTCGCGTCGCGGTACTGCGCCTTGTGCTCGTCGAGGGCGGCGGCCAACTCGCCCTGGGTCTCCGCGTCCGACGTGTCCAGCACGGGCGCGCCATCGCCGGATTCGCCGTCGCCGACGGCATCGGAGGGCAGCAGCTGGGCCTTGGTCAGCCACGTGTCCACCATGACCTCGTCGTAGACGGAGGCGCACACGTGCGGCACCGCCACGACGTTCCACTCGAGGCCCTTGGCCTTGTGCACGGTCATGATCTCGACGCGATCGCCCTTCATCCGGGTCTTGCCGGGCTCCAGGCCCTTGTCGTGGGCGGCGGCGCGGTCCAGGTAGCCGAGGAAGGCCGGCAGCTCGCCGCCGAGGCGCCGGGAGAAATCCGCGGCGACCTCGGTGAACCTGTCCAGGTGCACGGTGCCCGCGCCACCGCCGGCGGCGGCCTCGACGCGGATGCCGAAGGCCTCCTCGATGTCGGCGATGAGCTCCGGCAGCGGCTTGCGCAGCGAGAACCGCCGCAGGTTGCGCAGCACGGCCGACAGCTCGCCGATGCGGCGGCGGCCCTCGTCCGAGTAGCCCGGCGCGGACTCGCCCTCGTCGCGCAAGGCGGGGTCCGCCACCGCGTGGCCGAGGCCGGTCGGCGGCGTCGAGCGCTCCCGGGCGATCCGCTCCAGGTCGGCGTCGAGGGCGGACAGGGGCCCGTCGATCTCCGGCGCCTCCCCCTCCCCGTCGCGGGCGTAGCGGGCGAGCTGGCGGGCGCGGCGCCCGAGCGCGGCGATATCCGCCGCGCCGAGCGGGGACCGCGGCCACGTGAGCACGCGCAGCATCGCGGCGTCGTCGGCGGGGTCGGCCAGCACGCGCAGGCAGGCGATGACGTCGAGGATCTCCGGCAGCGTCAGCAGCCCCGCCAGGCCCACGATCTCCGCGGGCACGCCGGCGGCGGACAGCGCGTCGAGCACCGCCTTGGAGTGCTTGTTCTTGCGCACCAGCACCGCCGCGGTGATCGGGCGGCCGGACTCGCGCGCCGCCCGGAATTCCTCGGCCATGTGGTCGGCGACCCACGCCAGCTCGTCGTCGGCCGTCGCGTGCAGCGCCAGGCGCACGGTGCCCCGGCCCGCGCCCGTGCGCGGCGTGAGCTCCTCGACGGTACGGGGGCCCGCGCCGAACGCGCGGGCGGAGACGTCGTTGGCCAGTTCCAGCACCGCCGACGGGTTGCGCCACGACGTCAGCAGCTGCTTCTTCTCCGCCGCACTGCCGTCGGGGCGCGGGAAATCGGTGACGAACCGGGTGAGGTTCGCCGCCGTCGCCCCGCGCCATTCGTAGATCGCCTGCATGGGGTCGCCGACGGCCGTCACCGCCGTACCCGCGAACAGGGCGCGCAGCAGCACGCGCTGGGCGTGCGAGGTGTCCTGGTACTCGTCGAGCATGACCACGCGGAACCGCCGCCGCTCGGCCGCGCCGACCTCCGCGATGCCGTCGGCGAGCCGGGCGGCCATGGCCATCTGCCGGCCGAAGGTCACCGCCCCCTCCTCCTCGTGGCGCCGCCGCAGCTCCCCGACCAGCGGCAGCAGCGCCAGCCGGTCGCGCTGGGCGCGCAGCGGGGACTCCAGCTTCGAGTGCAGGTCCTTCTTCTGCCGCGGGGACTTCGGGGTCTGCACGATGTTCGCGATGAACGCCTCGGTCTGCTCCCGCACCTCCGCCACCGACGCCAGGTTGGAGTCGATCTCCTCCGACAGCGTCATCAGCTTTGCGACGAGGTCCGCCACCCCCAGTTCCGTCGCAATCGCCCCGGAGTCGCGCACCAGCTCCCACGCCATCTGCCACTGCGTCGCGCCGTCGAGGACCTCCGCGCCGGGTTCGGCCGGCAGCAGCAGGCCGTACTCGCGGACCAGGGAACCCGCGTAGGCGTCGTAGGTGGAGACCTCGGGGGTGATCACGCGCAGCGCCTCGCGGACCTCCGGCGCGGCGACCCTGTCGAAGGCGCGGCTGGCCGCCAGCGCCGCCAGCCGCTCGCGGATGCGCTGGCCCAGCTCGCGGGCGGCCTTGCGGGTGAACGTCAGGCCCAGGACCTCCTCGGGGCGCACGAAACCGTTGGCCACCAGCCACACGACCCGCGCCGCCATGGTCTCCGTCTTGCCCGCGCCCGCACCTGCGACGACGAGCAGCGGCTCCGGCGGCGCGCCGATGACCTCGGCCTGCGCCGAGGTCGGCTGATGCGGCTGGCCGATCATCCGGGACAGCGTCACCGGGTCGATCGTGGTCGCGCTCATCGGTTCCCCTCCTTCGCCGGGCACGCCAGGCGCACCCCGCAGTGATCGCAATGCCGGCCGGGCGTGGCCAGCGAACCCGGTCCGCGCAGGGCGGAGGCGACTCCGAGGACCGTCTCGCGCCACTGCTCCAGCTGCTCCGGCGTCCGCGCCGACTGCACCCGCACCGACGCTCCCGAAGCCGCGGGCTTGCGGGGATAGACGAGCTTCGCCCCGGCGACCTCGTGGCCGGATTCGGCCAGCGCCAGCTGATACGTGGCCAGCTGCGGGTTGGCCTCGGCATCGGCGACGCTGGGCAGGCTCGCGCCGGTCTTGGCGTCGACGATGGTCACCCCGCCATCCGGGTGCTCCTCCAGGCGGTCGACGCGCCCGGCGATCACGGCGTCGTCGCCAAGCGGGACCTTGACCCCGACCTCCGTGCCCACCGCCGCCGACCCCGCGGCCCACGCCGCCCAGGCCCCGACGGCGGCGGTCCACTCGCGCTGCATGGCCTCCACGCGCCACGCGGGCTCGTCGACGATCTCCGGTAGCGCCCGGGCCAGCGACGACGCGGCGTCCTCGACGGACACGCCTTCCTCCATGGCCTCGACGACGCGGTGGAACGCCGTGCCCAGCGCCATCTGGTCCGACGACGACGGCTGCTCCAGCAGCGCCCGCAACGGGCACTCCAGGACCTTGCCCACCTTCGACGGGCTCACCCGCACCGGCGGCGACTCCACCGGCGCATCGGTGCTGGGGTCCGCCAGGCCCCACCACTGCGAGGGATCGGCCCCCGGCACCCCGTCGGCGGCCAACCGCGCCAACTGGTGCGCCGCCTGGGCGCGTCGCACCGGGCCCGCCGACTCCGACAGCACCGCCGCCCGCAGCTCCGCGAGCAGCGAATTCATGGACAGCACGCGGGTGACGTCCTCCGAGGTCTCGGCAACGGGCAGATCGGCCGACTGGACGGTCCCGGCGGTGGACTTCAGCTCCACGTCCTCCCCGAGCTCGCGGAGGAAACGGCTCGGCGCGCCCTCGTCGTCCGGCGCGTCGACGGCGGTGACCAGCAGGCGGCGGCGGGCGCGGGAGACGGCGACGTGGAACAGGCGGCGCTCCTCCGCCAACCGCTCCGCGGCGTGGGACACGGGCGTGCCCGGCACGATGCCCTCGTCGAGAAGGTCGACCAGCTCGCCCTGGCCGACCACCGACCCCGTCCGGCCAAGCGAGGGCCACACGTCCTCCTGCACCCCGGCGACGGCGACGGCCTCCCACTCCCGGCCCAGCGCGGCGTGGGCGGAAAGGATGACCACGGCCTCCCGGTCGGCGCCGCGGCGGTCGCGGGCGCCCGTCGGCAGCTCGTGGGCCGCGATCTCGCGGACGACGCCGGCGATGGTCACCGAGGGATCGCCCTCGACGAGGTCGCCGAGGAAGTCGAAGAACGTCATGACCCCATCGAGATCCCGGTCCGCCGCCGACCCCGCCGCACCGCCGCGCAGCGACGCGGCCATGAGGTGATCGGCCAGGCCCGAGGACTCCCACAGCGCCCAGGCCACCGCTTCGGCGCCCTCGGCGCGGGCGGCGCGGCCGGCGTCGAGGATGCGCAGCGGACCGGCCAGCACGTCGCGCTCGCGCTCCGGCAGCCCGGCGATGAGCTCCTCCTGCTCCGCCGTGCGCTCTTCGGCGGCGAGCAGCCCGACGATGCGGTCCATCGCCCGGCCTCCGGCCAGATCGGCGCGGCGCACGCCGCGGACCAGGCGCGTCAGGGTCACCGGGTCCGCATTGCCCAGCGGCCCGGTGAGCAGGCGCTCCCACTCCGACGGCTCCAGGCCCCCGTCGACCGCCCGCAGCGCCAGCACCAGGGCGGCGACCATCCGCTGCTCGCCGAGCACCACGTCGGTGGGGTCCATGCGCACGGGCACCCCGGCGCGGGCCAGGGACCGGTGCAGCGCCGACTCGCCCGCCCCGGATCGCACGAGCACCGCCATGTCCTTCCACGCCACCCCGTCCTCCAGGTGGGCGCGGCGCAGGAAGTCGGCGATGGTGGCCTTCTCCCCCATCCCCGTGTCGTGGACGACCACGCGGGCGACCGGGCGCTGCCCGCCCACGCGCATGCCGCGGATGCCGCGCTCGGGAGGGGTGCCCGGCAACCGGGCCGAGACACGGTTGGCGGCCACGGCGATCTCCGGCGTCGCCCGCCACGAGGAATGCAGGACGATGCGCCGCCGCGGATCCGCGACGCCGTCGAGGAACGCCGGGTCCGCGCCGCGGAAGCGCAGCACCGACTGGTCGTGGTCGCCGGTGATCACCGCGAGGTCCACGCCCGGCAGCAGCGCGCGGATGAGCTCCGCCGACTGCGGATCGAGGTGCTCGGCGTCGTCGACGAGCAGCACCCGGATGCCGGCCTCCGCCACCAGCGACGGATCGGCCCCGACCGCCGCCACCGCCGCAGAGACCAGTTCCGCGGCATTGAGCTCCTCGTGCCACGCCAGGCGCATCACCCGCCGGTACTCGCGCAGGAACGTCCCCGCGGCCACCCACTCCGCGACGCCGTGCTCGCGGCCCAGCGCCTCCAGCTCATCGGCGCCGACGCCGCGCTCGGCGGCGCGCAGCAGCAGATCCCTCAACTGCCGCGCCATGCCGCGCATCCGCAGCGCCGGGACCAGCCGCTCCGGCCAATACGCGCCGCCGGCATCCGCGTGGCCCTCGAGCAGCTCGCGGATCACCGCGTCCTGCCGCGCACCGGTGGCCAGCGCCGGCTCCGGGCGCCCCGCCCGCACCGCCGCGGCGCGGACCAGGGCGAACGCCATCGAATGCACCGCGCGGACCATGCCGCCGGACCCGGCTCCCGCCGAGCGCGGCAGCCTGCGCGCGACGTCGTCGCGCAGCCTCGACGCCGCCTCCTTCGACGGCGCGAGGATCTGCACCGAATCCGCCGGCCACCCCGCCGCCACGTGCGCCACGGCGAGATCCGCCAGCAGCGACGACTTCCCCGTCCCCGGGCCCCCGACGACCTGCCACGCCGCCCCCGGGACCTTGAGATCCGCCAGTCGATCGTCGCCCGGGAACAGTGCGGCGACCGGCCCCTCCCACGTCCGGCGGGCCGGCGCGGCCGGCTCGGTCAATCGCACGGAGGGCATCTGGTTCATGGCGACATCATCGCACACGCCCCGGATGCGTTCGAACGGGCGTTCCCCGTCACAGGCGGGCGCGCACCAGCTCCGCCGCCCGGGCCAGGCCACGCCACGCCGCGGGCCTGGAGCCCGGATGCGCCGCGTGGAGGAACAGGCGGTTGCAGATCGCCCGCGCCAGCAACCCGTCCCACTCCGGGAGGTGGTCGAACCGGCCCAGCAGGTCCTCGTCTGCGCCGCCCCACGCCAGGGCGTCCACCGCGGCCACGGCCTGCGACCACCCCGCCGGGTGCCAGCGCGGCACGAGATCGACGAACAAGGGGGGTGCGGCACCGTCGTAAAGCACCGTGCCCACCGGATCCCCGTGCACCAGCTGGCCCTCGGCGCGGAGCTGGCCGCGCAGCCCGATCAGCCCGCCGGCCGCCGACAGGGCTTCGGCCGCATCGCCGCGGGGCACGGCCTCGGGATCGAGCACGCTCTCCAGCTGCTCGATGGGGTTCTCCGCCCACGCGGCGCGGTCGCAGACGTCGAAGACGTCGCCGTCGCCGCCGCGGGCCAAAAACCGCGGGCGCTCGACGCCGGACAGGGCCTCCTCCAGCCGCCCACAGGCGACGATCGTCTCGTCGGCGCGCGGCTCAGGGCGGCCCGGGCGATGCTGGCGCGCCCGCCAGCCCGCCAGCACGTGCCGGCCGTCGCTGGTGCGCACCGGGCGCGCGACCGCGGCGCCGTCGACGGCTAGGACCTCGAGAACCTTCGCCGACCACGCCGCGCGCGAGGAATCCGCCACCGCCGAAATGACCGTGTCTCCGTAGATCCAGCCGTCGTCCCACGCCGCGCCCGCGGGCTCGGGCGTGCCGGAGACCCCGAAGGCCTCGGGGACGTGGGCGGGGGGCAGCCCGGTCATCGCGCGCCCCCGGCGTCCGGCGCGAAGCGGAATTCGCGGAAGGACATCGCCGCGGAGTCGTAGAACAGCACGCGCCCCGACAGCGGCTTGCCGAATCCGGTGATCACCTTCACCGCCTCGGTGGCCATCAGCGTGCCGATCGTCCCCGGCACCGTGCCCAGGATCCCCGTCTGCTCGGCGGTGAGCACGGTCTCCGGCGCCGGCGGTTCGGGGTACAGGTCGCGCAGCCACACGCGCCGCCCGCCGCCGAGGTCCAGCCCGAAGACGCTGACCTGGCCGCCGAGCTGGCGGATGCTGCCCCACACCTCCACCACGCCGAGCCGGCGGCAGGCGTCGGCGATGAGGTAGCGGGTCTCGAAATTGTCCGTGCCGTCGATGACCAGGTCATGCCCGGCGACGAGCTCGTCGATGGTCTCCGCGGTCAGCCGCGCGTCGACGGTCGCGATCTCGATGTCGGGGTTGAGCGCCGCCATCTTCTCCGCCGCCGACTCGACTTTCGGCCGACCGATGTCCTCGACCCTGTGGATGACCTGCCGCTGCAGGTTGGTCAGGTCGACGCGATCGTCGTCGACGATCGTGAGCTTTCCGACGCCCACCGCCGCCAAGTAGAAGCCGACCGGCGAGCCGAGGCCGCCCGCCCCCACCATGAGGACCTTCGCCGCGCCGAGCTTTCGCTGCCCCTCCTCGCCGAAGCCGGGGATGGGCAGGTGCCGGGCAAAGCGCTCCGGATCGAACCCGGGCTCAGCCGAGCGGGTAGGGCCAGGGGTTCGGCGCGCAGCGGGCTCCGTCATCGGGGTACACCTCGTTCGGGTTGAGCTCGTTCAATTCGGAATTGTCCAGCGACAGCGTCTGCTGCATCATGATCGGCGCCACCGCGCCGTCGCCGCCGCACGCCTCGTGGGCGGCGTAGCCGATGGCGTGGCCGACCTCGTGGTTGATCAGGTACTGGCGGTAGCCGCCGAGGTCGCCCTCGAAGGTCAGGGCGCCGCGCACCCAGCGGGCCTCGTTGATGAGCACCCGCGTCGGGCCGCCGGCGATGTCCGAGATCGAGCAGCTGGTCTCCAGCGGGATCTCGTAGCCGCACTGCTCGTGCGCCGTGTTGGTGGACACGAGCTGGAAGATCAGCCCGGGGTCGTCGTCGCGGGCGACGTGGCGGAACGCGAAGGCGTCGTCGCGGATCCAGCCGCGCTCGTCGGCCAGCGTCGCGTCGATCATTCCGGCGAAACCGTCGGCGCCGCCGAAGCGGGCTGGGTCGACGGTGTCCTCGATTTCCACGGCGTAGCGCAGCACGTCGTCGTTGCCGGAGCCCACCTGCTCGGTGACCAGGTCGACGGGCACGAAGGTGCCGGACGACTCTTCGGTGAACGGGCCGCCCGGGGGCAGCTGGCCGACGTCGAGGTTCTCCGCGTAGCCGCCCTCGGGCACCGGGCCCTTGGGCAGCTCGCTGGTCGTGGCCGACTGCTCCGTGGTCTCCCCGCGGACGTCGCGGACGACGTCGACGACGACGATGACCGTGAGCACCAGCAAAACGGGGATGGCGTATGCGCGCCATCCCCATTCACGGGCGAACCTGACGAAAAACGACTCTTTGCTCATGCGCGTGCGCTGCCGGACCGTGGCGCGCGGATCAGGCGATGAAGCCGACCTGGCGGGGGGCCGCCGGGCCGACCTGCACGTACGCGATCTTGGAGATCTGCGCGAAGTACGTCTTGCCGGCGCCATCGACGAGCTCGAGGACGCCGTCGCCCGAGGCGAGGCGGCCGGAGATCGAGGTGGCCAGCTCCTGGCCGCCCTCGACCCCCGAAATGTTCAGCTCGCGGGGGTTGTCAACGAATCCGATGGTGATGTCCATGCGGGACATCATAACCCGGGCCGTCACGGCTAGTATCGGGGACGACCGTGCAGCACCGATGTGAAGGAGATCCAAGGTGGCAGACCGTCCCGCGCCGACTTTCGTCGAATTGGGGGTCGCGGCGGAGATCTGCGACGCCCTCGCGTCCGGGGGCATCACCCGAACCTTCGCCATCCAGGAGCTCACGCTGCCGCTGGCCCTCGACGGGACGGACATCATCGGCCAGGCCCGCACGGGCATGGGCAAGACGCTCGGTTTCGGCGTGCCGCTCATCGACCGCGTCTTCGACGACGCCCGCGTGCCCGAGCCGGACGGCACGCCGCGCGCGCTGGTCGTCGTGCCCACCCGCGAGCTGGCGGTGCAGGTCGGCGAGGATCTCGCGCCGATCGCGAAGTCGGTGGGCCTGCGGGTGACCACGATCTACGGCGGCCGCCCCTACGACGAGCAGATCGACGTGCTCGATGCGGGCGTCGACGTCGTCGTCGGCACGCCGGGCCGCCTCATCGACCTGCACCAGCGCGGCAACCTCAATCTCGGCGCGGTGCGGGTGCTGGTGCTCGACGAGGCCGACGAGATGCTCGACCTGGGCTTCCTGCCGGACATCGAGAAGATCCTGCGGGCCGTGCCGGAGGGCCGCCAGACCATGCTGTTCTCGGCGACGATGCCGGGGCCGATCCTCAATCTGGCCCGGACGTTCATGGACCGCCCGGTGCACATCCGCGCCGAGTCGGGCGAGTCGGAGGCCAGCATCCACGACACCACCCGCCAGGTGGTCTTCCAGTCGCACCAGATGGACAAGCTGCCCGTCATCGCGCGGATCCTGCAGTCGGAGGGCCGCGGCCGGACCATCATCTTCGCGCGCACGAAGCGCTCGACGGCGTCGGTGGCCGAGCAGCTCGGCGAGCGCGGTTTCCATGCCACGGCCGTCCACGGCGACATGGGCCAGCCGGCGCGCGAGAAGTCCCTGAACGCCTTCCGCTCGGGCGACGTCGACGTGCTGGTGGCCACGGACGTCGCGGCGCGCGGCATCGACATCGACGATGTCACGCACGTGATCAACCACCAGGTCCCGGAGGACGAGATGACGTACGTCCACCGCATCGGCCGCACGGGCCGCGCGGGCAACACGGGCACGGCGGTCACGCTGGTGGGCTGGGACGAGATCCAGCGCTGGAAGATGATCGACGACGCGCTGGGCCTGGGTTTCCCGGAGCCTCCGCAGTGGTTCTCCACCTCCCCCGAGCTTTACGACGCCCTGTCGATCCCCGATGACGCCTCCGAGAAGGTCGGGCCGCCCCGCCCGGTGCTGGGTTCGCGTCCGGTGAAGGATCGCGGGGACCGCCGGCGCCGCCGATGAACCGCAATCGGATCGCGGCGGCGGTCATCGTCGCCGCGGTCGTCGCCGTCGTGGCGTGGACGTGGTGGCGGGCGCCGGCGCGCGGCGTCGACCATGTCGCCGCGGACGCGCCCTTCGCCGCCGCCGATGCGCCGGCCGCGGTGCCGGAGGCTCTGACCGAGATCTGGTCGGTCCCGGCGCCGCTGTCGTCGGCGCCGTTCACCGTCGACGGCCTGGCCATCGCGGCCGACGAGCGCGGTGTCACCGCCGTCGATCCCGGCACCGGCGAGGCCGTCTGGTCGTATCACCGCGACATCCCGCTGTGCGAGGCGATGGTCTCCGACGGCCGCGTCGTCGCGGTTTTCCGGGGCGAGGCGGGCTGCGGCGAGGTGACGTCGCTCGACGCCTCCGACGGGTCCTACGCGGGCACGCGCCGGGGCATGTCGTCGGACGAGGTCGAGCCGGTGCGCTCCAACGACCGCGCAGGGGTGCGCGACGACCGGATGGTGGAGCTGTGGCGCGACGACCTCGTGCGCACCGTCGAATACGGCTTCGTCGAGGCCTCGTCGGAGCCGGGCATGCAGCCGCACCCGGGCTGCACCGTCGCCGACGCCCTGACGCGCAGCGACATGCTCGCGGTGGTCAACGACTGCCCCGACGGCCACCGGCTGCTCATCCAGGAGGCCACCCCCGAGGAATCCCGCGAGCCGGAGATCCACGCCGACGTCGAGCTCGACGGCCCCGCCCGCCTGGTCGCCATCGGCCAGTTGTCGGCCGCGGTGCTCGTCGACGGTGAGGTGCGCACCTTTTCCAAGGAGGGCCGGCCGGGCCCCTCGTGGCGCCCCGCACCCGGCGAACTCCCGGCGCAGCCGGCCATGCTCACCGCCGATCTGCCCCACCACATGACGTGGTTCACGGGCACCGCGCTGGCCGCCTTCCGCCCCGACGACCTGTCGCCGGCGTTCGTCGTCCCCCATGCGCTCGGCCCCGGCACGGCGGTCGGCGAGGAATTGCTGGTCCCCGTTCGCGGTGGACTGGCGCGCATCGACTGGGACACCGGCGAGGCCATCGGCACCATCCCCGTCGCCCGCCCCGAACTCGCCCCGGGCGAATCGGTGACGGCGGCGGTCGCCGGCGACGTCATCGTCGAAAAGCGGGGCGGCGAGCTGGTGGGGCTGCGGACTCAGGCCCCGTAGGCGTTGGCCGCCCAGTCGACGGCCTTGGGGTTGAACATGCAGGCCAGCGCACCCAGCGCGAACAGCACCGTGATCAGGCCCAGCGAAATGGCGCCCGAGGTGAACATGTAGAAGGCCACGCCCGCCAGGCACAGGTTGAGCATGACGATCGGCCCGCGCCCCCACCGGTGGCCGCGCAGCAGGAACACCGCGCCGGTGAGCACGGCGCCGAAGATGAAGTAGAACCACAGCGCCGTGCCCCACCCGGAGATCACGGCGCCGGGATCCTCGTAGCCCTGGAAGTCGCGGACCATGAGGAAGGCGCCGTAGCCCAGGCCGAGGATGCATTCCACGACCGCGATCCAGGCGCCGATGAGCACGGAGCGGGGCGCCGCCAGGGGCGCGGGACGGTTGGCTGCGGAAGATCGGCTGTTCACGCCAACACCATATCGCCCATTACGATGGGGCACGTGCGCGCCCTGCTGATCTCCAACCCCAATTCGACGTCGATCACCGAGTCCCTCACCCGGACGGTGGTCTCCGAGCTGCGCGATGTGCCGGACCTGCACCTGCGCTCGGTGTTCACGGCCCACCCGGGCCATGCGACGGCGATCGTCACCGGCCTGACCCGCGACGACTGCGACGTCGTGGTGTGCATGGGCGGCGACGGCACGGTCAACGAGGTGATCAACGGCCTGCTCGGCTCCGCGTCCGATGGGCGCCCGGTGCGCCCGGCCGGCGAGCTCCCGGCGGTGGCGGTGATCCCGTCGGGCAGCGCCAACGTGCTGGCCGGCGCGCTGGGCCTGCCGCGCGACCCGAAGCTGGCCGCCCGCGTCATCGCCGACAAGCTCGCCGATGGCGAGGACCGCCCCATCACCGTCGGCCACGTCGACGGCCGGTGGTTCGCCGTCAACGCGGGCCTGGGCATCGACGCCGAGGTCATCTCCACCATGGAGGACGCCCGCGCCAGCGGCGCCAGCGCCAATCCCCTGCGGTACGTGCCCATTTTGCTGGCCTCGTGGAACCGCATGCGCGCCAATCCGCCGCGCATCACCGCCACCGCCGACGGCGAGACCATCGGCGACGGCCTGCCGTTCGCGGTGGTATCCAACTCGAATCCGTGGACGTTCCTGGGCGACCTCGCCGTGGTCACCAACCCGGGCACGACGCTCAGCGGCGGCCTCGGCTTCTTCGGCATCACCTCGGTCGCGGGGCCGAAGGGCATGGTCGCCGCGCTGCGGCTGGCCGGGGCCGGGCAGACCCTGTGGAAGCTGCTCGGGGTCGGGGAAAGGGAGCTTCGCGACGACGACGTCGCCCACGTCACCCTCACCTCCCCGGAGCCCCTGCCCTTCCAGATCGACGGCGAGTACGTCGACGAGCGCTCGCGGGTCGAGATCACGTGCGCCCGTGATGCGGTGCGGTTCATCGCGCCGGCCGAAACCCGGGAGTACGGCGAGGATGTCGGGGACAAGGCATGGTGGGTCCGGCTGGGCAAGATGCTCGACCGGAGGTTCCGGGCCCTGCTGCTGCCCCGCCGCGGCGGACGCCGTTAACCTTCGGTTCGGCTATCCGCGGGCCCCTCACCTGCGGATGTAACGTGCGGTTCACCTTCTTGTGACGTTCCGCACTTTTTCTGGCGAAGGTCTTCACAACCGGGCCATGACGTGTCATCATTCATCAGGACCGCGGGGGGAGCGAATACCTCCACCCGCATTCGACCGGCGGGCGCCTCGCGCTCGCGGTCCGCGGATCCGACGGTGAACCCCCTGATTCCCCCAACCGGGACATCACGCCGCCCGGAACTCCGCACGTTCATCAGATGCATGGGGAGCACAACGCAGTCGCGAGGCGGCCATGGGCCGCCCGTTCCCCCGTGCCCCACCCGGGTTTCGAAAGAAGGAGTTTTTGTCATGGATTGGCGCCACAAGGCCGTTTGCCGCGAAGAGGATCCCGAGCTGTTCTTCCCGGTCGGCAACTCCGGCCCCGCCCTCGCCCAGATCGCGAAGGCCAAGGTCGTGTGCAACCGCTGCCCCGTCACCTCGCAGTGCCTCGCGTGGGCCCTGGAGACCGGCCAGGATGCCGGCGTGTGGGGCGGCATGTCCGAGGACGAGCGCCGCGCGCTGAAGCGCCGCCGCAACCGCGGCCGCACCCGCCGCACCGCCCGCACCACGGTTTAAGTTCCCCCGACCGGCCAATGTAGACTGGCCAGGTTGAATTCACCCCGAACCGGAGGAGGCACACAATGAGCAAGCGTGGCCGCAAGCGCAAGGACCGCCGCAAGAAGAAGGCGAACCACGGCAAGCGCCCCAACAGCTGATCGACACCGATCAACGGCGAACCCCGCCCCATCATCGCGATGGCGGCGGGGTTTTCGCGTCCTACAGTTCGCGCCCTAGAATTCGCCCGACGAGCGGTAGGTCACGCGGATGCGGGTGGTGATGCGCCTGCGCAGCTCCGTCGGCGCCGGTTCGCAGCAGCAGCGGCGCAGCAGCTGGCGCAGCGCCCGCTCGCAGCCGACGTCCTCCAGGCACCGCGGGCATTCGCGGATGTGCCGCTCCAGGATCCGGGTCTCCTCCGGGTCGCATTCGCCGCAGAGCAGGGAATCGAGCCGCCGGCGCACGTCGGCGCACGACCCGGGGTGTCCGCAGGGCTTCGCGCTGTCGTTCATCGATTCACCTTTCCGGGATGTCCGTCCTTTTCGGCCTCGCGGATGAACCCGCGATCCTTCGCCACACCCTTCAACGCCTCGCGGAGCTGTTTCCTTCCACGGTGCAGCCGGGACATCACGGTTCCGATGGGCGTCTCCATGATCTCGGCGATCTCCTTGTACGGCAGCCCCTCGACGTCGGCGTAGTAGACCACCATCCGGTAATCCTCGTTGAGGTCCATCAATGCGGCGCGGATCTCGTCGTCGGGAAGCAATGCCATCGCCTCGACCTCCGCGGACCGCAGGCCCGACGACGTGTGCGACGCGGTCTCGGCGATCTGCGAATCGGTGATGTCGTCCGTCGCGTACTCCGCCGGGCGGCGCTGGGCCTTGCGGTAGTTGTTGATGTACGCGTTGGTCAGGATCCGGTACATCCACGCCTTGAGGTTCGTGCCCGGCTTGTACGACCGGAACCCCTGGTAGGCCTTCATGTAGGCCTCCTGCACCAGATCCTCCGCATCGGCGGGATTGCGGGTCATGCGCAGGGCGCCGCCGTAGAGCTGGTCGAGCAGGGGCAGTGCGTCGCGCTCGAAGCGCTGCGCCAACTCGGCGTCGGTCTCTTCCGTGCGCACCGTGCCCCCGCCATCGGTTCCCGTGGCTTCGGCTGTCATGGTTTCCATCTTATGCCGGGCGGTGACAGGATCGGGCCATGGGCACAAAGTCGGCGACACCGGCCATCGCCGCCTGCGCGGCGGCGGGCATAGAGCACACGGTCCACCATTTCCCGCATTCCGACGGCCACTTCGGCGAGGACGCGGCCCACTGGCTCGGCGAGCACCTGGGCGTGGAGGCGGGGCGGATCCACAAGACGCTCGTCATCGAGCTCCACGGCAAGCGAACCGGCCTTGCCGTCGCGATCGTGCCGGTGACCGGGCGGCTCAACCTCAAGGCCGCGGCCAAGGCGCTCGGCGCATCGAAGGCGGAGCTGGCCGACCCGGCCGCCGCCCAGCGCTCGTCGGGCTACGTCGTCGGCGGCATTTCGCCGCTGGGCCAGAAGCGGGCGCTGCCCACGGTCCTCGACGCCGGCGCCGGCGCCCACGCCACCATCTTCGTCTCCGGCGGCCGCCGCGGCCTGGACATCGAACTGGCCCCGGCCGACCTCGCGGCGCTGACGGGCGCGGCGTCGGCGGACATCGCCGACTGACCCCCGGCCTCAGGGCTCCAGCAGCCACTCGCCGTCATTGGCGACGTTGCCCACGGCCTTGTTCACCGGCCGGACCTCCAGCTTCTCCACCAGGGACGGATCCGTCATGCCCACGTCGCCGCCGGCGAGCCACTGCGCAACCTCGTCGTCGTCAAGCACCCGGGGCATGCGGTGGTGCAGATCGGCGAGATGGCCCACCGCATCGGTGGTCAGCAGCGTCGCGCTGACGATGTCGCCGCAGCGGGCCCACAGGCCCGCCACCAGCAGCGGCCGATCGCCCGGCGCGGGCACGAAGAACGGCGCCTTGTCGCGCCACTCGTACCAGCCGTCCATGGGCACGACGCAGGGCTCGCCGTCGCGGAAGACGGGCTTGTCGCGCCACGTCTCCGCCCGCGCGTTGAAGTACGGGGTCTTGGGCATCGACTTCGACCAAGGCGGCACCAGCCCCCACCGCACCTGCGCGGCCAGGGTCGTCTCCCCCACCCTGGCCAGCGCCGTGATCGGCATGGTCGGGGCGACGTTCCAGCGCTTCCCCGGCAGCGGCCCGTCCGCCTCGATCGGCGCGAGCCCGGGCACGCCGGAGAGCTTGTCGACGAGCTCGTCGCCGATGGTGAAGGTCACGAATCGTCCGCACATGCCCCAATCGTCGCACCCCTTGCCCCACCGGCGCCCGTGTTTGGGGGATGATGGACCCGTGACTTCCCCCCATGAGTTCTGGCCAGCCCCCGCCGCCGAGCACCCGGTGACCGCGACGGTCTCCATCGGCGGGTCCAAGTCCATCACCAACCGCGCGCTGATCATCGCGGCGCTGTCGTCGACGCCGTCGACGATCCACGGCGCCCTGCGCTCGCGGGACACGGACCTGATGATCTCCGCCCTCGAGGCGATGGGCACGGAGATCCGCACCGGCTCCGGGTCGTCGGGCACGCCCAACCGCACGCTGGAGGTCACGCCCCACGTGCTGCGCGGCGGGACCATCAACTGCGGCCTGGCCGGCACCGTCATGCGCTTCGTGCCGCCGGTGGCGGCCATCGCCACGGGCTCGGTGTTCTTCGACGGCGACCCCGAGGCCCGCGTGCGGCCGATGGGCGCGGTGCTCGGCGCCCTGCGCGACCTGGGCGCCGACATCGACGGCGACGCGCTGCCCTTCACCGTCAACCCGGCCGGCGACGTCGGCGGCGAGGTCGAGATCGACTCGTCGGCGTCGTCGCAGTTCGTCTCGGGCCTGCTGCTGGCCGGCCTGCGCTACCCGAAGGGCCTTACCATCCGGCCCATCGGCGAGGTGCCGTCGCGCCCGCACATCGACATGACCGTGGACATGCTCCGCCAGGCCGGCGTCACCGTCACCGAGGACTCCCCCGCCGACGGCGGCGCGTTCCACGTCCACGCCGGCGAGATCCGCGGCCGCACGTGGCACGTCGAGCCGGACCTGTCCAACGCCACCCCGTTCCTCGCCGCGGCCGCCGTCACGCAGGGCCGCGTCACCGTCGCCGGCTGGCCCGCCGACACCGTCCAGCCAGGCGACCGTATCCGCGAGATCCTGCAGGCGATGGGCTGCCGCGTGCTGCTCAAGCCCCGCGGCGACGGCACCTCGGGCGTCCACGACCTCACCGTCGAGGGCCCGTCGGCGCTGCGCGGCATCAACCTGGACATGGGCGAGATCGGCGAGCTGGCCCCGACCGTCGCGGCGCTGGCCGCGCTGGCGGACACCCCGTCGGAGCTCACCGGCATCGCGCACCTGCGCGGCCACGAGACCAACCGGCTGGAGGCCCTGGTCACCGAGATCAACCGCCTGGGCGGGAAGGCCTCCGAGCTGGAGGACGGCATCCGCATCGAGCCGGCCCCGCTGCACGGCGGCCAGTGGATGTCCTACGCGGACCACCGCATGGCCACCGCGGGCGCGATCATCGGCCTGCGGGTGCCCGGGGTGCGGGTGGAGAACATCGCCACCACCGGCAAGACCATGCCGGACTTCGACATCCGGTGGACCGAAATGGTCGGTCTGCCGGTCGGCGAGGAAGGGGGCCGGCCCTGAGCCGCCGCAGCCGCGATTGGGACGAGTCCGACGTCCGCGTCCGGCCGGGGCGGGGGTCGAGGCCACGGACGAAGGACCGGCCCAAGCACGCGGACGCCAAATGGGGGCTGGTGGTCACCAAGGACCGCGGCCGGTGGGGCGTCGTCGTCGACGGCGGGACGGAGCCGCTGAACTGCATGCGCGCCCGCGAGCTGGGCCGCACGAACATCGTCGTCGGCGATCGGGTGGGCGTCGTCGGCGACGTGTCGGGGCGGGAGGGGACGCTGGCGAGGATCGTCAAGCTCGCCGACCGCACCAGCGTCCTGCGCCGCACCGCCGACGACAACGATCCCTTCGAACGCATCGTCGTGGCCAACGCGGAGCTGCTGCTCATCGTCTGCGCGGTGGCCGATCCCCCGCCGCGCACGGGTTTCGTCGAGCGCGCGCTGGTCGCCGCCTACGCCGGCGGGGTGTCGCCGGTGCTGTGCCTGACCAAGTCGGATCTGGCGGATCCCGCGGAATTCGCGGGCGAGTTCGCCGAGCTGGGCGTGCCGGTCATCGTCTGCGGGGTCGAGGACCCCGTGGAGCCGCTTCTCGACGTCGTCGGCGGGAAAGTCTCCGCCCTCATCGGCCATTCCGGCGTGGGCAAGTCCACCCTGGTCAACCGCCTGGTGCCGGGTGCGGAGCGTGCCACCGGCGTCGTCAGCGGCGTGGGCAAGGGCCGGCACACGTCGACGCAGTCGGTGGCGCTGCCGCTGGCCGGCGGCGGGTGGGCCATCGACACGCCGGGCATCCGCTCCTTCGGCCTGGCCCACGTCACGCCGGACACGGTGCTCGACGTCTTCGACGATCTGTCGGCGGCGATCGCGGACTGCCCGCGCGGCTGCACGCACCTGGGCCCGCCGGCGGACCCGGAATGCACCCTGGACAAGCTGGAGGGCGCTTCCCACCGCCGTGCCATGGCCGTGCGGAGCCTGCTGGCCACGCTCCAGGACAACGAGGACTGGGAACTCGACATTGACAGGGACTGACGCCGCCACCGCACGCGATCGGCGCTCCGCCGCCGACCTGGTCCGCCTGTGCATCTGGACCTTCGTCATCGGCGTGGCCACCGGCCTGTTCGCCGCGGCGCTGGTCTACATGCTCCACGGCATCGAGAACCTGGTCTACGGCCAGCACGAGGGCGACGTCCCCGTGGTCACCGACGGCACCACCGGGCTGCAGAGGTTCCTGGGCATCACCGTCGCCGGCCTCATCGCCGCACCGGCGTGGTGGGCGGTGCGCAGGCTGGGCCGGCCCATCAAGTCGGTCGAGGAGGGCATGTCCGGCGCCCGCATGCCCGTGATCGAGACCGCCGCCAACGTCCTGCTGCAGATGGCCACCGTCGCCGCGGGCGCCTCGGTCGGCCGCGAGAACGCGCCGCGGGAGGCCGGCGCGATGATGGCGTCGCAGCTGGCCCACCGCATCGGCCTCGACCGCGCGACCACGCGCCTGCTCGTGGCGGCCGCGGCGGGCGCCGGCCTCGGCGCGATCTACCACATTCCGCTGGCCGGGGCGGTGTTCGCCTTCGAGATCCTGCTGACGACGGTCACCGTCCGCGCCGTGATGGTCGTCCTGGCGTGTTCGGCGGTGGCCACGGTCACCGCTGGCATCGTCGTCGGCGACCAGCCGCTGTATTCGACGGTGTCGCTGTCGGAGGGCTTCGGCAATCTCACCGCCGCCCTGGCGCTGGGCGTCGTGTGCGGCATCGCCGGCCTGGTGTTCCGGTACGCGGTCTCCCGCGCCGAGGGATCGATGCCGCCGGGCGCGCACGTCCTGTGGGCGCTGCCCCTGGCGTTCGCCACCGTCGGCGCGATGTCGCTGTACCTGCCCGAGGTCCTGGGCAACGGCCGCTTCGCCGCCACCTCCGTGCTGGAGGCGACGCCGGTGTGGACCTTCGCGCTGGCGCTGGTGGTGGCCAAGACGATCGCGGTGCTCATCACCCTGCGTTCCGGCGCCGTCGGCGGCGTGCTGACTCCCGGCTTCGCCATCGGCGCACTGCTGGGATACCTGGTGGGCTTCGCCCTCCAGCCGGTGTTCCCGGCCATCCCCCCGGCGGACTTCGCGCTGCTCGGCGCCGCCGCCTTCCTGTCGACGTCGATGGCCGCGCCGCTGTTCGCGCTCATCGTCACCGTCGAGTTCACCGGCCAGTCCTCCGAGGCGTACCTGGCGCTGTTCCTCGCCTGCGCCACGGCCGCGCTGACCGGCGAGATCCTCCGTTCCGCGCTGAGCCTGCCCAAGCAGATCCAGATGCCGTGGACGCGGAAAGAGGACGACGCGGAAAGCTAGGCCGTGACCTCGCGGGTCGAGCGGCCGGTGTAGGCGGCGACGACCTCCCTGACGCCCGGGCGCAGCTGCTTGAGCAGCTTCAGGCCGGTGCGCAGGCCGCGGCGCGGGGTGGCGCCGGCATCGAGCTGGGCCTCCACGCTCGGGTACTTGGTGAACGCCTTCTCCGAACGGACCTCCGGCGCATTGTCCGGGTCGGCGACGAGGAAGCGATCCGGCAGCGACAGCTTGAGGATCGTCCGCTGGACCTGCATGAGCTGGCCGGGGAACGAGCCCGTGTTGTACGGCAGGTCGTAGTCGCGGCAGATTTCCTTGACCTGGGTGGAGATCGTCGCCAAGCGGTTGGACGGCATGTCCGGGTACAGGTGGTGCTCGATCTGGTAGTTCAGGTTGCCCGAGAGCACCGACAGGACGAAGCCGCCGTGGAAGTTGGCGGAGCCGAGCATCTGGCGCAGGTACCACTCCGCCTTGTTCTCGTTCTTGTACTGCTCCTTGGTGAACGTCTCGGCGTCATCCGGGAAGTGGCCGCAGAAGATCACGGCGTAGGCCCAGACGTTGCGGATGAGGTTCGCCGCGGCGTTGGCCTTGGCCACCTCGGCCCAGCGCGGGCCGGCGAGCAGCGGGAACAGGGCGTAGTCCTTGAGCAGCTGGCGGCCCGACTTCTGGAACACCTCGATGAGCTGCGAGCGGGCGTCCTCCCACTTCTTCTTGCCCACCATCACCGCGCCGAGCTCGACGTCGTAGAACGCCACGGCCCACTGGAACAGCGAGGCCAGGATGATGTTCTGCACCGGCTGCGTCAGAGTGGACGGCTTCCACTTCTTGTCGCGGGTGACGCGCAGGATGCCGTATCCCACGTCGTTGTCCATGCCCAGGACGTTGGTGTACTTGTGGTGCACGAAATTGTGCGAGTGCTTCCAGCCCGACGACGGGCAGGAGTTGTCCCACTCCCACGTCGACGAGTGGATCTCCGGGTCGTTCATCCAGTCCCACTGGCCGTGCATGACGTTGTGGCCGACCTCGAGGTTCTCCAGGACCTTGGCCAGGCCCAGCGACGCCACGCCGGCCCACCACAGGCCCTTGTGGGCCGGGGTGCGCAGCGAGCGCGGCAGCAGGCCGCCCTTGCGGGTCTTGTAGCCGGCCTTGTCCAGGGCCATGCCAAGCGTCGGCAGGACCAGCAGGCCGCGGCCGGCGACCTCCAGGCCGCGCTGCACGCGGATGAGGGTGCGGATGTAGCGGGCGTCCTTCGGGCCCAGCGTCGCGCGGTGCTCGGCGGCGATGGCCTCGAAGCGGCGCCCGATCTCGGCGACGTCCTCCTCGGACAGGTGCGAATAGGCCTTGATGTCGGCGATTGCCATGGTGTGTCTCTCCGTTTTCCCGTGTGTCTACAGTTCGATTGCGACGTCGCCGGCGGGCACGCACACGCAGGTGCGGATGCGCTCGCCGGCCTCATGGGTCTCGCCCGTGCGCAGGTCGCGCGCAGTGCCGTCCGCCAGCTGCTGCACGCAGGTCGCGCAGATGCCCATCCGGCAGCCATAGGGCAGCTGGACCCCGGCCCTCTCGCCGGCCTCCAGGATCGTCGTGGCGCCGTCGACCTCGATCTCGCCGCGGCCCGGGAAGCTGACGACGCCGCCCTGGGCGTCCGTGTTGCCCCGGTCGAGGGTGAAGCGCTCCGTGCGCACGCCGGGCAGGCCGGCCTCGAGCTCGTCGAGCATCGCCGACGGACCGCACGCGTAGATCGCGCGGTCGGCGACGTCCGGCACCAGGGCCTTGATCTCGTCGATGGTCAGGCGGCCGTCGATGCCCGTCTCGCGGACGGTGAGGGAATAACCGGGCTGCTGGCTGCTCAAGCGGGCGAGCTCGTCGTCGAAAAGCAGGCCCGCACGGTCGCGGACCGAATGCAGGTGCACGACATCGGCGACGGCGCCCTTGCGCTCGAGATCCCGCAGCATCGACATCACCGGGGTAATGCCGGAGCCGGCGGTGATGAACAGCAGCTTCGCCGGCGGCGGCTCGGGCAGGTGGAAATCACCGGCCGGGGCAGCCAGGCGCACCACCGTGCCGGGGGTGACGTTGGCGACCAGGTGCTGCGACAGGCGGCCCTGGTCCTGGGCCTTGACGGTGACCGTCAGCATGCCGTCGGCCGACTGCGGCGCATTGGTCAGCGAGTACGAGCGCCACACCAGGCGGCCGTCGACGCGGACGCCGATGCCCACGTACTGGCCGGCGCGGAAGTCGGCGGGGACTCCCCAGCCGGGCTTGATGACCAGCTCGACGACGTCGTCGGCCGGGCGCGCCACGCGCTCGATCTGCCCGCGCAGCTCGCGCTTCGACCACAGCGGATTGACCAGACGGGTGTAGTCGTCGGGCATCAGCGGCGTGGACAGGTGACGGAACGCGCTGCGGAGGCGATTGCCAATGCTCACCGGTTCCCCTTTCCGTAGATTACGGAAGCGTAGCTTACGGGCGGGTAACTTTTCGGTCAAGCGCAGGAAAAGATCAGAGCAGCTCCACGAGCATCGGCAGCTCGGCGGCGTCGTACCAGGCCAGGGGGCGCTCCAGGCAATCGCCCACGGTCAGCTCGGCGTCCTCGTCGCCCAGATCCGCGGCGTCGACGGCGGCGATGGCCTTCTCCACGGCCGCGGCCGACTCCTCCACGTCGACATGCACGGCGGCGACGTCGTCCCGCGAGACGGGGCCCGACAGCGCCACGACGGCCTCCCCCATGTCGGGCTTGAGCTCCACGGCGTCATCGGCGACGTCGGCGGCGATGACCACCCGGCGGTGCGGGAACTTGCCGTCGTAGGCCGACAGCAGCCGCAGCGACGCGCGCGAGGCATCGTCGAAGGCGATGTCCGCCAGCTCCTCGTCGTCGCCCTCCACGTAGAACTCGCGCAGCGCGGGAGTCACGGCGAAGGCCCAGCCGCGGCGCGGGACCACGGCATCGTCGTCGAGCAATTCACGGAGCATCCCGAACGTGGCCGGCAGATACACGCGCACTAGAACTCGCCCTCCAGGTCGAACAGCCCCACGATTTCCACGACCGCCCGGTCGAACTGCTGGTAGAACACGCCCACCATGCCGTGCGACACCGCGCCGTGGATGTTGACGATCGAATCGTCGACCAGCACGCAATCGCGCACCGGCAGCCCCAGGCGCTGCGCGGCGATGTCGAAGATCTCCGGCTCGGGCTTCTCCGCCCCGACCTCCCCCGACAGCACGACCGCGTCGACGAGGCCGTCCGCCTCGAACTTCCGGATCGGGTCCGCGTCCGGCCCGCCGGGATCGTTCGACAGCACCGCCAGCGCAACGCCGTTGGCGCGGGCGGCGGTCAGCAGCTTCCGCCACCGCGCCCGCTCTTCGTCGGTGCCGTCCAGGACACCGCAATAATCGATGATGAGACCACGCATGACCACGACAGTAGTTGCCCGCGCCGCGCTTCGCCGACCGCCCCGCCGGGCGGGCGCCCCGGCTGGCTGGCACAATGGCCGCCAGGACTTCGGATCGGGGGATCGGCGGGGATGATCGGGGACATCGGCGAATTGGCGCCGCTGCGGGGTTTCGAGCTGTTGCGGGGCCTGCGGCCGGGTGCCGGGGCCGGCCTTTCGCGTGACGACGGCCGGCCGTCCGGCCCTTCGCTGCCCTCGTGCGGGGACGCCGCGCGCGAGGCGCTGGCGCGGACGATGACGGTGGTCATCGAGGTGCTGTCCGGCCGGCGGCGGCCAGAGGCGCTGGCCGGGGCCGCCATCGACGAGCGCGTGCTCGCCGGCCTGCGCCACCGGCTGCGGGCGGGCGGGATGCGCGGCGCGGTGCTGCGCACCCTCCACCCATCGGGCCGGCCGTGCGGGACCCGCGTCGAATTCGTCGGGTCCTACGCCCACTCGGGCCGGGTGCGGGCCCTGGCCGGGGCGATGATCGACGACGGCCGGGGCTGGACGATCACCGCCCTGCGCTTCATTTAGCGGTTGCGGCCGCGGCGGGCGGACTTGCGGCGCTGGGCGCGGTTGCCCGACTCGCCTTCGGTGCGCTTGGCCTCCGCGGTGCCGTCGGCGGCGGGGCCGGAGTACGTCATCTGCGTCGGCTCGGCCTCGGTGCGGGGCAGCTCGGGGGCAAGCTCCTTCTCGCCGGCCGGCGCCGCCTGCTCGGTCTGCATGACCTGCTTGCGCACCAGGAACAGCTGGCGGATGGACTCTTCCTTGATGCCCTCCATCATGCCGCTGAACATGTCGTAGCCCTCGCGCTGGTACTCCACCAACGGGTCGGCCTGGGCCATGGCGCGCAGGCCGATGCCCTCCTTGAGGTAGTCCATCTCGTAGAGGTGCTCGCGCCACTTGCGGTCCATCACGCCGAGGATGGTGAAGCGCTCCATGTTGCGCATCTGCTCCTCGCCGCCGATCGCCGCGACGGCCTCCTCCAGCTCGTCGTAGTTGCGGCGCACGTCCTCCCGCAGGACCGTCTCCAGGTCCTTGGCGGACAGGTCGCCGGCCGAGCCGTACTCGTCGCCGTCGACCAGCGACTGCCACGACATGGTCGGCCCGTAGAGCGACTCCAGGGCGTTCCACAGCTCGTCGAGGTCCCAGTCCTCCACGTAGCCGTCGGCGGTCGCGCCCGAGACGTAGGCGGCGATGACGTCGTCCTGCATGTCGCGGACCTGGTCCTTCAGGTCCTCGCCGTCGAGGATGCGGCGGCGCTCGGCGTAGACCACCTTGCGCTGCTGGTTCATCACCTCGTCGTACTTGAGCACGTTCTTGCGGACCTCGAAGTTCTGGCTCTCCACCTGCGTCTGCACGCTCTTGATGGAGTTGGACACGACCTTCGAGTCGATGGGGACGTCATCGGGGACGTTGAGGGTGTTCATCAGCGCTTCCATGCGCTGGCCGTTGAAGCGGACCATCAGGTCGTCGCGCATGGACAGGTAGAAGCGGGTCTCGCCCGGATCACCCTGGCGGGCGGTGCGGCCGCGCAGCTGGTTGTCGATGCGCCGCGACTCGTGGCGCTCGGTGCCCAGGACGTAGAGGCCGCCGACCTCGCGGACCTTCTCGGCCTCCTTCTCCGCCGACTCGCGCACGCGGGCGATCTCGGCGTCCCACTCGGCCTCGTACTCCTCCGGCGTCTCCGTCGGGGACAGGCCCTTGGCCCGCAGGTTGAGGTCGGCGATGATGTCCGGGTTGCCGCCGAGCACGATGTCGGTGCCGCGGCCGGCCATGTTGGTGGCCACCGTCACGGCGCCGGGGCGGCCGGCCTCGGCGACGATCTCGGCTTCCTTCTCGTGGTGCTTGGCGTTGAGCACGCTGTGCTTGATGCCCTCGCGCTGCAGCAGCTTGGACAGGTGCTCCGACATCTCCACCGACGCCGTGCCCACCAGCACCGGCTGGCCCTTCTCGTGGCTCTCGCGGATGTCCTCGATGACCGCGTAGAACTTCGACTCCTGCGTCTTGTAGACCAGGTCCGGGTGGTCCTTGCGCTGGTTCGGGCGGTTCGGCGGGATGGCCATGACGTTGAGCTTGTACGTCTGGTGCAGCTCGGCGGCCTCGGTCTCGGCGGTGCCCGTCATGCCGGAGAGCTTGTCGTAGAGGCGGAAGAAGTTCTGCAGGGTCACCGTGGCCAGGGTCTGGTTCTCGTTCTTGATCTCCACGCCCTCCTTCGCCTCGATGGCCTGGTGCATGCCCTCGTTGTAGCGGCGGCCCGCCAGCACGCGGCCGGTGAACTCGTCGACGATGAGGACCTCGCCGTTGCGGATGATGTAGTCCTTGTCGCGGGTGAACAGCTCCTTCGCCTTGATGGCGTTGTTCAGGTAGCTGACCAGCTGCGAGTTCTCCGCGGCGTAGAGGTTGTCGATGCCCAACTGGTCCTCGACGTATGCCACGCCCTCCTCGCGCACGCCGACGGTGCGCTTGCGCACGTCGACCTCGTAGTGGATGTCCAGGCGCATGCCCTTGACGATCCCGGAAAACGCCTGGTACCACTCCGGCGAGCCGTCGGCCGGGCCGGAGATGATCAGCGGGGTGCGGGCCTCGTCGATGAGGATCGAGTCGACCTCGTCCACGATGGCGTAGTGGTGGCCGCGCTGCACCAGGTCGTTGAGGGAGTGCGCCATGTTGTCGCGCAGGTAGTCGAAGCCGAGCTCGTTGTTCGTCCCGTACGTGATGTCGGCGGCGTAGGCCTTGCGGCGCTGGTCGGAGCTGAGCCCCGACAGGATGACGTCGGTCTCCAGGCCGAGGAAGCGGTGCACGCGGCCCATCCATTCGGCGTCGCGCTTGGCCAGGTAGTCGTTGACGGTGACCACGTGCACGCCCTTGCCCTCGAGGGCGTTGAGGTAGGCGGGCAGCACACAGGTCAGCGTCTTGCCCTCGCCGGTCTTCATCTCGGCGACGTTGCCGAAGTGCAGCGCGGCGCCGCCCATGACCTGGACCGGGTAGTGCTTCTGGCCGAGCACGCGCCACGACGCCTCGCGGGCGGTGGCGAACGCCTCCAGCAGCAGGTCGTCGAGAGTCTCGCCGTCCTTGATGCGGGTCTTGAACTCCTCGGTCTTCAGCCGCAGCTCGTCATCCGACAGTGCCGCGTACTCGTCGTCGAGCTCCAGCACCGCGTCCGCGATGCCCTTGAGGCGCTTGACGGCGCGCCCCTCACCGACGCGGAGCAACTTGCTGAAAGAAAACACTGCGGATGGGACCTTTCCGGCAGACGACTCATGTCCGCACCCCACGCGGGGCGCTCAAGTCCCCCAGTATACGAGCAACCCGCACCCCGGTGTGAGGTGCGGGTGCCGATCAGCCGGCGATGCCGACGAACACGATCGCGTTGTTTCCGCCGGTGCACCGGTAGTAGATGTCGTGGCCGGTCATCGTTCCCCGCCGGCAGTCCATCGTGTACCTCTGTTCCGTCACCGGGCTGTAGACCCGCACGCTGAAGCGGTCGGCGAGGAGGTCCTGCTCCCACACCTCGTCCGAAACCCTCTTGGCGAAGGCGCAGCTCGTCTCCGCACTGCCGGTCACGCCTCCGTTGGAGCAGCTCCGGTAGATCTGCCCCTTCCACGGTCCGCGGCGCGCGTGGTTCCCCTCCCGGGAATCAGCCGCCTCCGCCTCCGCCTCCGTCACCGTCTCCGTCACCGGAGCGGCACCGGCGCCCGTCGGCCGCGGCTTGTCGGGCTGTGCGGCAGGCGCCGGCGGCGCAGGCGCGACTGCTTCCCCTCCCCCGTCACGCCCGTCTCCCCCGAAGGCCATGACGGCGACGACGCCGAGGACCACGGCGAGCACCGCGACCAATCCGGCGAGCGCGTAGACGACGCCATTTCCGCCGCCTCCCCGGGCGGGCTGCTGCGGCGGCTGTGGCGGTGGCGCCCACTGCTGGGTCATGGTAGTGTCCCCTTCTCCGGCTTCTGCGCCCAGCTTATCCCTTCGACGGCAAAACCCCCGGCCACCTCCCGAAAACGGGGAGGGCCGGGGGCGCGGGGACGGTGCCTACTGGGCGTCGTCCGCCAGGGCGATCATGCCGTAGTCGTAGGCGTGGCGGCGGTAGACCACGGACGGGCGCCCGGTGGCCTCGTCGACGAAGAGGAAGAAGTCGTGGCCGACGAGCTCCATCTCCGACAGCGCCTCATCCACGGACATCGGGGTGGCCGTGTGCTCCTTGGTGCGCACGACCTTGCCCAGCTGGATCTCCTCGACCTGATCCTCGTACGGATCGGCCTTCGGGGCGGAGTCGGCGGCTTCCTCGACCAGCGTCGCGGTGGCCTCGCCCACGGAGATGGGGGCGCGGTGGCCGGAGCGGCTGATCTTGCGGCGGGCCTTGACCTTGCGCAGCGAGCGCTCCATCTTGCCCAGCGCGGACTCGAGGGCGGCGTAGAAGCTGTCCTCCTTGGCCTCGGCGCGGGCCAGGTGGCCCTTGCCGGTGGCGGTGATCTGGATGCGGTCCGAGCGGTCCGCGCGGCGGGGGTTCGGCTCGTGCTGCAGTTCGACGTGGAAGAACGTCAGGGTCGGATCGAGGCGCTCAATCTTGGCGAGCTTGCCGTTGACTCGCTCGGCGAAGTGTTCCGGGACCTCCACGTTGCGCCCGGTGATGGTCACCTGGGCGTTGGGGCTGAGGACCTCGTTGTTGTCAGCAGGTGTCGTCACTTGCTTCCTACCTCCCGGTATGGCCACCGCCCTTCCGTGAGCGGGATTACTCACGGCGTCCACGGTGACGCGACTAACTGTGCCTCTAGGATACAGACGCGGTTACCCCCGCTGCCACGAACCTGCCGCCCGAATTGCGCGCCGCGCGGGTACTTCCGGGGGCATTTGGCCCTAGGCGTGGGAAAACACGATGACGCCGCCCACCCGGATTCCCAGCGACGCGAGCACGAGCACCGAATGCGCCGCCGTCGCCCCCGTCGTCAACACGTCGTCGACGAGCAGGACCGGCCCCGCGGCGGTGCCCGACGGGACGATCCGGCCCGCGATGTTGCGCCGCCGCCCGGCCGCGGTGAGCCCCGATGAATCCTCCGCCCCCTCGGCCGTGCGCAGCAGCCCCGCCGCCACGCTCGCCCCCGGTATGCGCCCTGCGGCGACCCTGCACGCGGCGGTGACGGGGTCGCCTCCCCGGCGCCTGGCCGCCGAGGCCCGGGTCGGCGCCGGCACGAGCGTCACCCTGCTTTGCGACGGATGCGCCACCGCCCCGTCCGCCGCCAACCTCAGCACGGCCGCCCCGACGACGGCGCCCATCACGTGGCGGGCCGAGTCGTCGCAACGCTCTTTCGCCGCCAGGACCACCGCCCGCCTGGGCCCCGCGTACGCACCGCAGGACCACACCGGCGCGGGCACGTGCACCCGCGGCGACAGGCGCACCGGCGGCCGCGCGAACTCGCCGCGGCACCCCGCGCATGGACTTCCGGGCGACGCCGGGGCCCCGCACCCCGGGCACGCCCCCGGCACCGCGACGTCCGCCAATTCCCCCCACATGCCGTGGAGGCTACTGCACCGTCACCGGCGCTGCCCGGCCCTCGACGCCGGCCACGGCGCGCCAGAACTGCGCCTCGCCCTCGCCGGTGACCAGCTCCATCAGCGCGTTGTCGTCGAGCGCGTAGATCTTCGACGACGTCGCCGTCACCACCGACACCGGCGCGCTGAGGTTGAGCTTCGGCAGCATGTAGTTCACCGACCCGTCCGGGTAGATGCGCCACATCGGCGCCGTCTCGCCGTACGCGCCGACGATGATCGTCGAATTCGGCGCCCACGCCAGCGTCACCGGGGTCGTGCCCTCCGTCAGCGTCAGGCGGCGGGCGTTGGCCAGGCGCCACGGGGCCGACTCGGACTGGACGATGGTGGCGATCCAGATGTTGCCGCCGGCGATCATGGCCACCTGGGTGCCCGACGGGTCGACGCGCAGCTCCGAAATGCCGCCCTCGACCTCGGGGATGCCCGACAGATCGATCTCCTCCACCGCCGGCACTCCGGAAGAATTTCCCACCAGCCGCAGGACCCGGTCGCCGTCGACGACCGTCCACACCGACGCCGCGTCGGGCGACCAGCTCGGGCGGGTGAGGCTCTGGGCGGTGAGCACCGTCTCCGGCTCGCCGCCGACGCGGCCCAGCATCAGCGTGGACTCGCCGGTCCCGCCGCGGTCGTTGCGCGCCACCCCGGCGATGAGGCGGGTGCCGGACTCGTCGACGCCGATGCCCGCCGACACCAGCACCTCCCCGCCCTGCGAGGCCCAGCCCGGCAGGGTCCGCCGGCCGCCGTCGGTCAGCTCGGCGAGTCCGCCGGCTTCGACGGCGTGCAGCGGCGCACGGTCGCCCGGGCCGCGCGTGGGATCGAGGGGGCGCAACTCGTCGGAGTCGCGGGTCCACGGGCCGGGATGCGCCTCCACCAGGGGGCGCCCATCGGCCTCGAGCAGCCACGGGCCGCGGACGTCGGCGGTGGCCAGCGTCCACACGATCTGGGCGGCCAGCAGGCGGCGCAGGGTCTCGTCGAGCTCGTCGACGCCGGTCAGCCGGATCACCCGGCCGGGCCCGCCCTCCTGGCGCCCGACCTCGATGCCGGCCTCCGGCGGCATCGCCGTGGTCACGCCCGGCAGCAGCCGCGGCCGCGGACCCCCGCGCATGGTGCCCAGCAGCTCCATCGCCGCATCCTCGACGCCGCGGTAGATCCAGCGGCGGTCCGGCACGAGCTGATTGCCCGTGGGGTCGACGAAGTACACGTTGCGCGGCGCGTGGCTGTCCAGGAACGCCTGGCGCTCCAGCAGCACGCCGTCCGGCAGTTCGGCGATGCGCCACTGCCCCTCAGAGTTCATGCGCAGCTCGACGTTGTCCTCGTAGAGCGACGACTGTGTCTCGTACGCCCCGCTGCCGGTCAGCGACCCGACGATCGCCGCGCGGGTGCCGAAGCTCCGCGCGTCCCCGTCCGCGCCGCCGTCGCCGATGACGTTGATGCCGTCGACGATCCACGTCCCGTCGTCCGGGTTCCACGTCTCCCGCGCCTCCGGGGTGAGGAAGGCCTTCGCCGCCGCGTACCCGTCGGTCGGGTGCGCCGACGCCGCGTAGAAGTCGCGCAGCACCAGGTCGGGCGCCGCGTCGGCGCGGGGCTCGGGGATCTCGATGTCGTGCGCGGGCGCCTCGAACGTCCGGATCGCCTGGGGCGTGGTGTCGCCGGGCATGGTCGTGCAGCCGCCGAGCGCCAGTGCGGCGGCGCTCGCCGCGGCGACGACGGCCCGTGCCGTCCTTCTGCTGCGCCGGGTCATTGCGCGTCCCCCTCCGCTTCCAGTTCGCGTTCCCCGCGCTTGACGACGATCGCGTCGATCACCTCGGCCTTCGGCACCGGTGCGGGCGACCCGGGCACCTCCAGCGGCAGCGGCTCGCTGTCCACGGGATCGCCGGGGACGAGCGGGAGGCGCAGCCGGAAACAGCTGCCGTGGCCCGGCACGCCGTGGGCCTCCAGCTTGCCGCCGTGGAGCAGCACGTCCTCGCGGGCGATGGCCAGGCCCAGTCCGGTGCCGCCGGTGCGGCGCTCGCGGGAGGGGTCGGCGCGCCAGAAGCGGTTGAACACCAGCTCCTCCTGCTCCGGTTTGAGACCGACGCCGTGGTCGGTGACGGTGCACGCGACGACGCGGTCGTCGGCGCGCAGCGCGACGACGACGGGGTTGCCCTCGGAGTGATCGATGGCGTTGGCCATGAGGTTGCGCAGCACCCGCTCGACCCTGCGCGAGTCGACGCTGGCGGGCACCGGCTCGTCGGGCATGTCCAGGATGACCTCCGTGCCGGTTTCCTGGGCGACGACCTGCAGCGGCTGGTGCGCAGACTCGACGCAGCGGCGCACGTCCACCCGCTCGGCGGAGAGGTCGGCGACGCCGGCGTCGTGGCGGGAGATCTCCAGCAGGTCCGCCAGGAGCATCTCGAAGCGGTCGAGCTCGGCGATCATCAGCTCGGAGGCGCGGCGCGTGCCGGGGTCGAGATCCTCGGCGCCGTCGGCGATGAGGTCGGCGGCCATGCGCACCGTGGTCAGCGGCGTGCGCAGCTCGTGCGACACGTCGGAGGTGAACTGGCGCTGGAGGTCGCCGTATTCCTCCAGCTGGTGGATCTGCAGCGCCAGCGATTCGGCCATCTTGTTGAAGCTCACCGCGAGCCTGGCCATCTCGTCCTCGCCCTCGACGGCCATGCGCTCGCGCAGGTGGCCGGCGGCGAAGCGCTCGGAGATCCGCGCCGCCGACCGCACCGGGCCGGTGACCTGGTTGGCGAACAGCCACGTGATGCCCACCAGCAGCAGGGTCATGACCACGGTCGCGCCGGCGAACAGGCCGCGCACCAGCGCCAGCGTCGATTCCTCCGACGTCAGCGGCATGATCAGGTACAGCTCCAGGCCGGGCACGTCGGCCGACGTCGGGGTGCCGATGACCAGCGCCGAATAATTCGACCCGTCGCGGGCGTCCATGGTGGCGTACTGGTAGCTGATCTGGCCCTGCTGGATGAACGGCCGCAGCTGCGTGGGCACGTACCCGTCGACGGGCGAGCGCACCGCCTCGCCGTCGGCGCCGGGGGCGATGAGCACGGCCTCGTACACCGTCGCCGCCCCGGACGCCGACCCCGTCTCGCGGTCGGCGATCGCCTCGCGGCCGACGTTGAGCTTGGCCTGCGTGCCATCGGCCCCGGAGGCGGCGATGGTCTGCTCGACGGCCACCCGGGCGCGGTCGATCTCCTCGTTGGCGACGGTGAACTTCGCGTCGAGCAGCCGCTGCGCCACGATGGACACCAGCGCGAAACCGAGCATGCCGACGACGAGCACCGACACGACCATGACGGACGTGACCACGCGGACCTGCAGCGACGTGCGCCAGGCGCGCATCACGCGGCGCCACTTCGCCCCCAGCCGCTCGCCGAGCTCGCGCATCCCCTCCGACATGGGTCCCCTGCTACTCGCCGGTCTTGTAGCCGACGCCGCGGACCGTCAGCACGATGCGCGGGTTCTCCGGGTCCTGCTCGATCTTGGAGCGAAGGCGCTGGACGTGGACGTTGACCAGGCGGGTGTCGGAGGAATGGCGGTAGCCCCACACCTTCTCCAGCAGCTCCTCGCGGCTGAACACCTGCTTGGGACGCTGGGCAAGGGCCAGCAGCAGATCGAACTCGAGCGGGGTCAGCGAGATCTCGCGGCCGCCGCGCGACACGGCGTGGCCGGGGACGTCGATGACCAGGTCGCCGACCTCGATGACCTCGCCGGGCTCGTCGTCCTGGCGGCGCAGGCGGGCGCGCACGCGGGCGACGAGCTCCTTCGGCTTGAACGGCTTGGTCACGTAATCGTCCGCGCCGGACTCCAGGCCCAGCACGACGTCGACGGTGTCGGTCTTCGCCGTGAGCATGATGATGGGCACCGCGCTGTCCTCGCGCACGTTGCGGCACACGTCGACGCCGCCCATGCCGGGCAGCATCAGGTCGAGCAGGATCAGGTCCGGGTGCTCGCGCGTCGCGGCCTCGACCGCTTCCAGCCCATCGCCGACCACCACGGTGTCGAAGCCCTCGCGCTGGAGGACCATGGTCAACATTTCGGCGATGGCGGGGTCGTCGTCGACGACCAGGATTTTGGCGCTCATGCGCCCCATCCTATCCGCCCGGGCGGATCGGCCGTCCGAGGTCCTCGAGGATCCGCGCGGCGAGCCCCTCCGCGGAGTCCCCCGCGACGTGCCACGGCGAGGCCCACGACTCCGCCGCCAGGTCCGAATACGCCGCGGCGACGCGCGCCTGCAGCCCGCCGTCGCGCTCGTAGGCGTCGCGGGTGCGCGAGACGTCGGCGGCCTCGCGGTGCTCGGCCCGGCGAGCGGCTTCGGCCACGCCGGTGCCCAGATGCACCTGCAGGTCCGGCACCGGCATCGCGTGCCGGCCGAACTCCTGCTCGCGCACCCAGTCCACGATCGCCCGGTCGCCGGTGCGCCCCCACGAGTACGCGGCGTTGGAGGCCACGTACCGGTCGAGCACCAGCACGTCGGCGGTCTCGGCCGCCGCGATGACCTCGTCGCGCAGGTCCCGGCGGTCCAGGGCGAACAACAGCGCCATCGCCCACGCCGACTCCGCGACGTCGCCGAGCCGCCCATGCAGGGCGTCGTCGGCGAAGTCCGCGAAGGGGGTCCGGCCGTACGCGGGGAAACCGAGCTTTGCGACGGTCACGCCGGCGTCGTCAAGCGTGCTTTCCAGGGCCCGCGACAGCGTGTTCTTGCCTGCCCCGTCGATGCCCTCGATCGCGACGATGTACCCCATGGCTAGTAGCGGTAGTGCTCGGGCTTGAACGGGCCCTCGACGTCGACGCCGATGTACTCCGCCTGCTCCTTCGTCAGCGTGGTCAGCGACCCGCCCAGCGCCTCCACGTGGATGCGCGCGACCTTCTCGTCGAGGATCTTCGGCAGGCGGTAGACCTGATTGTCGTACTCGTCGCCCTTGGTGAACAGCTCGATCTGCGCGATCGTCTGGTCCGCGAAGGACGTGGACATGACGAACGACGGGTGGCCCGTGGCGTTGCCCAGGTTGAGCAGGCGGCCCTCCGACAGGACGATGAGCGACTTGACCTCGCCGTCCTCGTGCTCGAAGCGGTACTCGGCGACCTGCGGCTTGATCTCGATGCGCTCGACGTCGTCGCGGTGGTGCAGCGCGTGCATGTCGATCTCGTTGTCGAAGTGGCCGATGTTGCCCAGCAGCGCGTGGTTCTTCATCTTGCGCATCTGGTCGAAGGTGATGATGCCCATGTTGCCCGTCGCCGTGATGACCACGTCGGCGTCGGCGATGGCCTCGTCGACCGTGACCACCGGGAAGCCGTCCATGAGCGCCTGCAGTGCGTTGATCGGGTCGGCCTCGGTGACGCGCACCCGCGCGCCCTGGCCGGCCATGGCCTCCGCCGAGCCCTTGCCCACGTCGCCGTAGCCGCACACCAGGACGTTCTTGCCGCCCAGCAGCATGTCGGTGCCGCGGTTGATGCCGTCGAGCAGCGAATGGCGGGTGCCGTACTTGTTGTCGAACTTTGACTTGGTCACCGCGTCGTTGACGTTCATCGCGGGGAAGGGCAGCACGCCCTCCTCCGCGAAGTGGTACAGGCGGTGGACGCCCGTCGTCGTCTCCTCCGTGACGCCCTTGACCGCCTCGGCGGTGCGGGTCCACAGGTCCGGCTTGTCGGCCAGCACGCGGCGCAGCATCTCCTTGAAGGCGACGAACTCGTCGGAGTCGTCCTCCTCCACCGGCGGGACGACGCCGGCTTCCTCGTACTGGCGGCCGCGGATGACCGCCATCGTGGCGTCGCCGCCGTCGTCGAGGATCATGTTCGGCAGCTCATCGCCCCAGTCGAAGATGCGCTCCAGGCACCACCAGTACTCGTCGAGGGTCTCGCCCTTCCACGCGAACACCGGCACGCCCTTCGGGTCTTCCGGGGTGCCCTCCGGGCCGACGACGACCGCCGCGGCGGCCTCGTCCTGCGTGGAGTAGATGTTGCACGACGCCCAGCGGACCTCGGCGCCCAGCGCCACCAGCGTCTCGATGAGCACCGCCGTCTGCACCGTCATGTGGATCGACCCGGCGATGCGCGCGCCGGCCAGCGGCTGCTCCGCGCCGTACTCCTCGCGCAGGGCCATCAGGCCCGGCATCTCGTGCTCGGCCAGGCGGATCTGGTGTCGGCCGGCCTCCGCGAGCGAGACATCTGCGACCTTGTGCTCGATGACAGTCTGGGACATGCGACCTCTTCCATGTGCGTTGCGGCGATCGCAACCAGGTTAGTTGACGGCCTCGGCGAAGTCCTCGACGGCCTCCTGCTCCTCTTCGTTCAGGCCGGGCACCAGGGCGTCGAAGGTCTCGGCCGCCGCCTCGCGCAGCTCCTCCGGGCACGACCCGATGCCCTCGCGGATGAAGGGGTACTCGTCGACGAGGTGGCCGGCGCTGAACGGGGCGCCCGACCAGATCGCGGCGACGGTCGCGGCGCCCAGGCCCGCGCGGGCCTCGTCGTCGTCCGCGTCGCCGGCGGCCAGGCGGCAGGCGTCGCGCAGGACGTCGGAGAGATCGTCGCCGTCGAGGGACGACGCCTCCTCGAAGAGATCGGTGACGGCATCGCTGCGGAAGATGATGGAATCCCAGGTGGACATTGGCGCTTCTCCTTCGGGTGCAGGACGGGTGATCGCCTATACCCCGATGTTCTACCCCACCCGGCCTCGCGGCGGCGAGTGTTCGCGGGCACTACCGGTTCCATAACGAGTGTGTTAAGTTAACCGACCAAACGGTGACCGAATCGTTATCTCAGCGCCTCCGACGGTGCCGGGGTACGGTGCAACCGTCATTCACCCTCGGAAGGAGACGTGGAGCATGCGCACCAGGACCGCAGGACTGGGCATCACCGCCCTTGTGGCCACCGCCATCGCCAGTTGCGCCGGCGCGGGGGCCGTCGACGGCCCCGCCCCCGTCGAGCCCGCCGAGGGTCCGCTGCCCCGCGTCGCCGACGACCCGGGCCCCGGCTCGACGTCCGCGACGTCGGCCCTCAACGAGGCGCCGGACCGCGCGACCACCGTCGTGCCGTCCCCGCAGCGCCCGGGCCGCGGCACCATCGCCGATGATCCGTACCTTCCCCCGCGCGCCGTCATCCCCGACGAGCCCGCGGTGACGCCGGCTCCCCCGACGTCCACCCGCCCGGCCCCGCCGTCGACGACGACGCCGCCGGAGGAGTCGGAGGAGACCGAGACTCCCCGCCCGACGCTGCCCACCCCGCAGCGCCCCCGCCCGCTGCTGCCGCCGGGCATCCCCGATTGGAACTTCGGAGACGAGGAGCGCGGCGAGGAGGAGCCGGGGAAGGTGGACAACGACACGGACACCGAATCCACCACCGACTCCGAGAACGGCACCGACTCCACCACCGGCACTGCACCGACGACCAAGCCGACCACCACCCCGCAGACGGCTCCGCAGACTTCACCGGCCGCGGAGACCACCACCGGGTCGGCCGAAGACTAGAGGCTAGACCGGCACCGACGCCACGAAGGCTTCGGCGGTTCCCCCGCCGACCGACCGCAGCATGCGGGGGCCTTCCGCGGCGGGCACCCACGCCGCCCGCCCGGGCACCAGGCGCACCTCCCCCGATTCGGAGGACAATTCGGCGGCGCCGTCGACGACGAGGACGATCATCGCGCCCTCCGCGGGCACCTCGGCCCCGCTGTCTGCCGCCACCGAGACGCGGTCCAGGCGGAATTCGCCGGCCGGCGTCGGGTACGACGCCACGGAGCCCTCCACCACCGGCTCGACCACGGGGTCGTCGGCGGGAGTGAAGTCCAGCACGCGCAGCAGCTCGACGACGTCGACGTGCTTCGACGTCATGCCGCCGCGCAGGACGTTGTCGGAGTTGGCCATGATCTCCACGCCCATCCCCTCCAGGTAGGCGTGCAGCTGGCCGGCGCCCATGTAGATGCCCTCGCCCGGCTCCAGCGTGATCCGGTTGAGCAGCATCGACGCCAGCACACCCGGGTCCCCCGGGTAGCGCGACGCGATGTCGGCGGTCGTCGCGGCGACCTCGCCGACCCAGCCGCCGCCCTCGTACGCCTCGCAGGCGGCGCGCACGCGCTCGACCAGATCGCCCAACACCCGGCTGGGCAGGGTCAGCCACGTCGTGAACAGCGCGCGCAGCCCCTCCGCCGGCGACGGGGCGTCCAGCAGAACCGTGTAGTGGCCGAGCTCGGGGATCGCCAGGGCGTCGAAAAGCTCCTTGGTCCGCTCCACCGGCCGGAACCCGGCCAGCGCGTGGAACCGGGTCAGGGCGACGATGAGCTCCGGCTTGTGGTTCGCATCGCGGTAATTGCGGTGCGGCGCCGTGGGGGCGATGCCGCGCGCGTTCTCCGCGGCGTAGCCCTCCCGCGCCTGCTCCAGCGTGGGATGCGCCTGCAGCGACAGGGGCTCCTCGGCGGCGAGGATCTTCAGCAGGAACGGCAGCGTGCCGTCTGCCAGCTCCGCCGCCGGGCCCAGCGCCGCGGGCGGATCATCGGCGATGACGTCGGTCAACGGCCGCCCGCCGACCGTCGACGGGGACAGCGGATGCGCTCCGAACCAGGCCTCCGCCTGCGGGCGCGCCGACGGCGACGCCTGCCCCATGAGCTCCGCGATCAACGTGCGCGACCCCCACGGGTACGACTGCATGACCGCGTCGATGCGCTCCATCAGGCCGTCAATCCTCCTCAGGTACATAAGCCGCCGCCGCAGCCACGCGGGCGGCGGTGACGCAGACGTCCACCAGCGGATGGCGGACCTCGACCTCCTCGGCGGGGCATTCCACGCGGGCCCATTCGAAGGGCTCCAGGCGCGCGCGCACGGCGGGCGCGTCGGCCGGGGAGGTCACGGCAATAACGCTCAAGGGTAGCACCCGGCCCCCGTCGGCCGGCCCATCGATGAGGGGGTCGTGGAAAAGATCGTCGATGGCCGCCTGCTGCGACGGGGCCAGCGCCACCGACGCCCGCAGCATGTCCGACACCGTCGTGCCGTGTGCGGGCACTCCCGCATCGAGCAGCCACGCCGCCGCCAGCTCCGCCACCGTGCGCCACACGTCGCCCTCGCCGGCGACGACGACGGCATGCCCGCGCAGCCACTCCGCCCACTGGCGTGCCGGGTTGACCAGCAGGTCGCGGTCCGGGGCGCACGCGATGGATTCCTCGTCGACCGCATCGGCGACGTCGCCGAGCACCGCCGCCGGGCCCAGCGCCGTGACGCGCGCCGCGGTGAGCGCCCCCAGCACCGCGCCCAGATAGCCGCAGAACGAACCCACGGCCGACATCGCCGGCCGCGGCACAACCACGGTGCGCGGCGACGCGGCGGCGCGCACCGGCCCCTCCCCCGGATCGACGAGCACCGTCGCCGCACCCCGGCGATCGGCCTCCGCCAGCACCTCCGCGATCGGGTCGCCCGGATCGTCGGTGAGCACGAACACCAGGTCCAGCGCGCCCACGAACCGCGGCAGCGACCGGGCGATGGTGATCGGCGCCCTCGCGTCGGCGGCCAACGCGATGACGGCCTCCGCCGCCAGCCGGGCACGGGATTCGTTGGTGATCAGGACGACGGCGCGGGGTTCCGGCAGGCCGTCGAAAAGCCCCTCGGCGGCGGCCGACGCGGCCGCGCGCAAATGCGGGCCCTCGGCGGCCGCGATCAACGGCAAGCTATGCGGGTCCATGCCCCCAGCATGCCGCAAAACCGGTCAGGAGCGGATGATCGACAGCACCTCGCCGACGATCGCGTCGACCTCTTCGCGCGTCGGGGCCTCGACGTTGAGGCGCAGCAGCGGCTCCGTGTTCGACGCGCGGACGTTGAACCACGCCTTCGAATCCTTCAGGCCGATGGTCAGGCCGTCGACCCAGTCGTGGTCGCGGGTGCGGGCGGCGAAGAGCTCGGAGATCTTCTGCTGCTTCTCCACCTGCTCCGCCGCCGAACCCAGGCGCGAGTTGATCTCGCCGGACTGCTCGTAGCGGTCGAACTCCGCCATGAACTCGCTCAGCGGCTTGTCCTGCTCCGCCAGCGCCGCCAGCACGTGCAGCGCGGCGAGCATGCCGGAGTCGGCGTTCCAAAATTCGCGGAAGTAGAAGTGCGCCGAGTGCTCGCCGCCGAAGACCGCCGACGTCTCCGCCATCTGGGCCTTGATGAACGAGTGCCCCACCCGCGTGCGCACCGGGATGCCGCCGGACTCGATGATCAGCTCCGGCACCACCGACGACGTGATCAGGTTGTGGATGACCACCGCGCCCGGCTCGTCCTCCAGGTAACGCGTGGCGATGAGCGCGCAGATCGCCGACGGCGACACCGGGTCGCCCTTCTCGTCGACGACGAAGCAGCGGTCGGCGTCGCCGTCGAAGGCCAGGCCGATGTCGGCGCCCTGCTCGACGGTGAACTTCTGCAGGTCCACCAGGTTGGCCGGCTCCAGCGGGTTGGCCTCGTGGTTGGGGAAGTTGCCGTCGAGCTCGAAGTACAGGTCGCGGACGTCGCAGACCTCGCCGAGCACCGCCGGGGCCGTCAGGCCCGCCATGCCGTTGCCGGCGTCGACGGCGACGGTGAGTTTCCGGCCGGCGGTGAGGTCGACCAGCTCGCGCAGGAAGCCCGCGTACCCGTCCAGGACGTCGCGCTCGGTGATCTCGCCGGCCTCGCCGCCGAACTCCGGGACGCCCTCGACGAGCAGGTCTTTGATCTCGTTCAGGCCGGACTCCTGGCCCACGGGGCGCGCGCCAGAGCGGCAGAGCTTGATGCCGTTGTACTCGGCCGGGTTGTGCGACGCGGTGAACATCGCGCCCGGGCAGTTGAGGGTGCCCGACGCGTAGTACAGCTGGTCCGTCGACGTCAGGCCCAGCATGACCACGTCGACGCCCTGGGCCGCGGCACCCTCCGCGAACGCGCGGGACAGGCCCGGCGACGAGTCGCGCATGTCGTGGCCGACGGCGATGGTCTCCGCCCCCTCGCCGCGCATGAGCAGGCCGAACGCCGCGCCGGCGTCGCGCATGAGCTCCTCGTCGATGCCATCGCCCACCACGCCGCGAACGTCGTAGGCCTTGATCACGGCGTCGATCGCCGCCCGGCTGCGCTTGGTCACTGGTGCCGTCCTCGCTCCTGGTCGTATGTCTTGACGGAGCGGAATGTTACCCCTATTCGTCCTCGGGGTCGGGCACCACGTGCAGATGCGTGCGGGCGGGCCGTCGCGACGGGTGGCGGGCGGCGTCGACCTGCGACCAACGGGGCTCGCCCTCGTCGCGCAGGACCAGGCCGGTGGCCTGGCGGCCGGCTTCGCGGACGGCCTCGGCCAGCGCCGTCAGGTCATCGTCGTCGGCGCGTTCGGCGGGCAGGTCGTAGCGGACCAGCTCCCAGCCGAGGGGGGCGGTGATGGACTGCGCGTGGCGTTCGCACAGGTCCCAGCTATGGGGCTCGCTGGCGGCGGCCAGCGGCCCGACGACGGCGGTGGACTCGGAGTATGCGTAGGTCAGGGTGGCGATGGCGGGCTTGCCGCACCCCGGCCTGCAGCAGCGGCGGAATTGACTCACGCCCGGAAGTCTAGACCCTGGGTTGAGGTTTGTGCAGTCCCTCCCTCACATTCAGGGCCCGGCTTGCTTTGCGACGGAGCGCCTCCACCCGGTTCACCCGGCACCCCCATAGACTTGGCGCCCATGAACGTCTCCCGCCGCATCGAGCGCCGCGGCCGCGGCCCGCGCGGCCCCCTCCTCCCGCCGGAGGTGCCTCGGTGGCGCAGCCGCACCGAGGCGTTCGACCAGGCCGTCCTCGACGCCTACGCCCCCATCGAGGCACGCTGGCACGATCAGCTCGCCCACCTCGACATCGCGGTGGACACGGTCCCGCTGATGCACCTGCACCCCGGCGCCCTGCTTCCCGACGAAGTCGCCGCCGATGGCCCCATCCCCCTCGGCCGCCTCATCCCCGCCGGCGTGGATCGCCAGGGCAGGCCGACGAGGCCGCGGATCGTGGTGTTCCGCCGGCCCGTCGAAAAGCGGGCCCCGACGTCGTCCGACCTGCAGGACGTCCTGCGCAACGTGCTGGCCCGCCTGGTCGCCGTGCACCTCAACATCGACCCCGCCGCCGTCGACCCGGGCTACGACGACGGGTTCTAGGCGGGAAAAAGACCCGCGAACTAGCCGATCTGCTTCTTCAGGCGGCGGCGCTCGCGCTCGGACAAGCCGCCCCAGATGCCGAAGCGCTCGTCATTGGCCAGCGCGAACTCCAGGCACTCGTCGCGGACGCCGCAGGCGCGGCAAATGCGCTTGGCCTCGCGGGTGGAGCCGCCCTTCTCGGGGAAGAACGCCTCCGGGTCGGTCTGCGCGCACAGCGCCTGTTCCTGCCAGTCCTCGTCGACTGCGTCGAAAAGACCGGTCAGATCATCGGCCCAATCCACCAGCGGGCGGGGCTGCTCGACTGCCGTCGTTTCGTGCACCTGGGACTCCCCCACGCTCGAATCCCGTCCCACGGCACGTCCGCCGAACATGGTGGATTCATCCATGCGTCGTCTCCTGCCTGGTCAACGGGGTGGAAATGTGGTCTCGCGGAACCGGGGAGGAGTTCCTCCCTCAATCACACACTTGTGATTACACACGTGAAACCCCATGGAGGTCAAGCGGTCGGGTTGATTCACCGTGAAAACTCAGGAACCCCCCGGACAGCAGTCCCCCCGGCGTGGGGGATGAAGCCGGGGTTGAGACTTTCCTCCCCCGCCAGTGAGGCGCGTCACACGTCGGTGGAGAAGCGCACGCCACCGTCGGGAAGCACCACCCCGGGCCACACGCGGGCTCCGGAAATGAGCTCGCAGCGGGCGCCGACGTCCGCCCCTTCGCCGATGACCGCATCGCGGATGACGCAGCGCGGCCCGACCGTCGCGCCGGCGGCGATGATCGACCGCTCGATCACCGCGCCCGCCCCGATCTTCGCGCCGTCGAACACCACGGTCTGGTCCAGCCGCGCGCCCGCGCCGATCTCCGCGCCGCGGCCGACGACGGTGCCGCCGTACAGCAGCGCCCCGCCGCCGAGCGACGCCGACTCGTCGACGAGCGACTCGCCGTGGCGGCCCTCCAGCAGCGGCGACGGCGCGATGCCGCGCACCAGGTCCGACGACCCGCGCACGAAATCGCCCGGCGTGCCCATGTCGCGCCAGTACGCGTAGTCGACGTGCCCGTACACGCGGCGGCCGTTTTCCAGCAGCGCCGGGAAGATCTCGCGCTCGACGCTGATGGAGCGCCCCGCCGGGATCTCCCCGATCAGCTCGCGGCGGAACACGTAGCAGCCGGCGTTGATCTGGTCGGTCGGCGGATCCTGCGTCTTCTCCAGGAATTCCAGCACCCGGCCGTCGCCGTCGGTGGGCACGCAGCCGAACGCGCGCGGGTCGGGCACGCGGACCAGGTGCATGGTCACGTCGGCGTCCTTCTCCGCGTGCGTGGCCAGGATCGCGCCGAGATCGGTGCCGCCGAGGACGTCGCCGTTGAACACCATCGCGGTGTCGTGGCGCAGGTGGTCGTAGACGTTGCGGATGCCGCCGCCGGTGCCCAGCGGCTCGTCCTCCACCACGTACTCGATCTCCAGGCCCAGGTCGGAGCCGTCGCCGAAGTGCTCCTCGAAGACCTCCGCCTTATACGACGTCCCCAGCACGACGTGCGTCATCCCGGCGGCCTTGATGCGCCCGAGCAGGTGCTCGAGGAAGGGCACGCCGGCGGTGGGCAGCATCGGCTTCGGGGTGCCGACGGTCAGCGGCCGCAGCCTCGTCCCCTGCCCGCCGACGAGGATGACGGCGTCGGTGTTCGCCGCCAGGGCCGTGTCATGGGTGGTCATGGTTGAAGGGTTCCTCCTGGGTTTTCGCTTGACGACGGTCCGTCGCCAAGCAATCACTTGTTGTCGCGCTCAGGGGCGGCTTCTGCCTTCTGCCTACGCTTCTTCATCGCCACAATGATGGTGCCACGCAGCGACAGCCCGATTTTCAGTGCCAGCCGCACCGGCGCCAACAGCGGGCCGGGCAGCCGATCCGACATGAACCGGTAGGCGGAATCGTGGTGCGCGCGGACCGTGATCTCCGGGTGCGCCGAGGCCGAATGGCCCTGCGCGTGGCGGATCACCGCGTCCGGGCAGAAGACGTTGCGCCAGCCCGCGCGGCCGAGACGGTCGCCGAGGTCGACGTCCTCCATGTACATGAAGTAGCGGTCGTCGAACCCGCCGATGGAGTCGAACGCGTCCCACTTGAGCAGCAGGCACGAGCCCGACAGCCAGCCGGCGTCGCGCTCGCGGGACATGTCGGCGTCGTCGCGGTAGCGGCGGGAGAACGGGTTGGACGGCCAGGCGTCGGCGAGCAGGGCGTGGCCGATGCCGCCGACCAGGTCCGGCACCGCGCGCGCCGAGGGGTAGGCGGTGCCGTCGGCTTCGCGGATGAGCGGGCCGATGGCGCCGGCGCGGGGGTTGCGGGCGGCGCAGGCGAGCATCGCGTCGATGGCGCCGGCCTCGAAGATGACGTCGGGGTTGACCAGCAGCACGTAGTCGCCGCGGATCCGGCCGGCGTCGCGCATGGTGGCCAGCTCGGCGATGCCGATGTTCGCGGCCTTGCCGTAGCCGACGTTGCCGCCGGTGGGCAGGAAGATCGCGTCGTTGACCCCATTGGCGCGGCCTTCTTCTTCGGCGCGGGCGACTTCGGCTTCGGGGGTGCCGTCCTTCGAGCCGTTGTCGGCCATGACCAGCACGGTGCCGGCGGCGGCCGATGCGGGCAGCGAGTCGACGAGCGCCCGCAGGTGCTCGCCCGGCGAATAGGTGACCGTGACGACGCCGAGTGGGAGGCCGGACTCGTCGCCCTGCCCGTAGTCCGCCCGGTTCATCGCTTCATTCACGGTGGGGCACCTTTCTTGTCTTATCTCGTCGTGTCTCGTCTTGCCCGGCATAGACCCTATGACACCGCAAGGCCGGTTCCGTCCCGCCACTCCGGTGGGTCGGTTCTGTCCATGTCCTCCGTTCCGGTTGGGGCCGACTCCAAGTCGAGTGCGTTCGCGGGGATCAGCAGGGATCAAAAGGGTTAGCAGAGGTCATTCGAGTTCACCAGAGGTCATCGGGGATCAGAACGGAATTGTCGGGTCGGGGCCCAGCGGTGCTGGCGGCACCGGCACCACACTGGGATCGGCATCGACCCGCGCCCTATGGCACCTCACCGATTCCGACCGCCTGCGCCACACCCTCGGTGCCATCGACTGGCGCGACCAGAGCTCATCGTCAGCACACGGCCACCCATCATCGGCGGCATCGGCCAGGCATCGTGCTTCCTCGGCGACCTCCGGATCGGGATCGTTGAGCGGGCCGGCGGTGTACTCGGCCATCGCCTGCTCGTATTCGACTGTCTCGCGGGCGTGCTTTGCCAGCGCCTCTGTGACGTCCGCGTTGCGCATCGCCTCGGCGGCCTCAGCATCGGCGCGCATGCGATGAGCATTGGCGCCTCGGATGGTCTTGGCCAACCGAGTGGCCCTCTGATCGAAGGTCTGCCGCTTGATATGCGCGATGGGACCGTGCGGCACCGACGTCGCAAACGCAGCACCGGTGTGATCGAACCAGTCCACCGAACCGTCATCGTTCATCACCGCGTTCCAGTGGCGGCTGGTTTTCAAGTTGTGGTGGTGCTGACACAGGCACTGCAGATTCCACGTCGCCGTCACTCCGAGAAGGTTGGAAGTGTCGCCGGCGATGAAGGCAGCACCAGCAGCTCCACCAGCGGCATCTCCCTCACAGGTTCCACCACCAATGACCATCCCCGGCGCACCCTTCATGGCGTCGGGGTCGTAGTTGATGACGTGGTCGATCTGGCACCTGTGCGCGGGCACGTCACACCCGGGGAAGCGGCACCCGCCATCGCGGGCACGCACTCTCGCCTTCTGCGCATCCGAGGGCACGTAGCCATCGACCTGGGAGTCGGCGGACAGGCGGACGTCATCGCAGCGCTCGAGCCATTGCTTGGTCAGGTACTTGGGCAACCAGCCGGCGCCGTCGAGCCACAATCGCAGCTCGCCATCTCCGTCGCCACTGCCGTCACCATCACCGTTGCCGTCGCCGAAGTTGGCATTCGCGTCGGCATAGACGTTCATGGTCACCTTCGCGCCGGCGAAATCGCCGCGCGACATGGCCATCAGAGCGTCGGCGAGGGTGCAGTCGACGCCAGCCTTGATTTTGGCGTCGCGGATGGCACGAATGGTGGCCTCGAACTCGGCCATGCGGTCCTTGCGCAGGCACACCTCCATCGCCGCGAAGTCGCACGGGTAGTCGTTGACGATGGTCACCTTCTCCGCCTCCAGCGACTTCTTCTCCTCCTCGTCGGGAGGCGTGGAGATCGGCTCGATCTCTTCGACGATCAAGCGCAGCGCATTGGCCAGAGTCCGGATCCCCGGCAGAGCCTGGAGGTCCTTGGTGGGCCGGAGGTAGTCGAGGATCCGTGCTTCGACTTCGGCGATGGTGTCATCGGATACCGCGACGATGGCCTCGGCGATGCGCAGGAGATGATCGTGGGGCAACGCCCCCGAGCGGGAAAACTCGAGGACCCGTGGCATTCGGCGAAACATGATGCCGACGTCGCAGTAGGGGCCGGCCTTGAACTTGGTCATCCCCAATCGGACGCCGACGGCGGCGGCATGGGAGTCGACGTCGGCGTCGCCGTCGGGTGTGACGGCCACGGCGATCTCGACATTCGCGATGTTGCGTGCCCGGCCGAGGTTTGTGACGGACTCATCGCGTTCGGTGGCCCACCGCTTCCTGGGAGGGGGAAGCGGCTCGGATTCAGAATCAGGGCCAGGCTCGGACTCAGGGTCGGACGCAGGCTCATTGCTGCGGCCATCGTCCGGATAGGGCGGGCGCTGCCTGTGCTGCTCGTGTTGGTTGTAGTGGTGGTCCGGATCGTCGTGCTCATCGGCTGCGTCATGGTCGAAAGCCATGTCGGTTCCCCCGGGAATGCGAGTACGGATCAAAAAGGATCTATGCGTGATCGCTGGTGCTGATCTGCCCTGCAGCGGAACCAATCCCCCGGCCCCGCCCCTATGTCTTACTGCATTACTGCTTGTTCCTGCCGCACTGCCTTGCTTCACCATTCATCATACACGCGTTCGAGCGCTCAAAGGTGAACAAGAGGTGACGGTTTGGCGACTTTTTGCAGTGTAAACGGCCGATATTCCCACCCAGTGCCGTACAATGTTCCACTCAGTGAGATCGCACGCCCGGGCGAATGCGCAAAAAGTACAGGTAGGGTCAAGGCCAGGCCGCACAACCGGGGCGACGAACCGTCGCAAAGCGAGGGCGACCAGCTACGCGCCGAGGGCCCTCCGCAGGCCGTCGCGCCAGGCGGGCAGGGGCTCGAAGCCGGCATCGGCCCAGGCGGAGCCGTCCAACACGGACCACGCGGGGCGCTTCGCGGGACGGGGAAACTGCTCCGAGGTGCACGGGCGCACGCGCTCGCGGGCGGACTCGCCGGCGGCCAGCGCGAACACCTCCGACGCGACCTCGTGCCAGGTCGCGGCGCCGGTGCCGGTGACGTGGAAGGTGCCGGCGACGGGTCGCAAAGCCAGGCGCCACAGGGCATCGGCGAGATCGTCGACGAACGTGGGATTGCCGTGCTGGTCGTCGACGACGTCGATGGAGCCGCCGCGGGCCTGGAGGCGCAGCATCGTGGACACGAAATCGGGCGCGTCCGGCTGCGTCGGCCCGGAAAACACCCAGGCAGTGCGCACGATCGCGGCCCCGGGCGCCGCGTCGAGCACGGCCCGCTCCCCCGCCAGCTTCGTGCGGCCGTAGGCGGTGTCCGGCGAAGTGGGGTCGTCGGCGCGCAGCGGGCGGCGCGGCACCCCGGCCACCTCGCCGAAGACATAGTCGGTGGACACGTGCACGAAGAACGCGCCCTCCGCCTCGCACCGCCGCGCGAGCAGCCCGGGAGCGACGGCATTGATGCGGTGCGCGCCGGCCCCGCCCTCGGGGGTCTCGGCGCCGTCGACGTCGGTCCACGCGGCGGCGTTGATCACCACGTCAGCGCCCCGCAGCGCCGGATGGGACGCCACGGCCGCGGCATCGGCGACGTCCAGGTCCGCCCGCGCCAGCCACGCCACGTCGACGCCCGACCCCGGCACGCGCCGCCGAAGCGCCGTTCCCAGCTGCCCGCCGGCGCCGACCACCACGACTCTGCGTCCCCCCACTTCATGGGCTTTTCCGGCGCGTGGTTCGGTCATCGGGGATCCGTTTCATTATCGTGGGGGCGACTGGGCCGTCGCAAAGCAAAAAACCTTGCTTGACGACGCCCACCTGTCGGCACCAACCGTAGTGCACGCATGGAAGGAACCATTTTGAGCGCACGCAAACCCCAGTCGAGGCACGCCCGGGCGATCCAGGCACCCCCGACGCAGGGCCGCGACGTCCGCCAGGCATGGCCCATGCCGATGCGGTCGGTGCTCATCCTCGTGTCCGTGCTGTGCCTGGTCGTCTCGGCCGTCGGCTGGTGGACCGTGGGGCGCGCCGCGGGCAACCTCGGCTCCGGCGGCGACTTCTCGCTGGGCGAGGAGAAGGACGGCGCCACCGACATCCTCCTCGTCGGCTCCGACTCCCGCGCCGACGCGCAGGGCAACCCGCTGACGCAGGAGGAGATCGAGCTTCTGCGCGCGGGCGATGAAGAGGCGACGAACACGGACACGATCATCGTCATCCGCGTGCCCAACGACGGCTCGTCGGCGACGGCGATTTCCATCCCGCGCGACACGTACATCAGCACCGTCGACGGCAACAAGAAGATCAACGGCGTCTACGGCGACAAGAAGCAGGCCACCGCCGACGAGCTGGTCGCGGCGGGCGAGTCGCCCGAGGAGGTGGAGAAACGGTCCACCGAGGCCGGGCGCCAGGCGCTGATCACCTCCGTCGCCGACCTGACCGGCGTCACCGTCGACCACTACGCCGAGGTCGGCCTGCTGGGCTTCGTGCTGCTCACCGACGCCATCGGCGGCGTCGACGTGTGCCTGAACAACGACGTCTACGACGAGTTCTCGGGCGCCGACTTCCACGCCGGCCGCCAGACGCTCGCCGGCGCCGACGCGCTGAGCTTCGTGCGCCAGCGCCACGGCCTGCCCCGCGGCGACCTGGACCGCATCACCCGCCAGCAGGCGTTCATGGCGTCGTTCGCCAACAAGCTGCTGTCCGCGGGCACGCTGTCGAGCCCCGGCAAGCTCAACGAGCTCGGCGGCGCCGTGCAGCGGTCGGTGGTGCTGGACAATGACTGGGACGTCATGGGCTTCGCCACGCAGATGCAGGGCCTGACCGGCGGCAACGTGCAGTTCGAGACCATCCCCGTGACCTCCATCGACGGCGTCGGCGACTACGGCGAGTCCGTGGTCACCGTCGACCGCGGCCAGGTGCACAAGTACTTCGACGAGCTCCTCGTCGACCCCGAGGCCGAGGCCGCCGCCGCGGAGGAGGCCAAGCCGCGCGACCACGATCCGGCCGAGTACACCGTCAGCGTGTACAACGCCACGGGCATCGAGGGCCTGGCCTCCCGCGTCGCGGGTTCCCTGGCCGAGAAGGGCTACGCCGAGGGCACCGTGGCCAACGCGGAGTTCGCGGGCGTGGCCATCAGCCAGGTCAACACCGCCGACCCGGATGACCCGGCCGCCGCCGCGATCGCCGAGGCGCTCGGCGGGCTGCCGGTCGTCCACGACACGACCATGCAGCCGGGCACCATTTCCGTCACCGTCGCCGGCGACTACGCGGGCCCCGGCCTCAACGCCGACGGTTCCGCGGCGACCACCACCGAAGAGGCCGTGGCCGAGCCCGTCGACGACGGCGCGACCGGTGAGGTCGTCGGCCAGGAGGGCATGGCGCCCGAGGGCGACGTCAGCCAGCACATCGACGCCGGCGGCGACGGCGTCATGTGCGTCAACTAGCGGCTACAGCCCCGCCCGCGCGACGGTGATCGCGGCCTGCCTGACGACGGGCGCGTCGATCATCTCGCCGTCCAGCTGGAAGGCGCCGACGTTGTCGGCGGCGCGCTCGAGGATGCTGCGCGCGCGGGCGAGCTCGTCGTCGGAGGGGCGGAAGGCCCGGCGGACGGCATCGACCATCGCCGGGTGGATGCAGGCGGTGCCGGCGAAACCGCAGCCCGCGGCGTCGAGGGCCTCGAGGTACTGGCCGCGCTCGTCGCGGAAGTCGACGTGGACGGCGTCGATGGCGGCGATGCCGTTGGCGGCGGCGTGGATGGCCATCATCGTCCGCGCCAGCTGCTGCGGGGCGCGGTAGGGGCGCAGCGGGGCGCCGTAGGCCTCCGCTTCCTCGGCGGTGATGCGCGAGGACGTGCCGCCCAGCTCGGCGGCGAGATCCTCGGCGCCCCAGAACAGCCCCACGACGTCGGGGTGCGACGCGATGGCGCCGAGGTTGAGGATGGCCTCCGGGGTCTCGATCATCGCGATGACCTTCAGCCCCGCGAGCTCCTCCGGGATGCGGTCGCGGACCTTCGGCAGCATGACGACGTCGTACGGCCCGGCCTGCGCCAATTCGGCGTCACCGGCGAAGGTCGGGGCATCCGGGCCGGTGACGCGGAGGATCGTGCGCGCCGGGTCGAGGGGGTTGTCCACGATGTTGCGGCGCGCGGCGTCGTGGCCGTCGAGGGCGGCGCCGTCCTCGAGGTCGACGATGACGACGTCGGACCGCTCCGCCGCTTTGGCGAAACGGTCCGGCCGGTCCGCCGGGGCGAACAGGAGCGCGGGGCCGGCGGGCAGCCAGGCCGGGGCGTGGGGGGCGACGGAGTCGGTGTTCATGACACCGAAACTACCTCCCCCGCGCGCCGATTAGTCGCGGTACAGCAGCAGGGCATCGCCCTGGCCGCCGCCGCCGCACAGCGAGACGCCGGCCTTGCCGGAGCCGCGGCGCGACAGCTCCATCGCGGCGGTCAGCGCCAGGCGCGCGCCGGAGCAGCCGATGGGGTGGCCCAGCGCGATGGCGCCGCCGTGGATGTTGCACTTGTCCAGCGGGTAGTCCAGGTCGCGCAGGGACTTCACGGCGACGGCGCCGAAGGCCTCGTTGATCTCGATGAAGTCGAGGTCGGAGGCCTCCCAGCCGGCCAGGCGCAGGGCCTCGGCCAGCGAGTCGGAGGGCTGGGCGTGCAGGCCGTTGTCCGGGCCGGCGGTCTGGCCCGCCTTGCCGACGACGGCCAGGTAATCCAGCCCGCGCTCCTCCGCCCAGCCGCGGCGGGCGAGGACGAGGGCGGCGGCGCCGTCGGAGATCGGCGAGGAGTTGCCGGCGGTGATGGTGCCGTTTTCCTTCACGAAGGCCGGGCGCAGCTTCGACAGCGACTCGACGGTGGTGTCGGGGCGGATGCCCTGATCGGCGTCGACGACGACCGGGTCGCCCTTGCGCTGCGGGATCTCGATCGGGGCGATCTCGGCGGCGAAGATGCCGTCGGCCTGGGCCTTTGCCGCGCGCTGGTGGGACAGCGCCGCGACCTCGTCCTGGTCGGTCCGGGAGATGCCCAGATCCGAGTTCGGGCCGTCGGTCAAGGTGCCCATGGACACGCAGTCGTAGGAGTCGACCAGGCCGTCGAGCTCGAGGGAATCCTCCAGCTTCAGCGAGCCGTAGGCCTTGCCCTTGCGCACGCCGTGGGCGATGTGCGGGGCGTTGGTCATGGACTCCTGGCCGCCGGCGACGACGACGTCGACCTCGCCGAGGCGGATCATGCGGGTGGCGTGGATGACGGCGTCGAGGCCGGACAGGCAGACCTTGGCCACGATCTCGGCGGGCGTCGACCACGGCAGGCCGGCCTTGATGGCGGTCTGGCGGGCCGGGTTCTGGCCCGCGCCGGCCAGGATGACCTGGCCCAGGACGACGCGGCCGACGTCCTCCGGCGCGATGCCCGCGCGCTCGACGGCGGCGCGGACGGCGTGGGCGCCGAGATCGACGGAGGTCAGGCTCGCCAGCTGGCCGAGCATCTTGCCCTGCGGGGTGCGAGCGCCGGCGAGGATGACGACGTCATCGGCGTTCGGGGTGGTGTTTCCGGTCATGGTGTTCGTCTCCAGGTCGGTGATGGTGTTTCGGTTTTATCGGGGCGGGGCTTCAGTTAACGGAGCGTAGCGTTTTTGGGCGTCGGCGGGGTGCGATTCGGTGACCGGGATCACCTCACCTGGGCCCTATCCCTCCAAGTCGACCACGTAGGCCGCGGCGGTGCTGGCCTCGATGTCGCCGAGCGTCACGCCCGGCGCGAGGCGGCGCAGGATCAGGTGGTCGTCGCCGACGTCGAAGCTGCCCAGGTCGGTGATGATCCGCTTGACCACCTTCGCGCCGGTCAGCGGCAGATCGCATTCCTTGACCAGCTTCGGCGAGCCGTCGCGGGCGACGTGGTCGGTGAGCACCACCACGCGCGGGGTGCCGGCGACGAGGTCCATCGCGCCGCCCATGCCCTTGACCATCTTCCCGGGGATCATCCAGTTGGCCAGGTCGCCGGACTCGGAGACCTGCATCGCGCCGAGGACGGCCATCTTCACGTGGCCGCCGCGGATCATGCCGAAGCTCGTCGCCGAGTCGAACACGGCCGCGCCCGGCACGAGCGTGACGGTCTGCTTGCCGGCGTTGATCAGGTCGGCGTCCTCCTCCCCCTCGTACGGGAAGGGACCCATGCCCAGGATGCCGTTCTCGCTCTGCAGCAGCACGCGCACGCCGTCGGGGATGTGGTTGGCCACGAGCGTCGGGATGCCGATGCCCAGGTTCACGTAGTCGCCGTCGGCGAGCTCCGCCGCGGCCATCGCGGCCATCTGGTCGCGGGTCCAGCCGCGCACGGCGTCGGTGTCGGTGGATGCCATGTCAGTTCTCCTCCCCGGGTGCGGTGGCCCGCGGTCTGGTGGTTCGCTTCTCGATGAGTTTGTCCCGGTCGCTCGCGCGCACCACGTGGTCGATGAAGACGCCGGCCGTCATCACGCGATCCGGTTCGATGGAGCCGCGCTCGACGAGTTCCTCCACCTGGGCGATGGTGACCTTCCCGGACGCCGCGCACAGCGGGTTGAAGTTCTGGGCGGTCGAGCGGTAGACGAGGTTGCCGTCGACGTCGCCGCGCCAGGCGTGGACCAGGGCCAGATCGGCGACGATGCCGCGCTCCTGGACGTAGGTCCGGCCGTCGAACTCGGCGTGCGGCTTGCCCTCGGCGACCAGCGTGCCAACGCCCGTGGCGGTGTAAAAGGCGGGAATGCCCGCGCCGCCGGCGCGCAGGCGCTCGGCCAGCGTGCCCTGCGGGTTGAACTCGACCTCCAGCTCGCCGTCCAGGTACTGCTGCGCGAACAGCTTGTTCTCGCCGACGTAGCTGGCCAGCACCCGGGTCACCTGGTGGTTCTCCAGCAGGATGCCCAGCCCCTGCCCGTCGACGCCCATGTTGTTGGACACGATGGTCAGGTCCTTCGCCCCGGAATCGCGCAGGCCCTCGATGAGGTCGAACGGCACGCCGCACAGGCCGAACCCGCCGACGGCGATGGTCATGCCGTCGCGCACGTTGGCGGCGACGAGCTCGCGGATGGGCGTCTCGGTGGTCTTCGACATCGCGATCACACCCAGCCCAGCAGCTTCGGCGCCATCTCGCGCATCTCCACCTTGCGCACCTTGCCCGACGCCGTCATCGGGAAGGAATCCGTCACGTGGACGTAGCGCGGGATCTTGTGCCGCGACAGCTTGCCGTGGGCGAACTCCGCGATCTGGTCGGCGGACAGGTCGCCGTCGTCGTCGTGAAGTATCACCCAGGCCATGATCTCCTCGCCGTACTTGTCGTCCGGGACGCCGATGACCTGCGCATCGACGATGTCGGGATGCGTGAACAGGAACTCCTCGATCTCGCGCGGGTAGATGTTCTCGCCGCCGCGGATGAGCATGTCCTTGATGCGGCCGGTGATGGCCAGGTAACCGTCGTCGTCGATGACGCCCAGGTCGCCGGTGTGCATCCAGCCGTCGGCGTCGATGGCCTCGGCGGTCTTCTCCGGGTGGTGCCAGTACTCCTTCATCACCGAGTAGCCGCGGACGACGACCTCGCCCTGCGCCCCGCGCGGCAGGGTCTCGCCGGTGTCCTCGCAGATGATGCGGGCCTCCAGGTGCGGCATGATCTGGCCGACGGTGTTGACGCGCTTGTCCAGCGGCGAATCGGCGCGGGTCTGGAAGCTCACCGGGGAGGTCTCCGTCATGCCGTAGCAGATGGCGATCTCGGTCATGTTCAGCTTGTCCATGACGTCGCGCATGGTCTTTGACGGGCAGGACGTGCCGGCCATGACGCCGGTGCGCAGGGTCGACAGGTCGTAGGGGCTGCCGTATTCCTCGTGGTCGTGGGCTTCCTCGAGCTCGTTGATGAACATGGTGGGCACGCCGTACAGCGACGTCGCCTTCGCGGAGTGCACGGCCTTGAGCGTCTCGCGGGCCTTGAAGCTCGGGGCCGGGATGATGATCGCCCCGCCGTGGGTGAAGGTGGCGAACGTGCCGATGACCATGCCGAACGTGTGGAAGAACGGCACCGGCACGCAGACGCGGTCGTTTTCGGTGTAACCGAGCAGCTCGCCGATGAAGTAGCCGTTGTTGAGCAGGTTGCGGTGCGTCAGCGTCGCGCCCTTGGGGAAGCCGGTGGTGCCGGAGGTGAACTGGATGTTGATGGGGTCCTCGGGCCGCACCTCGGCAACGTACTCGGACAGGTCGTCGATGTCGCCGTGCATGCGCTCGTACCAGTCGGCCGAGCCGAAGTAGATGACCTTGTCCAGCTTCACGCCGCGCTGCTTCGAGGCCTCGATGAGCATGGTGCGGTAGTCGGAGTCCTTGTAGCGCCGGGCGGCGAAGACGCAGCGCACGCCGGCCTTTTCCAGCACGTAGTTGAGCTCGTGCTGGCGGTAGGCGGGGTTGATGTTGACCAGGATCAGGCCCAGGTGGTGGCACGCGTACTGGACGACGGTCCATTCCCAGCGGTTGGTCGACCAGATGCCGATGCGGTCGCCCTTGCGGTAGCCCGCGCGGACGAACGCGGTGGCCAGGCGCAGGACGCGGTTGTAGAAGCGCTCGTAGGTGAAGGACACGTCGGCGTAGACGTCGACGATGCACTCCTTGGAGGGGTACTTCTCCACGATCGCCCTGAGATTGTCGCCGAGGGTCTCGGTGCGCAGCGGGGCGGCGCCCTGGTCGACGCCGGCGCCGATGACGTGGGACATCTTTGTGCCGTCGTCGTCGACGACGTCCTTGCCGTAGGGGGCGGGGATGGTCTTGAGCTGGGACATCGGTTTCTCCTGGTTTCTTTTTCTGCTTTACGACGTCTGGGAGGCGCGCCGGGAAATGGCTTCGGCCTGGCGGAACAGGGGCGCGTCGACCATGCGGCCCTCGAAGCTGAACGCTCCCCCGTCGTCGCGGGCGGCGGCGAGCAGGCGGCGGGCCCAGTCGGCTTGATCGGCGGTGGGGCGGTAGGCCTCGCGGATGATGGCGACCTGCGAGGGGTGGATGCACACGGTGGCGGCGTAGCCGAGGGCGGCGGCGTCGGCGGCCTCGGCGCGCAGGCCGTCGGCGTCGGCGATGTCCACGTGGACGGAGTCGAGCGCGGCGCGGCCGAAGGCGGCGGCGGCGAGCTGGGTGCGGGCGCGGGCGTGGCGGGCGACGTCGCGGTAGGTGCCGGGCGCTTCTTCTCCCTCGCCAAACCGGGAAGCCGTGCCGCCAAGGCCGGCGGTGAGGTCCTCGGCGCCCCAGAACATGGCCACGACGTTGTCGGCGGAGGCGACGTCGTCGGCGCGCAGGACGCCCAGCGGGGTTTCGATGAGCGCGATGACGCGGTGCCCGGCCAGCGACTCGGCCGCCGCGGCGGACTCGGCCTTGGGCAGCATGACCAGGTCGTACTTCAGGTCGGCGAGCATTTCCAGGTCGGCGGCGTGCTCCGGCGAGTCGACCGGGTTGATGCGGACGATGACGCGCTCCGGGTCGAGCTCGCCGGAGTCCTGCGAGGCGATGATCGCCCGGCGCGCCTCGGCGCGGTTCTCGGGGCGGCAGCCGTCCTCGAGGTCGAGGATGATCATGTCCGCGCGCTGCGCCGCCTTGGAGTAGCGGTCGGGGCGGTCGGCCGGGACGAAGAGGATGGCGGGGCCGGCGGGGATCCAGGCGGTCACTGGCCCACCTCCGGGTCGCACTGCACCAGGGTGGCGCGGACTGCGCGGCAGACGACGTCGCCGTCCTGATTGCGGCCGATGTGCTCCAGCTCGACGATGCCCTGGCCCGGCCGGGACTTCGACGCGCGCTTGGACAGGCACGTCGTCTCGGCGTAGAGCGTGTCGCCGTGGAACATGGGCTTGGGGAAGGACACCTCGGTGAACCCGAGATTGGCCACGATGGTGCCCAGCGTCAGCTGCGACACCGACAGGCCCACGACCGTGGACAGGGTCCACATCGAGTTGACCAGGCGCTTGCCTCCGAAACCCGGCTGTTGCGATGCCCAGTGGGCGTCGAGATGCAGGGGCTGGGTGTTCATGGTCAGCGTGGTGAACAGGACGTCGTCGGTCTCGGTGACGGTGCGGCCGGGGCGGTGCAGGTAGCGGGCGCCCTCCTCGTACTCGTCGAACCAGAGGCCGCGCTGGATGATTGCCTTCTTGTCGTTCATGGCGCTCCCCTTTACAGTCCGAGCCCGCGGGCGATGAGCATGAGCTGCACCTCGGTGGTGCCCTCGCCGATCTCCAGGATCTTGGAGTCGCGGTAGTGGCGCGAGACGCGGTACTCGTTCATGAAGCCGTAGCCGCCGTGGATCTGCGTGGCGTCGCGGGCGTTGTCCATGGCGGCCTCGGAGGACAGCAGCTTGGCAATGTAGGCCTCGCGGCGGAACTCCTGGCCCTTCACCATCTTCGCGGCGGCGTCGTACCAGGCCATGCGGGCGGCGTGGGCGCGGGCCTCCATGCGGGCGATCTTGAACGAGATCGCCTGGTACTCGCCGATGGCGCGGCCCATGGAGTGGCGCTCCTTGGCGTACTTCACCGACTCGTCGACGCAGCCCTGCGCGGCGCCGGTGGCCAGCGCGGCGATGGCGACGCGGCCCTCGGCGAGCGTGGACAGGAAGTTGGCGAAGCCCCGGCCCCGGGTGCCCAGCAGGTTCTCCTGCGGGACGCGGACGTCGGTGAACGTCAGCGGGTGGGTGTCGGAGGCGTTCCAGCCGACCTTGTCGTAGGCCGGCTCGGCGACGAAGCCCTCCGAGTCGGCGGGGACGATGATCGTGGAGATCTCCTTCTTCCCGTCCTCCTTCTGCCCGGTCACGGCGGTGACGGTGACCAGCGAGGTGATGTCGGTGCCGGAGTTGGTGATGAACTGTTTCGAGCCGTTGATCACGAAGTCGCCGCCGTCCTCGCGCGCGATGGTGCGCGTGGCGCCGGCGTCGGAGCCCGCGTCCGGCTCGGTGAGGCCGAAGCCCGCCAGCGCCTTGCCGGCGGTGAGGTCCGGCAGCCACTTGCGCTTCTGTTCCTCGTTGCCGAAGTGGTAGATCGGCGAGGCGCCGAGGCCGACGCCGGCCTCCAGCGTGATGGCCACGGACTGGTCGACCTTGGCCAGCTCCTCCAGCGCGATGCCCAGCGACAGGTAGTCGCCGCCCATGCCGCCGTATTCCTCGGAGAACGGCAGGCCGAACAGCCCCATCTCGCCCATGTGCTTGACGACGTCGTACGGGAACGTGTGGTTGCGGTCGTGCTCGTAGGCGACGGGGTCGACGACCTCGTTGGCGAATTGGCGGACGACGGACTGGAGCTCGCGGTACTCGGCGGGCAGGTCGGCGGTGTTGACGTCGGTCATGGTGACTCCTTGGTTTTCGGGGGCTAGTTTTCGTCGGGGCTAGTTCTCGTCGGGGACCACGGTGGCCAGGGCGACTTCGGTGGAGACTTGGGCCCCGGCGGCGACGTGGTAGTCGACGGTGCCGGCGGTGGGGGCGCGGAGGGTGTGCTCCATCTTCATGGCCTCCACGACGAGGACCGGGTCGCCGGCTTCGACGCGGTCGCCGTCGGCGGCGGACAGTGCGATGACGGTGCCGGGCATCGGTGAGGTCAGCGTGCCGTCGCCGGTGCCGTCGTCGTCGGCGGCCGAGCGGACGACGTTTTCGCGGTGCAGCACCCACGTGCCCTCGTCGGAGGAGACGATGACGTCGGTGCCGCGGCGGCCCTCGACGGTCTCGACCTGCCAATGGCGGGCGATGCCGTCGCAGTCGACGCGCCACAGGCCGCCGTCGCGGTGGATGGCGGAGGCGTAGTCGCGGGGCTCCTCTTCGCCGACGGTGACGGTCGCGGCGGCCGGAGTGCCGGACACGGCGATGAGGGTGGAGCCGGTGGTCGACGCCAGGCGCAGGCGCTGAACGCCGGGCCGGCCGGAGCGCCAGGCGTCGGGCACCGCCCACGGGGACGCCGGGCGCTCGGGCCAGCGGGCCGCCAGCCACGCCATGGCGGCGGCGACGAGGGCCTCGTCGGGCACCGGGAAGTCGGCGTAGTCGGCGGCGACGCGGTCGAGCAGGCCGGTGTCCAGGTCGCCGGAGGCCACCTCGGGCACGGAGAGCAGGTAGCGGCAGAAGTCGACGTTGACGCCGACGCCGGCGACGACGGTGTTGGCCAGCGCCCGGTCGAGGCGCTCGAGGGCCTCGGCGCGGTCGGCGCCGTGGACGATGACCTTGAGCAGCATCGGGTCGTACAGCGACGTGACCTCGGAGCCGTCGGCGATGCCGGAGTCGACGCGCACGCCGGGGCCGGAGGGCACGGCGACGCGGCTGACGGTGCCGCCGGTGGGCAGGAACCCGGCGGCCGGGTCCTCGGCGTAGACGCGGGCCTCGATGGAGTGGCCGGTCATGGTGACCTGGTCCTGGGTGATCGGCAGTTCCGCGCCGCGGGCGATGGCCAGCTGCAGGGCGACCAGGTCCAGGCCGGTGACTTCCTCGGTGACGGGGTGCTCGACCTGGAGGCGGGTGTTCATCTCCATGAAGAAGAACGTGTCCGGGTCGGCGGCGGGGACGATGAACTCCACCGTGCCGGCGCCGACGTACCCGCAGGAGCGGGCGGCGTCGCAGGCGGCCTCGCCGATGCGGGCGCGCACGGCGTCGTCGAGAAGCGGGCTCGGAGCCTCCTCGATGACCTTCTGGTGGCGGCGCTGCAGCGAGCACTCGCGCTCGCCGAGGTGGATGACGTTGCCGTGGGAGTCGGCCAGGACCTGCACCTCGATGTGGCGCGGGGTGTCCACGAAATGCTCGATGAACAGGGAGTCGTCGCCGAATGCGCCGGCGGCCTCGCGGCGGGCGGTGACCAGTGCTTCGGCGAGGTCTTCGATGCGCTCGACGCGGTGCATCCCCTTGCCGCCGCCGCCGGCCGAGGGCTTGATCAGGACCGGGAAGCCGATGCCCGGCGCGGCGTCGAGCAGCTCCTCGTCGGTCAGGCCCGGGCGGGAGATGCCGGGCACGGTGGGCACGCCCCGCTTTTCGACGGTCGCCCGCGCCGAGATCTTGTCGCCCATCGTGTCGATCGCCGAGGCCGGCGGCCCCATGAAGATGACGCCGGCGTCCTCGCAGGCGCGGGCGAAGTCGGCGTTTTCGGACAGGAAGCCGTAGCCGGGGTGGATGGCCTGCGCGCCGGTGCGGCGGGCGGCGTCGAGGATGCGCTCGGCGACGAGGTAGGACTCGCGCGCCGGCGACGGGCCGATGTGGACGGCGACGTCGGCCATCCGGACGTGCGGGGCGTCGGCGTCGGCGTCGGAGTAGACGGCGACGGAGCGGACCCCCTGGTCGCGAAGGGTGCGGATCACGCGGCAGGCGATCTCGCCGCGGTTGGCGACGAGGACGGTATTGATCATCATGGGGCTTCTCTCCTTTCTCTGCTGTCGGTGCGGGGTCACATGCGGAAGACGCCGAAGCCGGCGTCGTCGAGGGGCGCTCCCCCGGCGACCTCGAGGGCCATGCCGAGAATGCGGCGGGTGTCGGCGGGGTCGATGACTCCGTCGTCCCACAGGCGGGCCGAGGAGTAGTAGCAGTGCGACTGCTCCTCGAACTGCTCGCGGACCGGGGCCTCGAAGGCCTCCTGCTCCTCGGCGGTCATTTCCCCGCCGGAGCGCTCGATCTGGTTGCGGCGCACCGTCGACAGGGTCATGGCCGCCTGCGGGCCGCCCATGACGGCGACGCGGGCGTTGGGCCACATCCACAGGAACCGCGGCGAGTAGGCGCGGCCGCACATGGAGTAATTGCCGGCGCCGAACGCGCCGCCGATGACCACGGTGAACTTGGGCACGCGGGTGGTGGCCACGGCGTTGACCATCTTCGCGCCGTGCTTGGCGATGCCCCCCGCCTCGTACTCGCGCCCCACCATGAAGCCGGTGGTGTTCTGCAGGAAGACCAGCGGGATGCCGCGCTGGTCGCACAGCTCGATGAAGTGCGCGCCCTTCTGGGCGGACTCGGCGAAGAGGATGCCGTTGTTGGCGATGACGCCGACCGGGTGGCCGTGGATGCGCGCGAACGCCGTGACCAGCGTGGTGCCGAACTCGGCCTTGAACTCGCGGTACTCGCCGGCGTCGACGATGGTCTCGATGACCTCGCGGACGTCGTACGGCTGGCGGGCGTCGACGGGCACGATGTCGTAGAGGTCGGTCTGCTCGCGCAGCGGGTCGCGGGTCTCGCGGACCTCCCACGGTGCGTCGTCGGCAAGCGGGAGCGTGTCGACGATGGCCCGGACGCGGTGCAGGGCGTCGGCGTCGTCGACTGCCAGATGGTCGGTGACGCCGGAGGTCCTGGAATGCAGGTCGCCGCCGCCGAGCTCCTCCGGGGTGACGTCCTCGCCGGTCGCGGCCTTCACCAGCGGCGGGCCGGCCAGGAAGATGGTGCCCTGGTCCTTGACGATGACCGCCTCGTCCGACATCGCCGGGACGTACGCGCCGCCGGCCGTGCACGAGCCCAGGACCGCCGAGATCTGCGGGATGCCTTTCTTGGACAGGTTGGCCTGGTTGTAGAAGATGCGGCCGAAGTGGTCGCGGTCCGGGAAGACCTCGTCCTGGTTGAGCAGCATCGCGCCGCCCGAGTCGACCAGGTAGATGCAGGGCAGGCGGTTGGCGCCGGCGATCTCCTGGGCGCGCAGGTGCTTCTTCACCGTCATCGGGTAATAGGTGCCGCCGGAGACCGTCGCGTCGTTGGCCACGATCATGCAGCGGCGGCCCTCGACCAGGCCGATGCCGGCGACGACGCCGGCGGCGGGGACCTTGCCGCCGTACATCTCGTGCGCGGCGATCGGAGCGACCTCGAGGAAGGGGCTGCCCGGATCGAGCAGCTCGGTGATGCGCTGGCGCGGCAGGAGCTTGCCGCGGGCGACGTGGCGCTCGCGGGCCTTCTCCGGCCCGCCCTCGGCGGTGCGGGCGAGCAGGTCGCGCAGATCCTCGACGAGGGCCTCGTGCTTCTCGCGGTTGGTGGGGTCCGTCATGTCCTTCTCCGTGGGGTGTCGGCGACCACTGCGTTAATGGCCATTAACTCTCTGTGGCGAAACACTACTGTGATGCGCGACACTTGCCAAGCGAAACTATGGCGCGGGCCACCCACTCCCCCCGTATCCCACCCGTTTCCCACCCGAAAAAGACACGGCGCGGCAACAATGCGGGAAATCTTCCACATGGAAACTTCACTGCGCATAACATCGTTACCAACGTGATTCAGGCCACTTCCACTGCCTGATGCCAGCGAGAAAGGGACACGATGAACACTCCGCAGAACGATCTCAGCCCCCCGCCCGTCAGCACCGTCGGACTGCCGAAGGCCAAGTCCGGAACCGGGGCCGGGTGGTCCGTCGACGGCTACGCCACCCCCGCCGACGAGCCCATCGACCGCGAAGTCCTGGACAACCCCGCCCCCAGCGTCGGCGCGATGATCCTGCGCCGCGCCACCGCCACCCCCGACAACGTCGCCTGGCGCCACCGCGACGGCAACGACGAGTGGACCGACGTCACCTGGGGCCAGTTCCAGCGCACCATCGAAGAGCACGCCGCCGGCCTGCTCGCCGCGGGCCTGGGCAAGGGCGACGCCGCCGCCCTCATCGCCGGCACCAGCATGGGATGGGTCAACTCCGACATGTCGCTGATGTCCGTCGGCATCAACTCCGTGGCCATCTACCCCACGTCGGTCCCGGGCGACATCGAGTTCATCATCAACGACTCCGGGGCCCGCATGGTCATCGCCGAAGACGGCGACCAGGTGTCCAAGCTGCTGAAGATCCGCGGGGCCATCCCCAAGGTCGAGCACGTCTACGTCATCGACCCCTCGTGGTCGGCGCAGACGCAGGCCCTCAACGAGTCCCGCGACTGCGACGAGGAGGAGATCCTCGACTGGGTTTCCCCGCTGTCGGACCTCATGGCCCAGGGCCGCGAGCTGCTCGGCCACGACCCGCACGTCGTGCGCCGCGCGATCGACGAGATCACCCCGGAGACGATCTCCACCTTCCAGTACACCTCGGGCACCACCGGCAAGCCGAAGGGCGCGATCATCTCGCACGGCGCGTGGATGAACAACATCGCCTCGGTGACGTCGACGCCGAACCTGTACCAGAACGACGTCCACTTCCTGTGGCTGCCGCTGGCGCACCTGATGGGCCGCTTCCTGCTCTACGTGTCCATCAACACTGGCATCACCACGGCCATCGACGGGCGCATCGAGAAGATCGTGGAGAACCTCCAGGAGGTCAAGCCGACCATCATGGGCGGCGCCCCCCGCATCTTCGAGAAGGCCTACTCCGCCATCCACGCCCAGTTCGAGGGCAACGGCGTCAAGGCCAAGCTGGGCAAGACCAGCATGAAGCTGGCCATGGAGGCCACCGAGCTGCGCCTGGCGGGCAAGGAGGTGCCGGGCTGGCTGAAGTTCCGCCTGGGCATCGCCGACAAGGTCGTGCTGTCGAAGATCCGCGACGCGCTCGGCGGCAACGTGCGCATGCTCATCTCGGGGTCGGCGCCGATCAACCAGGACATCACCAAGTGGTACTTGTCGGTGGGCATGCCCATCGCCGAGGGCTTCGGCCTCACCGAGGGCTGCATCACTCACCTGACCCGCCTGGACGCCTACCGCATCGGCACCATCGGCTGGCCCTTCCCGGGCGTGGAGGACAAGATCGCCGAGGACGGCGAGCTGCTGCTCAAGAGCGGCTGGAACATGAACGGCTACCACAACCGCGAGGACGCGACGCAGGAGTCGCTGCCCGGCGACGGTTTCCTGCGCACCGGCGACATCGCCCGCAAGGACGAGCGCGGTTTCGTGTACATCACCGACCGCAAGAAGTCACTGTTCAAGTCCTCCAATGGCAAGTACATCGCGCCGGCGGCCATCGAGTCCGAGTTCAAGGGCCTGTGCCCGCTGGCCATGGAGCTGGTCAGCTACGGCGAGGGCAAGAAGTTCATGGTCGGCATGGTCGTGCTCGAGGAGAAGGCCACCCGCGAGTGGTGCGAGCGCAACGGCGGCGCCCCGGAGGACTTCGCCGAGATGACCCGCGACCCCCGCGTCGTGGCTCGCGTGCAGGCCTCGCTCGGCCGCCTCAACGAGGGCCTGAACTCGTGGGAGCAGATCAAGCGCTTCCGCATCCTCGACCGCGAGCTCACGGTCGAGGCCGACGAGCTGACGCCCAGCCTGAAGCTGCGCCGCAAGCACGTCCACGAGAAGATGCGCGACAAGTTCGAGGAGCTCTACTCGGATCCGCTGCCCAAGGGCTGCCACGACTCCGCCGGCGTCAAGTGGGTCAGCTTCGAGCAGCAGGCGCTGCACGAGCACCCGGTCCTGCGCGAGGGCGAGGACATCCCGCTGCCGCCGTCGCGGCACCGCAAGGGCAGCTAGCCCGCCAACCCGCCGAGCTGGTCCCGGCGGGCATCGAGGCCCAGCGCCTCGAGCTCGCCGGCCAGCGCGGCGTGGAGCGCATGCGAGTCGACGTACCCGCGGTGGCGCTCCGACCGGTCCATTGTCAGGCCGCCGGTGAGATCGACGTCGTTGTCCCGGCGGCGCCGGTCGAAATCGGCGGCCTTGTCGTCGTCGGCGAGCACCGCCGCAATGAGCCGCGCCTGCTGGCCGATGGCGCCGAACGCTCCCGAGTTGGTCTCGATGAGCCCCGGCGCCCACAGCCCCGGCCGCGTCCGGTGCGCGCAGCCCAGGTAGAGCTGCTCCATGGCGTTGCCGCCGTCCCCGCCGAACAGGTCCGCGGCGTACGGCACCGCATGATCGAACCCGGTGCACGCCAGCACGAGGTCGTAGCTCCCGCGGGAACCGTCGGCGAAGACGACGTCGGGGCCGTCGAAAAGCGACACGTCCCCGCGCACCGAGATGTCCCCGTGGCGCAGGTGGTGGATGAGCTGGTCGTTGAGCAGCGGGTGGGTCTCGAAGATGCGGTGGTCCGGCTTGGGCAGCCCCAGTTTGCGCAGGTCGCCGAAGTACAGGCGCAGGATCGCCTGCGCCCCGGCCTGCATGATCCGCGCGGGCAGCTGCGGGCCCGTCACCGTCCACTCGTCGGACGGGCGGCCGAATATGTGCTTGGGAATGAACCAGTAGCCGCGCCGCATGCTCAGCTCCGCCGACTCCGCGGCCTGCGCGGCGTCGCACGCGATGTCGCAGCCGGAGTTGCCCGCGCCGATGACCAGCACGCGCTTGCCGCGCAGCTCGTCGATGCCGCGGTAGGTCGCCGAATGGCGGAACTCGCCGTCGAAATCGCCCGGGATGTCCGGCAGGTTGGGCACCGACAGCGTGCCGGAGGCGCAGATGACGTGGTCGTAGCGCTTGGTCCGTGGCTCGGAGCCGGCCCCGCGCATCTCGACCAGGTAGCCGCTCTCCCCCGCCGGCTCCACGCCTACGACCTCGGTGCCGAACTCGATGCGCTCGGCGATGCCCTCGTCGTCGGCGAATTCGCGCAGGTAGCGCAGGATCTCGGTGCGCGGCGGGTAGTCGGCGACGTCGTCGGCGAACGGCCGCCCGGGCAGGCACGACAGGCGCTTCGACGAGATGAAGTGCGCCGATTCGTACATCGGCGTCGTGGGATTGTCGATGTCCCACAGCCCGCCGACGCCGTCGTGGCGCTCGACGTGGTCGTAGTCGAGCCCGGCCCTGCGCAGCTCCGCGGCGGTCGCCAGCCCCGACGGCCCGGCCCCGATGATGAGGATGTCCATGGGGCGAAGACTATTGCTTTACGACGCCCCGGGGTCGCCGTTTGCCGGAATCTCGCCGGCGCTGCGGGGGCGGCCGCCGAGGGCCGCGCGGGCGATGTCGCCGATGTCGGGGTCCTCGTCCTTGGGCAGGCCCATGGCGCTGAACGCCATGTCCATGGCCTCCCGCCGCACGGCGTCGGCGCCGGCCCAGCGCACGACGTGGCGCGAGGAATTGATCAGGCCGGCGGCGAGCTGCACGCGGACGCGGGCGGCGTCCTCCGTCAGCTCCGGATTCGAGCGGCGCAGCGCGTCGACCCACATGGAGATGTACATGCGCTGCAGCGACCGGACCTTCTCGCGCTGCTGCGGGGCCAGGTTGCCGATCTCGCGCTCCTGCACGCGGATGCGGTCGGGTTCGGTGACGGCGAACTCGACGTGGAAGCCGAGCAGCTCGCGCAGCGTGCGGTCGGGCTCCCACTCCTCGGCGCGGGCCCGGTCCATCACCGCGCGGGCGCCGTCGACCAGGCGAACGGAAATGTCGACCAGGATCTGGGCGAGCATGTCGTCCTTGCCGGAGACGTAGCGGTACAGGCCGGGGCCGGAAATGCCCACGACCTGGCCGACGTCTTCGAGCCTGGTGACGTGGAATCCGCGGTCGGCGATCATCGCGGCGGCCGCGGCGATGATCTCCGCGTGCCGCCGCTCCCTGAGTTCGGCTCGGCGTGACATGCCGCTCATCTTAGGTGGCGTGCGCCACATCCGGTGAACAATGGGTAACTCCGGCCTAGTGGGCGAAGTGGCGCGCGCCCGTCAGGTACATGGTCACGCCCGCCTTGTTGGCGGCCTCGATGACCTCGGCGTCCCGGATGGAGCCGCCCGGCTGGACCACGGCGCGCACGCCGGCGTCGGCGAGCATCTCGAAGCCGTCGGCGAAGGGGAAGAACGCGTCGGAGGCGGCGACCGCCCCGCGGGCGCGCTCATCGTCGCCGGCCAGCGAGTTGGCGCGCTCGACGGCCAACTTCGCGGCGTCGACGCGGTTGACCTGGCCCATGCCAACGCCGACGGTGGCGCCGTCCTTGGCCAGCAGGATCGCGTTGGACTTCACCGCGCGCACCGCGTTCCAGGCGAAGACCAGGTCCGCCAGCGTCTCGTCGTCGGCGGCCTCGCCGGCGGCAAGCGTCCAGTTCGCGGCGTCGTCGCCCTCGGCCTGCAGCGCGTCGCGCTCCTGCAGCAGCATGCCGCCGGAGACCTGGCGGTACTCGGTGGCCGCGCCCTGCGGCGCCGGCGCCCGGAGGATGCGGATGTTCTTCTTCTGGCTGAGCACCTCGACGGCGCCGTCCTCGTAACCCGGCGCGACGATGACCTCGGTGAAGATCTCCGCGACCTGCTTGGCCATCTCCACCGACACCTCGCGGTTGACCGCGATGACGCCGCCGAACGCGGACACCGGGTCGCAGGCGTGGGCGGCCAGGTGGGCCTTGGCGATCGACTCGTCCGACACCGCGATGCCACACGGGTTGGCGTGCTTGATGATGGCCACGCACGGGCGCTCGTGATCCCACGCGGCGCGCCACGCGGCATCGGAATCCGTGTAGTTGTTGTAGCTCATCTCCTTGCCGTGGAACTGCTCCGCCTGCGCCAGGCCCGCGGGCGCCGACGGGTCGACGTACAGCGCCGCCGCCTGGTGCGGGTTCTCGCCGTAGCGCAGGGTGGCGGAACGCTCGTAGGTGTGGCCGAACCACTCGGGGAAGGCCGCGGAGGAGTCGGCCGAATCGTCGTCAAGCTGCGACCCCATCCACGACGCGACCGCGACGTCGTAGGACGCCGTGTGGCGGAAGGCGTCGACGGCCAGGGCCGTGCGCTCGGCGCGGGAGAAACCGCCGCCGGCCACCGCCTCGGTGACCTCGCCGTACTTCGCCGGATCGACGACCACGGCCACCGACGGGTGGTTCTTCGCCGCGGCGCGGACCATCGACGGGCCGCCGATGTCGATCTGCTCGACGCAGGCGTCGAAGTCGGCGCCCGACGCGACGGTCTCGGTGAAGGGGTACAGGTTCACCACAACCAGCTGGAACGGCTCGACGCCGAGGTCCGACAGCTGCGACAGGTGATCGTCCTTGCGGGTGTCGGCGAGGATGCCGGCGTGGACGCGCGGGTGGAGGGTCTTCACCCGGCCCTCGAGGCACTCCGGGAAGCCCGTGAGCTCCTCGACCGGGGTGACCGGCACGCCGGCGTCGGCGATGCGCGAGGCCGTCGAACCGGTGGACACGATCTGCACGCCGCCGTCGTGGAGGGCGCGGGCGAGATCCTCCAGACCGGTCTTGTCGTAGACGCTGATGAGGGCGCGCTTGATGGGCTTGCGGTCCATGCTGCCGTGATCCTGGGTCATGAAAACTTCGCCTTTCGTCCGTCCCGCGTGATTCCGCGTTCCGAGATGGTGTGGAGAACGTCGACCAACAGCCGGCGCTCGACGATCTTGATGCGTTCGTGCAGCGTGTCCACGGTGTCGCCGTCCTCGACGACGACCGCCTCCTGCGCGAGGATCGGCCCCGTGTCCACGCCCGCGTCGACGATGTGCACCGTCGTTCCGGTGACCTTCACCCCGTGCGCCAGCGCATCCGGCACCGCGTGCGCGCCGGGGAACGACGGCAGCAGCGCGGGATGGGTGTTGACGATGCGATCCGGGAACGCATCGATGAACCCCTGCCCGAGAATGCGCATGAACCCCGCCGACACGACGAAGTCGGGCTCATGCTCCCGGACCGCGGCCAGCAGCTTCGCGTCCCAGCCCGCACGGTCGGCGCGGGCGGCGTCGTCGAAGGCGACGCGGAACGACGGGATCCCCGCCTCCCCCGCCCGCTCCAGCGCCCGGCATTCCTTGTCCGAGCCGACGGCCGCCACGCGCACGCGGGCGGGGTCGAGGGCATCGAGCATCGACTGCAGCAGCGAGCCCGTGCCGGAGGCCAGCACGACGATGGTCAGGGGCGCCGCCGGGTCATCGGGCCCGGCGCTGTGTGATTCGGTCACGGCTCAACACTCTACCCACCCGCCCGGATCGCCCCGGCCGGACCTCCCCCGGTCAGGACCTCGGGGCCTCGCCGTCGCCGTCCGCATCCGGTTCCGGCTTTGCGACGGCCTCCGCCTCCCCCGGTTCGGCCGGCACCTGGGATTCGGTGGGAGGTTCGTCGGCCTCGACTTCTTCGGCCTGAGCCCCAGCATCCTCGGCCTCGACTTCCTCTGCCTCTACCTCTTCAGTCTCGGCCTCAGCCTCGTCAGCCTCGACTTCTTCGGCCTGAACCTCAGCGTCCTCGGCCTGTGCTCCTTCAGTCTCCGCCTCTTCTGCCTCAACCTCGTCAGCCTCAGCGTCTTCGGTCTCCGCCTCTTCCGTCTCCGCCTCTTCGGTGGCGGGGGCTTCCGTGGGTGTGGAGGGGGCGTCGTCAAGCTCCTGCTCCGGGATCCCCACCGCAGCCGGACGAGGGAACCCGCCGACCATGACCGCCACGACCGCGCCCGGCACCGCCAGCCACACCGACGCCAGCACGCCCGCCAACCACCAGGTGGTGCCCGACCAGCCGTACTGGCCAACCTCGCCGCCCAGCAGCAGCGCGAGGGCCGCGACGATGACGCCCGCCATCACCGCCGCCGCGACGACCTCGACGTAGGGGCGGTCGGACTCGGCCTTCTTCAAGTGGCGGTGCACGCACCACACCGCGATGCCCACCGGCACCGCCAGCAGCACGCCGAACAACGGGCTCAGATGCGACTGCGGCATCGCGGCGAGCACCGGCAGCGGCGGCAGCGTGCCCGGGGACACGGCGAATAGGCCGGCCTCCGCGACACCGACGTTGGCCGGGGCGCCGACCAGGATCCCCGACGCTCCGAAAGCGATGTTGGGCAGGTACGCCACGGAGAGAAGGAGCAAACCGAGGAGCGAGCCACCGCCGTCGGCGATGCCCAGGGTCTCGCGCACCGACGCGTGATGCCAGACCATCGACGCGACCACGGCCACCGCGCCGGCCGCCCACAGCCACCCCACGAAGGCGGCGGCCAGGCGCAGCGACGCCAGCGGCCACTCCGGAAGCGCCCGGCGACGCAGCAGCGCCCGCGTCAGCCGCGGCCCCATGCCCGCCAGCAGCGCCGCGGCGTGGATGGCCGCGGTGGAGGCGATCGCTGCGGGGAAGAACGGCGCGTCGATGCGCAGCACGCCCGACGCGTCCCACAACATCAGCCACGCGATGACCGTCAGCGCCAGCGGCACGCCCGCGAACACCGCCGCCATGGTGCGCACGTCGCGGATGCTCACCGGGCCCGACACCTCCCGGCGGATCTTCCACGCCACCGCCGCGAAATACGCCATCGCCGGCAGCGCCGGCACCAGGCCCAGGTCCGTGCCGCCGAACTCGAACGGCGCGAGATTGAGCAGCATCCACGACGACGCGATGGTCGCCGGCAGCGGCGTGAAGCCCGCGCCCGCCACCGTCACGCCGATGACCGCGACCGAGATGATCAACAGCAGCGCCACCCCGTGCACGCCGGCGGCGGCGAGGAGGAAGCGGCGGATGCGCGCGGCGCGGGCGGTGGCGGCGGCGGGGCGGGGCGTGCCGGCCGCGGGGGCCGCCTCATCGACGGCCGGCCCGGACACCGACGTGATCTCGGCGGGGCGCGCCGGCTCCCTGCGCGGGGAACGGCCGCGGGTACGGCGGGACGACGGCCCCGTGCGGCGGGTGCCCCGCCCCGGGGTGCGCTTGCGCGGATTGGCGTCACTCACTTCGATGCCGTGCCTTTCCTCCGTGGGCGAACTTGTCCGGGCCGCCTCTGCCCACCCGAGACGTCTTCGACGAGACTATCGCGATGCGCGGATCGGGCACGGGCGGCGCGGCGGTCGTCGTAAAGCCGTGTCGCGGTGTTACGTCGCGGACCGTCGCAGCGGGGGTGACGGGGGTGAAAATCGGGCAGGGACACGTCAACAAAATGCCGACCACCGTTACCAGCGGGGCTTATGTGAAAAAACGAGCCCCCTGAATCGCGGCCCGGACCGGCGAAGAGAGGAACAAATCACATAATCCCGACTTTGCCGTCAAACGGCTTGCTCGACAGTTGCCGTTTCGTTATCGTTACACGCGCTGCATAACGACATGGTTACGTTTTGCGGCCTCCGGGCAGGACACGAGGCCCAAAGGTAACCGAGAGATCACAGGACTACAGGGAGTGAACGTGACGCAGACGATGACGCGACGCAAGGGCGGTGCCCACCGCAAGCCGGGCAAGTCCATCAAGAGCCGCATCGCGATGGTCGCTCTGACCTCCTCCGCAGTGTCCGTCTCCGGCGCCGCCGCCACCGCAGCGGCCGCCGACGCGAAGGACGCCGACAAGGATCTCGTCGCCCAGGACGCCGCCGAGGCGCAGATGTCCTCCACCCCGATGGTCCTGTCGGTCCGCGACTTCCGCCCGGCGTCCGACCTGGGCACGCACCTGGCCACGGCCCTGGAGTACAACAACCAGCGCACCGCCGCCGACCGCGCCGCCCGCGCGCCGCAGCTGTCCGTGCCGGCCCTCGGCGCCTTCACCTCCGGCTTCGGCCCGCGCTGGGGCACGATGCACAACGGCATCGACATCGCCAACGTCATGAACACCCCGATCATGTCCGTCATGGACGGCACCGTCGTCGATTCCGGCCCGGCGCAGGGTTACGGCCAGTGGATCCGCGTGCTCCACGATGATGGCGCCGTGTCGGTCTACGGCCACCTCGAGACCCTCGGCGTTGCCGTGGGCGAGCGCGTTTCCGCCGGTCAGGTCATCGGCGGCATGGGCAACCGCGGTTTCTCCACCGGCACCCACCTGCATTTCGAGATCCACCCCGACGGCACCACCCCGGTTGACCCGGTGTCGTGGTTCCTGCAGCGCGGCCTCGACGTCGTCTCGGGCGGCCTGTTCTAGGCCCCGTTCCTCGGTTTGCTGGCCGGTCCCGCTTCGTGCGGGGCCGGCCTTTTTGCTTGACGACGTCCCGCTGCGCCGCTCCCCGGCCGCCCGCATCTGCGGCCCACAACCGGTAGCGGCGGGGCGCGGGCGTCGCAAACTACTACCACCGCCACGCAAAAGCCCAGGTCGGCGTTCTTGGCAGCGACGTTTTGTGGTCGCTTTCGACGCTCGACTCCGCGGAAGCGCCCCGCAACCGGGTCCGCCGGGGCGCAGGCGTCGCAAAGTGCTACCACCGCCACGCAAAAGCCCAGGTCGCCGTTTTCGCGGCCGCGAAAATGTGCAGTTTCATACGCCCGCGCCGTCTGAGCTGCCCGCGAGCGGATACGGCCGGGGACGGTCCGTCGCGAAGCTCGCTGCCGCCCACCCAACCAGTCAGCCAATCGCGAACGCCGGGGCACGGACGTTGCAAACTACTACCACCGACACACAAAAGCCCAGGTCGGTGTTTTCGGCGGCAACGTTTTGTGGTCGCTTTCGACGCCCGAGCCGCGTCCGAGCCGCCGGAAACCCGGAGCGGCGAGGCGCGGGCGTCGCTAAGTACTACCACCGCCACGCAAAAGCCCAGGTCGGCATTTTCGCGACGACGAAAATGTGCAGTTTCATACGCCCGCGCCCGGCCGAGCGGCCCGCGAGCGGATGTGGCCGGGGACGAACCGTCGCAAGGCTCGCTGCCGCCCGAGTTTGCGACCCGCGGCCTGGAGCGGCCCCGCCCCGCACCCCCACCGATCGCGGGAAATCCGCCCGGGCCCGGCGGCGCGCGACCTACGCTGGCGGGATGAGCGAAACGAACCTCCCCGCCGCGCCCGCCAGCCGCACCGCCACCGCCGAGATGTGGGCGAAGCTGTCGCGGATCCCGATGGTCGGCACGCGGCTGTTCTCGGCAGCGGTGTCGCTGAAGGCCCCGTACTTCCGCACGTCGCTGCCGCGGCTGCGCGTCATGGAACCCGGGCTGGCGGTCGCGTCGGCGCCGAAATGGTGGGGGGTGCAAAATCACATCGGCACGTTCCACGCCATCGCCGCCTGCAATCTCGCGGAGTTCGTCATGGGCTTGCTCTGCGAGGCCTCCGTCCCCTCCTCGCACCGGTGGGTGCCCAAGAGCATGACGACGAACTACCTCAAAATCTCCCAGGGCGGCCTCACCGCCACCGCCACCGCCGACCTGCCGGACTTCGCCGAGATCACCCCGGAGTCCGGCGGCCGCAACCTCGACGTCCGCATCGAGCTCGTCGACGCCGAGGGCACCCTGGTCCAGGACGCGGTGATCACCTGCTGGATCACCGCGAAGAAGCGACGCTAGAGCTTCTCCATGGGCAGGCCGCCGATGAGCATCAGGCGGACCTTGCCCGCCGACCCGAAGTCGATGGTCGCCGTGGCCCGCGGGCCCACGCCATCGACGGACAGGACGGTGCCCAGGCCGTACTTGTCGTGGACCACCTTGTCCCCCGCGGCGAGCTGGAGCTCCGTGTTCTTCTTGCGCCCGCCGGCCGACCCGACGCCGGGGCCCACGCCCGCGCCGCCACCGCCGGACCGCCCCGACCGGCCGAAGCCGCCCGACCGCGCCGACGACCCGAAGCCGGAGCTGCGGCCGAACGCCGATCCCCCGCCCCACGACGACGCCGGCTCCTCGCGCAGCCACTCGACCAGCTCATCGGGGATCTCGCCGAGGAACCGCGACGGCGGATTGTTCTGCGGCGTACCCCACGACGACCGCGTCTGCGCCCGCGAAATGTACAGCCGCTTCCGCGCGCGCGTCAGGCCGACGTACGCCAGGCGACGCTCCTCCGCCAGCTCCTTCGGATCGCCCATCGCCCGCAGGTGCGGGAACTGGCCGTCCTCCCAGCCGGTCACGAACACCACGGGGAACTCGAGGCCCTTGGCGGTGTGGAGGGTCATCAACGTCACCACGCCCCGCTCGTCGTCGGGGATCTGGTCGGCGTCGGCGACCAGCGACACGCGCTCCAGGAACGCCTGCAGGCTCCCCGGCTCGGGCTGCCCATCGTCCATGCCGTCGCCGGCCGCTGCACCGCCCACCGCATCGTCGTCAAGCTCTTCCATGCCCTCCCGCAACGCCGTCTCCGCGGAGAACTCCCGGGCCACCGACACCAGCTCGTTGAGGTTGTCCAGGCGCGTCGCATCCTGCGGGTCGGAGGACCGCTCGAGCTCCGCGCGGTAGCCGGTGCGGTCGAGCACGGCCTCCACCAGGTCGCCGATGTCGCCGATGTCGCCGGTGCCCATGTCCGCGGCGATGCCGTCGAGCAGCTCGGCGAAGCCCTTCATGGAGTTGCGCGACCGCGCCGCGACCATCGCCACCTCGCCGCGCGCCGCCGCCCGCAGCGCCGCCCCGAAGGACGTGCCGGTGTCCTCCGCGTGCAGCGCGACGTGGGACTGCGCCTTGTCGCCGATGCCGCGGCGGGGGGTGTTGATGATCCGCCGCATGGACACGTCATCGTCCGGATTCGCGACCACCCGCAGGTACGCCACGATGTCGCGGACCTCGCGCCGCTCGTAGAACCGCGTGCCGCCGACCACCGTGTACGGCACGCCCATGCGGATGAACACGTCCTCCAGCGGGCGCGACGAGTTGTTCGTGCGGTAGAACACCGCGATGTCGGAATAGGTTGCTTTGCGACGATCCACCAGGTCGTCGATCTCATTGGCGATGAACCGCGCCTCATCGTGCTCGTTGTCGGCGACGTAGCCCTTGATCTGCTCGCCCTCGCCCAGATCGGTCCACAGTTTCTTCTCGCGGCGATTCTCGTTGCGCGCGATCAGCGCATTGGCCGCCGACAGGATCGTCTGCGTGGAGCGGTAATTCTGCTCCAGCAGGATCGACTCGGCGTCGGGGTAGTCCTCCTCGAACTCCTCGATGTTGCGGATCGTCGCCCCGCGGAAGGCGTAGATCGACTGGTCGGAGTCGCCCACCACGCACAGCTCGCTCGGCGGGACCTCCCCGCCCGGCTTGCCCACCAGCGCCGAAACCAGCGCGTACTGCGCGTGGTTGGTGTCCTGGTACTCGTCGACGAGCACGTGGCGGAAACGGCGGCGGTAGTACTCGGCGACGTCCGGGTGCTCGCGGAAGATGCGGACGGTCTCGCCGATGAGGTCGTCGAAGTCCAGCGCGTTGGCCGCCCGCAGGCGCACCTGGTACTCGCGGAAAACGCGGGCGACGACCTCGTCGAAGGGATTGCGGGTCGCCTCGGCATCCGACGCCGCCCGGTCCGGTCCGATCAGCTCGTTCTTCAGGTTCGAGATCCGGTTGGACAGCACGCGGCCCGTGAACTTCTTCACGTCCAGGTCCATGTCGCGGGCGATCATGGACAGCAGGCGGCGCGAATCGTCGGCATCGTAAATGGAGAAGTTCGAGTTCAATCCCGGCACCAGCGCGTGCTGCATGCGCAGGATGCGCACGCACGTGGAGTGGAACGTGGCCACCCACATCCGCTGCGCCGTCGGCCCCACCAGCGACGCGACGCGTTCGCGCATCTCCGCCGCCGCCTTGTTGGTGAACGTGATGGCCAGGATCTGCCCCGGGTGCACGCCGCGGGCGCCGATGAGGTGCGCGATGCGCCTGGTCAGCACCGCCGTCTTGCCCGACCCCGCACCGGCGACGATGAGCAGCGGGCGGCCGGCGTGGAGCACGGCCGCCCGCTGCTGCGGGTTGAGGCCCTCGAGCAAATCGTCGCGCGAGCCGAACGCGTCGCGGGAATCGGCCGCGGCCGCGGCGGGATTGGGGCGGGAGGTGGCAAAACCGAACGAATCAACCATGATGGGCCAAGCCTAGCCCAGCCCCCGGATGGCCCATTTGGCAGAATGGAACGCATGAACGACGACCTCATCGCCGCCTTCGACGTCCGCACGCCCACCGGCACGGACGATCCTCTGAGCTCGTCGGAGATCGAGAAGTACCGCGAGGAAATCAATCGCCTGGACAACCTGATCATCGACGCCATCCGGCGCCGCACCGAGGTGAGCAAGGCGGTGGGCAAGACGCGGATGGGTTCGGGCGGCACGCGGCTGGTGCACACCCGCGAGGTGCAGATCATCAACGAGTTCCGCGACGCCCTCGGCCCGGAGGGCCCGGCCATCGCCACCGCACTGCTGCGGATGGGCCGCGGCCGCCTGGGGTAAAGCCCCGCCAACTTCGCCCCGGCTAGTTAGCCTGGGGAACATGAGCACCTCCCGCACGGACCGCACCACCGTCGCCGCCTGGGCGTCGTGGGATTGGGGTTCCGCCGCGTTCAACGCGGTCATGGTCACGTTCATCTATTCCGTGTACCTCACCGAGTCGGTGGGCGCGGACATCGGCGGGTCGATCCCCGCGTCGTCGTGGTACGGCTGGGCAATGGCCGCGGCGGGCGTGATCATTGCGCTGGTCGCCCCGGTGCAGGGCCGCCGCGCGGATGCGAAGGGCCGGCGGCGGTGGTCGATGGCCATGTGGACGCTGGTTGTCATCGCGCTGATGGCGTCGCTGTTCTTCATCGAGAACGAGCCGGCGTTCTTCTGGCCGGGCATCGCCATCATGGCGGTCGCCGCGGTGGCGTTCGAGTTCGCGGAGGTCTCCTACTTCGCCATGCTGCGGCAGGTCTCCACCCCGGAGACGGTGGGCCGGGTGTCGGGAATCGGCTGGTCGGCGGGGTATTTCGGGGGCATTTTCCTGTTGCTGATCTGCTACGTCGGGTTCATCGCGGGCGAGGGTGGCGCGTTGGGCTTGACGACGTCCGATGGAATGAACGTCCGCGTCGTCGCCCTGGTGGCGGCCGCCTGGTTCCTGCTGTTCGCGTTGCCGACGTTTTTCCGGGTGCCGGAGATCGAGCCGGATGCTGCGCTGGATTCCAGTTACGCGGATTCCTACCGCCGCTTGTTCGGCGAGCTGCGCCAGTTGTGGCGGGAGGATCCGCGGTCGATAAAGTTCCTCATTTCCCAGGCGGTGTTCCGCGACGGTTTGGCCGGCGTGTTCACCTTCGGCGCGATCCTGGCGGTGACGGTCTACGGGCTGTCGGCCGCCGACGTCCTGCTCTTCGGCATCGCCGCCAACGTCGTCTCGGCGCTGGGCGCGCTGACCGCAGGGTTCCTCGACGACCGCATTGGCCCGCGCCCGGTGATCCTGTGGTCGCTGGGCCTGATGGTGGTCACGTCGGTCGCGCTGCTGTTCGTCGACGGGCCCGCATGGTTCTGGCCGCTGGGCCTGGCCCTGTGCCTGTTCGTCGGCCCGGCGCAGTCGGCGGCGCGGTCGTATCTGGCGCGCATCGCGCCGGAGGGCCGCGAGGGGCAGATGTTCGGCCTGTACGTCACCACCGGCCGCGCGGTGAGCTGGATGGCGCCGGCTGCCTTCGCCGCGATGGTCGCCATTTTCGGCACCGATCGGGCGGGCATCGCCGGCATCGCCCTGGTGCTGGTGGTGGGCATGATCCTCTTCGCGCTGGTGCCCAAGGACCCGGCCGCCCCCGCCGTCGAGGTGGCCGAAGCCCGGGCGTAGGTCATCCCGCCCCGCGGATCGCGGCGGCGCACCGCCGGGCATCGTCGTGGTCGCGGAACACCACCAGGACCACCCCGCCCGTCCTGGCCGCCATGCGCACGCCGACCGTTCCCCCGACGTCGAGCCGGAGGTCGCCCGGCTTCGGCGCGCCCTTCATCACCGGCCACTTCCACAGGCGCTCATTGCCGTCGGCCACGGGCACGACGTCGACACCGGCGATGTCGGCCACCCGCAGCACCGTCCGGTGGAACGGGCCGCGCACCTCGACGCGCCCGCCGCCCACGGCGATGTGCAGCCGGACGCACGCCAGCCACCACCAGATCGCCCCGGCGATGATCACCGCGGACACGACCGCCACCACGGCCGACCCGACCAGCAGAGACACCACCGCACCGAGGATCGCCGCGGCGGCCATCGCCCACTTCCACCACGGCGCCGGCGCCACCGTGAACGTCACCCCGGACCTACCCCTCCATCGAGATGAGCTTGTCCTCGAGAAACTCGTCGATGCCGGAGAATCCGCCTTCGCGGCCGAGCCCGGACTGCTTGACGCCGCCGAAGGGCGCGGAGGCGTCGGAAAGCCCTCCCTTGTTCACCGCGACCATGCCGGACTCGATGGACTCGGCCGCCCCGAGGGCGCGGGTGAGGTTTTCGCTGAACACGTAGGCCGCGAGGCCGAAGATGGTGTCGTTGGCGCGCTCGATGGCCTCTTCGTCGCTGGCGACCTCGGTGACGGCGACGACGGGGCCGAAGATTTCCTCGGTGACCACGTCGGCGTCGAGCGGGAAGCCGGTGAGCACGGTGGGCTCGTAGAAGTAGCCGTCGGCGAGCTCACCGGGCAGGTCCGGGATCCCTCCGCCGCAGCGCACGGTGGCGCCGCGCGAGACGGCATCGTCCACGAGCTTTTCGACGGTCCGCTGCTGATCCCGCATGGCCAGCGGTCCGAGTTCGGTGTCCTCGTCGGTGCCGCGGCCCAGGGCCAGCTCGCGGAACATGGCGACGACGCCGTCGGTGAACTCCCCGGCCAGCGACGCGTGGACGATGAACCGGTTCGGCGCGATGCAGACCTGGCCGCCGTTGCGCAGCTTCGACGCCTTGACGGCCTTGACCGCCTTGTCCACGTCGCCGTCCTCCAGCACCACGAACGGGGCGTTGCCGCCCAGTTCCAGGGAGACCTTCATCGACGTCTCCATGGCCTTCGCCGCCAGCTTCTGGCCGACCTCGGTGGAGCCGGTGAAGGTGAACTTGCGCAGGCGATCGTCGTCGAGGATGGCGGAGACGTTGCTCGCCGAGCCCGTCGGCAGCACCTGTACCACGCCGGCGGGAACGCCGGCCTCCTCCAGCAACTTGGCCAGGTACAGCATGGTCAGCGGGGTCTTCGACGCCGGCTTGGCGATGATCGTGCACCCCGCCGCCAGCGCCGGCGCGATCTTGCGGGCGCCCATTGCCAGCGGGAAGTTCCACGGGGTGATGGCCAGCGCCGGCCCCACCGGCTGTCGCACCGTGACCAGGCGGGAGCTGCCGTCCGGCGAGATGCGGTAGTCGCCGCGCAGGCGCACGGCCTCCTCGGAGAACCAGCGGAAGAACTCGGCGGCGTACTTGACCTCGCCGCGCGAATCCGGCAGCGCCCGGCCCATTTCGAGGGACTGGAGGTACGTCAGGTCGTCGTCACGCTCCAGGATCAGCTCGAAGGAGCGGTGCAGGATCTCGCTGCGCGCGCGGGGCGGGGTGGCGGCCCAGTCGGCCTGGGCCGCGCAGGCCGCATCGAGCGCGGCGCGGGCGTCGTCCTCGGTGGCGGAGGCGACCTCGACGAGGACGCGGTCGGTGGCGGGATCGCGGACCTCGAAGGTGCCGCCATCGGACGCGTCGCGGAACTCGCCGCCCAGGAAAAGCTGGGTCGGGGCGCCGGAAAGAATGTCGTTCACTGAATGTCCCATGGCGTCCATGGTGCGCGCGGGGGCGGGATTTGTCGACGGTGCCCGGCAGATGGGCCACCCCGCTTCGGGGTCACATCAACATCTAAAAGGTGAACAATGTTCGGGCTTTTCGACGGATAACCCCAGGTCGCCGAAAAACGGGTGACCACGGCTGCGGTGGACGCGTAACGATTCGTTACTTAACGTCAATAAAGTCTGTGAACGACCCAAGATTTTCCCCACCGCCCGCCGGGCACCTTCACACGCATCACCCGAAACCCGAGGATGAGCATGCGCAAGATCACCGCCTTCGCATCGGCCACAGCAGTGGCCGTCGCGGGCTTCGTCGTACTGCCGCTGGCAACCGCCGACGAGGTCACCAACACCGCTTCCATGTCCCTGACGTGCAAGGCCACGCCCAGCACCTCGCTGGCCGGCCCCCAGGTCTTCTCCGCCGACGACGTTTCGGTCAACGTCACCTCCCCCACCGACGTGGAGATCGGCGAAGAGTTCAGCACCACCTACACCATCGATCCGGTCAGCGTCGCGGTTCCCTCGCTGCCGATGAGCGCGCGGCTCGAATCCGCGTCCCGCCTCAAGCTGGACTTCGCGCTGCCCGATGGCGTCACCTTCACCGGCGCGGACATCGACGAGTCCAACGCCAACCTCAACGGCTTCCGCGTCCTGCAGGTCAACGAGTCGGGACATCCCGACCCGAATGGCCGCATCCTCCGCTTGACCAGCGCCGACAACGCCACCATCGGCAATGGGCCGAATTCCAACAAGAACGCCCACGGCGGCATCCGCTACAACATCACGGGCTCGACCATCGACCTGCGGTTCCCGGTGATCAAGCTCAACCTTCGCGCCGACACCGAGGGCGACAAGAACTTCGGCGTCCGCACCGCCGGGGCCGCCGGCAACTTCGGCGCCGACGAGAACTTCCTCACGATGAACGCTCAAACGTCGTGGGTCTTCCCCGTCGGCCAGATCTGGGCCCCGACCCAGTGTTCGCCGCGGGCGTCGGAAAGCGCTCCGATCGATACTCGCGCCAGCCAGCTCGCGACCGTCAAGGTCAACCCGAAGCCGGCGGCCGTGGACACGTCGCTGGCCATCGGAGAGGTCTCCGAGGCCGTCGCCGGCAACCCGGTCGCACTGACGGCGACCATCGATCCGGCCGACGCCGCCGGCACCGTCGTGTTCTCCTCGGGCGAGCACGTCTCCGAGCCGGTCGAGGTCGTCGACGGCCGCGCCACCGGCGAGCTGACGTTCCCGGAGGCCGGCGACTACGAGGTCACCGCCGCATTCACCCCGGCCAACGCCGAAGCGCACACCGCGTCGTCGGCCACGAGCACGGTCACCGTCGCCGGCCAGGCGTCGAACCTGGCGGTCACCGCCGCCGAGTCCGCCCCGGCGCGCAACAACGTCGAGGCCACCGCGACCGTCGAGCCGGGTGCGACCGGCACCGTGTCCTTCCGCATCGGGGAAGGTGCGGAGGTCACCGCCGAGGTCGACGCGACCACCGGCACGGCGACCGCGTCCGTGCCCACCGGCACCGCGGTCGGCGCCCAGCAGCTGACCGCCGAGTTCCGCCCGACCACCGGCTCGCCCTTCGCCCCGGCGAAGGTCGAAACCCCCATCGAGATCACGGCCATCACCGAGACCGCCCTCGAGCTGTCCGGTGCCGAGCAGCCCGTCCATCCGGGCGAGACCGTGACCCTGACCGCCGAGGTCGTCCCGGCCGAGAACACCGAGAACGCCGCCGGACAGGTGATCTTCACCATCGAGGGCCGTGACATCCCGGCCGACGTCGCCGACAACCGCGCGTCCATCGAGGTCATCCCGGACCGTGGCGGCGAGTTCCCCGTCAAGGCGCGCTTCGTGCCCGCCGACGAGACCCAGACCCCGGCCGAGGCCGAGGCCACCCTGACGGTCGTCGCCGCCGGCGACACCGCGATCACCGCCGAGGCGCCGACCGGCGTCGAACCGATGGTCGAGGCCCCGACCTCCGTCACCGTCTCCCCGGCCGCCGCCGGCACCGTGACGGCGACCATCGACGGCCGCAAGATCACCGCGGAGGTCAACCCGGAGGATGGCACCGCCACCCTGCCGCTGGTCTTCCCTCGCGAGGGCGAGTACTCGGTCCCGGTCGAGTTCGCCCCGGCCGATCCGCGCACCGCGAAGCCGGCGCGCACCAGCATCGACGTCACCGTCGCCGCCCCGACGTACGACTCCGTCTCGGTGGCCTTCACCAATGAGCCCGAGGGCACCATCGGCGAGAAGCACATCTTCCGCGCCGACGTCACCCCGAATGCCGGCGACAAGTCCAACGTGTCCGGTTTCCTGACGCTGACGAACAACGGCGAGAAGGTCATGAAGGACGGCGCCGAGGTACGCATCCCCGTGGTGCGCGGCATCGCCGAATTCGACATGGTCTGGCCGACCCCGGGCGTGAAGACCCTCGAGGGCACCTTCGTCGGCGCCGAGGGCGAGGCCATGGGCACCGGCACCACGTCGGTGACCATCTACGACGAGAACGGCGAGCTCCCGCCGGTCGACGAGGACGAGGATCCGGACACCGGCGGTGAGATCCCGACCGACCCGGGCACGGGCTCCTCCGACATCACGTCGTTCTTCGAGCGCCTGTGGAAGTTCATCGTCGACCTGTTCACCGGCAAGCTGACGCCGGGTTCGCTGGGTTCGTCCGAGGGGTCGTCGAACGGCTCCTCGAACAACGACCGCCCCTCCGCGGATGACGTCACCCCGGCCCAGCCGGAGCAGCCCTCGGATGAGACGGAGGCCCCGGCCACCGACTCCACCGGGGACTCCACCCCGACCGACACCCCGTCCACCACCGAGTCCGCGGCCGCCGCGAACTGACCCGGCACCTTCCCAGACAAGGAACATGGAAGTGAAACTCAAAACTTTCCGACTGCCCATGGCAGCCACCGCGGTCGCGGCGCTGACCGTCGGGCTGATCGCCCTGCCCAACGGCGATGACGCCCTGGCAGCCCCGATCACCGAGAACCGCACCGTCAACCACCAGTGCGTCGAGGACGGAGGCTGGTTCACGAACGGTTCAGACACCACTGTCGGCACCGACAACCTGACCATGACCTACCCCGAGCAGGTCGAACCCGGAGAAACGTTCACCGTCTCCGTCCAGCCCGGCCAGATGATCTCCCGCTCCAAGCGCCTGGGCAGCATGAAGTACGACATCGAGCTGCCGACCGGCGTCGCTATCTCCAATCTGCGCATCTCCGCCCCGGGCTCCAACCTCCGCAACACCACGCCGGAGGTCACCCGAGTCGGCGAAGACGGCCACCCCAACCCCAACGGCGCCTACGCCCGCATCTGGGCCCAACAGCGCACCGTCAACAACGGCCCGTATTCCAATGACACCCGGGATGCCGTCGACCATGGCATGCAGGTGGCCACGCACCAGACGTTCCGCCTGCCCCAGGTGTCCTTCGACGTCACCGCCCCCAACACCCTTGGCGCGGAAATCACCACGAGCCTGCGCGCCGCCGGCGCCGGCAAGGGCCCGGCCAACAACTCGAACACCCGCAACACCCTGTCCTTCGTAGCCCACGCGAACGTCGCCGACGCCGTCTACTGCACCCCGGAAGCCACCGGCCGCAATCTGACGAGCACCCGCGTCGTGGGTTCGACCAACACCCAGTTCGCCGAGACCTCGACGGACCTCGAGGTCATCACCGGCTCCGGCCCGACCACCCTGACCGCCAACGTCACCCTCGGAGACGGCTCAACGGTCACCGAAGGCGAGGTCGAGTTCGACTTCGGCGATGGCTCCGAGAAGGTCACCGTCCCGGTCAACAACGGTGTCGCCACCACCGAGCACACCTACCCGGAGCTCGATGACCGCAACCCGGTGCCGTACCAGGCCACCGCCCGGTACCTGGGCGTCCAGGGCCGCACCAACCCGTCGGAAGACACCACCAACGTCACCGTTAACCCGGTCCCGCGTGAGCAGGTCCAGGCCACCGTCGATCTGACGGGCGACGTCAAGGTCGATGAGGCCACCGACGGGCAGGTCCCCGTCGAGCTGCGCGCCACCGTCGGCGCCGCCGACGGCAAGACCCTGCCCGAGGGCGCCGAGGTCATCTTCTACCAGGGTGACGAGGAAGTCGGCCGCGCTCCCGTGACCGACGGCACCGCCGCCACCACCGTCACCGTCCCGGACGAGAAGGCCACCCTGACCTTCCGCGCCGTCGTCGCCGACATGGAGACCGAGACCCAGGAGCTCACCGGCGCCGAGGATTCCGTCGACGTCGACGTCGCCCCGGTGTCCCGCACCTCCATCGCCGTGGCGCTGGATGAGGACGGCGTCCTCGTCGGCCAGCAGGCCGCCATCACCGCCACCTACTCGGCCACCCCGTCCATCCCGGAGGGCACCGAGGTCATCTTCCGCGCCGATGGCGTGCGCATCGGTACCGCGACCGTCGGCGCCGACGGCACCGCCACGATCAACCACGCCTTCGACGCCGCCGGCCCGAAGCGCATTACCGCCCTCGTCGAGGAGCGCGAGGTCGATGGCCGCATCTACCCGCGCGCCGAGTCCGAGGCCGCGATGCTCACCGTCGCCGACCCGGCCGACCAGGACACCTCCACCGATCTGACCTACGTGCGCCCCGACGTCGAGGTCGAGGCCGAGGTGCTCACCGGTGACCTGATCCGCTTCATCGCCACCGTCGACGCCGGTGACGCCGGTATCGAGGAGGGTGCCACGGTGTCCTTCTTCGACGGCCAGACCTTCCTGGGCACCGCCCCGGTCGATCCCGCCACCGGCCAGGCCGTCTTCGACCACCGCTTCGCCGAGCGCGGCGAGCACCAGGTCCGCGCCGTGTTCAACGGCCAGGAGAAGAAGGACGAGGAGGGCGTGATCACCGAAGTGCTCCAGCCGTCCGAGTCCGAGGCCGTCACGCTCGACGTCCAGCCGCATGACGTGGTCATCGACAACCCCGGCGAAGAGCCGGGCGAGGAGCCCGGTGAAGAGCCGGGCGAGGAGCCCGTCGACCCCGGTGAGGAGCCGGGCGAGGAGCCGGTTGACCCGGGCGAGAACCCCGGTGAGGAGCCCGGCGAGAACCCGGGCCCGAACCCCGGTGATGGTTCCGACTCGAGCGGTTCCAGCGGTTCCAGCTCGACGAGCTTCCTGTCTTCGATCATCGGAGTCCTGGGCAACCTCGGCATCATCGGCCAGTTCCTGATCTCCCTGTTCGGCCTCGGCGCGAAGTAAGCGCCCCATTCGCGGCCGGCCCCGGGTGCGGATGTTTCCGAACCCGGGGCCGGCCTTTGTGATCGCACCGGCATCCACACCAGGTCCGACTTCCCCAATCCCCAATTGCACAGATTCCTCCCCTCCAGATTTCTCCCCTCCAGACAAGGACACTGACTGTGACCCTCAAGAACCTCCGCCGCCCGGCCGCCACCACCGCCATCGCGGGCCTGGCCCTCGGCCTGATTAACATCGCCGTCGTCGATGACGCGGTCGCCGCGACCGTCACCGAGACCAAGACGCTGAACCACGAATGCACCGTGTGGTCCCATGCATGGGGTGGCGCCTCGATGAACACCACCGTCAACCCCGACAACGTCTCGGTCACCTACCCGCAAGAGGTGTTCCCCGGCGAGGCCTTCGACGTGACCGTCCAGCCCGGCCAGATGCGCGCGGGCGGCGAGAACGTCGGCCGCGTCAAGTACGACATCGCACTGCCGACCGGCGTTGACGTCTCCAACATCCGACTCGACGGCGGCGACTCCGGCACCGGCGGCGCGACGACGATCGTGGAGCGCATTAACGCGTCCGGCGATCCCGATCCGGCCGGCCAGTACGCCCGCATTTCCGGCGACGGAAACACCGTCAACAACGGCCCCAAGCCTGGAAACGACCACCCCAAGGACGGATTGACCGTCCAGAAGGACACGGATTTCCGTCTCCCCGCCGTCACCTTCACCGTCACGGCTCCCGACACCGCAGGATCGACGATCGTCACCGGCGTGCGCGGAGCCGGAGTTCCCAAAGGTCCGGACAGCGACGCCAACATCGAGAACACCATCTCCTTCATGGAGGACGGCAATGTCTGGAATGACGCGGTCTTCTGCAACGCCGACGCGGCTGGCCAGACCCTGACGTCCACTCGCGTCATCGAGCGCATCGTCGCCGCCGACACCACCCTCTCCGCCACGGAACCTGCCCCGGTCGCTCCGGGAGAGAAGGCCGACACCGTCGTCACCGTGTCCCCCGCCCACGCGGGCACCGTGACCGCGACCATCAACGGCGAAGAGATCAGCGCGCCGGTCAACCCCGAGGACGGTACGGCCACGCTTCCGCTGGTCTTCCCGGAAGCGGGCACGTTCACGGTGCCGATCCAGTTCACCCCGGCGGATGAGCGTTACGCGAAGCCGTCGAGCACCAACGTCCGGGTCGAGGTCGTCGCACCGAAGTACGACTCCGTCGAAATGTCCATCGCAGGCCCCGCCGAGGGCACCACCGGCCAGAAGCTCGACTTCACGGCCGATCTCGTCCCGAATAGCGGCGACAAGTCGGAGGTCAACGGGTACATCACGTTGACGAACAACGGCAAGAAGATCATGAAGGACGGCGCGGAAGCCCGCATCGCCGTCGTCGGCGGCGTCGCCACGTTCGACGTCACCTGGGATCAGGCCGGCACCAAGGACCTCAAGGTCGACTTCGTCGGTTCCGAGGGCGTCGAGGGCTCGGCCACGAAGACGGTCACCATCACCGCCGCGCCCGGCGAAGAGCCGAACCCGGGCGAGGGCGAGGAAGAGAACCCGGATGTGGGCGGCGAGGTTCCGGTCGACCCGGGCAACGACTCGTCCAGCTCCGGATCCTCCGACTTCACCTCGTTCTTCGAGCGCGTGTGGAAGTGGATCGTCGACCTGTTCACCGGCAAGCTGACGCCGGGCATCGCGGGCTCGTCCAACTCCTAAGCGGCCCCAGACCGGCCCCGCTGCAACCGCGGGGCCGGTCGACCACTTTCCCAGACAAGGAATATGGAAGTGAACCTCAAGGCTTTCCGACTGCCCATGGCAGCCACCGCGGTCGCGGCGCTGACCTTCGGGCTGATCACCCTGCCCGGCGGCGATGACGCCCTGGCAGCCCCCGTCAATGAGACCAAGCCCCTCACCCACGCGTGCACCGTGTGGGGAGGAAATCAGCACACCACCGTCAACCCCGACAACGTCTCGGTCACCTACCCGAAAGAGGTGTACCCGGGCGACGTCTTCGACGTGACCGTCCAGCCCGGCCAGATGCGCACCGGCGGCGAAAACATCGGCCGCATCAAGTACGACTTCGCACTGCCCACCGGCGTCGATGTCTCCAACATCCGCCTCGCCGGCGGCGCCCTTGGCACCGGCGGCAAGAACACCATCGTCGAGCGAGTCAACGGCAGCGGCAACGCCGATTCCGCGGGCCAGTACGCCCGCATTTCCGGCGAGAGGGAAACGGTCAACAACGGCCCAAGCTCGAACAACGACGATCCTAAAAGGGGTCTGACCGTCGGTGGGAACACCGATTTCCGCCTCCCGGCGGTCACCTTCACCGTCACGGCCCCCGACACCGCCGGAACGACGATCGTCACCGGCGTGCGCGGCGCCGGCGTTCCCGCGGGCCCCAAGAACGACTCGAACATCGAAAACACGCTCTCCTTCGGCGAAGACGGCTTCTGGTCCAACGACGCCGTCTTCTGCAACGCCGACGCCTCCGGACGCACCCTGACCTCCACCCGGGTCGTCGAGCGCGGCACCAACACCAGCTTCGCCGAGACCTCCACCGACCTCGAGGTCACCTCGGGCTCCGGCCCGACCACGCTGACCGCCAACGTCACCCATGACGACGGCACCCCGGTCACCGAGGGCGACGTCGAGTTCGACTTCGGCGACGGCTCCGAGAAGGTCACCGTCCCGGTCAGTAACGGCGTGGCCACCACCGAGCACACCTACCCGGAGCTCGATGACCGCAACCCGGCGCCCTACCAGGCGACCGCCCGCTACTTGGGAGTCCAGGGCCGCACCAACCCGTCGGAAGACACCACCAACGTCACCGTCAACCCTGTCCCCCGCGACCAGATCCAGGCCACCGTCGATCTGGCGGGCGAGGCCCGTGCCGATCAGGCCGCCGACGGCCAGGTCCCGGTCGACCTGACCGCCACCGTCGGCGCCGCCGACGGCCAGACCCTGCCAGAGGGCGCCGAGGTCATCTTCTACCGCGGCGACGAGGAGATCGGCCGCGTGACGGCGGACGATGGCGTCGCAAAGCTCGCGACCACGGTCCCGGACGAGAAGGCCACCGTGACCTTCCGCGCCGTCGTCGCCGACTTCGAGACCGACGCCCAGGAGGTAACCGGCGCCGAGGACACCACGTCCATCGACATCGCGCCGGTCGCCACCACCTCCCTGGCGCTCGACGCCGGGCAGCCGGTGAAGGTCGGCGAGGACGCCACCATCACCGCCACCTACTCGGCCAGCCCCTCCATCCCGGAGGGCACCGAGGTCACCTTCCTGGCCGACGGCACCGAGATCGGCACCGCCACGGTCGATGCCGAGGGCGCCGCCACGCTCAACCACGCCTTCGACACCGCCGGCGAAAAGTCCATCACCGCCATCGTCGAGGCCCGCGAGGTCGACGGCCGCACCTACCCGCGCGCCGAGTCCGGGGCCCGCACCCTGACGGTGTCCCAGCAGGGCACGAGCACCAGCTTCGCCGACACGTCCACGGACCTCGAGGTCACCTCGGGTTCCGGCCCGACCACGCTGACCGCCAACGTCACGCTTGACGACGGCTCGCCCGTCACCGAGGGCACCGTCGAATTCGATTTCGGCGACGGCTCCCCCACCGTCACCGTCCCGGTTAACGACGGCGTGGCCACCACCGAGCACACCTACCCGGAGCTCGACGACCGCAACCCGGTCCCCCACACCGCCACCGCCCGATACCTGGGCGTCGAGGGCCGCACCAACCCGTCGCAGGACACCACGACCGTCACGGTCACCCCGGTGCCCCGCGAGCAGGTCCAGGCCACCGTCGCGCTGACCGGCGCCGCCAAGGTCGATGAGGCCGCCGACGGCCAGGTCCCGGTCGAGCTGACCGCCACCGTCGGCGCCGCGGATGGCGCGACGCTGCCCGAGGGCGTCGAGGTCATCTTCTTCCAGGGCGACCGGGAAGTCGGCCGCGCCCCCGTGGCAGACGGCACCGCCACCCTGACCATCGACGTCCCGGACGAGAAGGCCACCCTGACCTTCCGCGCCGTCGTCGAGGACATGGAGACCGAGACCCAGGAGCTCACCGGCGCCGAGGCGACCACCGACGTCGAGGTCGCGCCCGTCGCGGCGACGTCGATCACCGTCACCGCCGACGAGACCGTCAAGGTCGGCGAGGACGCCACCATCACCGCCACCTACTCGGCCACCCCGTCCATCCCCGCCGGCACCGAGGTCTCCTTCCTGGCCGACGGCACGGAGATCGGCACCGCCACGGTCGATGCCGAGGGCGTGGCCACGCTGGCCCACGCCTTCGATGCCGCCGGCGCGAAGTCGATCACCGCGGTGGTCGAGGCCCGCGAGGTCGACGGCCGCAGCTACCCGCGCGCCGAGTCGGAGGCCCGCACCGTGACCGTCACGGAGCGCGGCACGAGCACCAGCTTCGCCGAGACCTCCACCGACCTGGAGGTCACCTCGGGCTCCGGCCCGACCACGCTGACCGCCAACGTCACGCTCGACGACGGCACCCCGGTCACCGAGGGCGAGGTCGAGTTCGACTTCGGCGACGGCTCCCCCACCGTCACCGTCCCGGTCAACGATGGCGTGGCCACCACCGAGCACACCTACCCGGAGCTCGATGACCGCACCCCCGCGCCGTACCGGGCCACCGCCCGCTACCTCGGCGTCGAGGGCCGCACCAACCCGTCGGAGGACACCACCTCCGTGACGGTCAACCCGGTCCCGCGCGACCAGGTCCAGGCCACCGTCGCGCTGACCGCCGAGGCCGACGCCGACGCGATCACCGATGGCCGGGTTCCGGTGGAGCTGCGGGCCACCGTCGGCGCCGAGGGCGATGCCCGGCTCGCCGATGGCGTGGAGGTCGTCTTCTACGAGGGCGACGAGGAGATCGGCCGCGCCGCGACCGTCGACGGAGTGGCTTCGCTGAGCACGACCGTCGCCGACGAGCAGGGCACGCGCACCTTCCGCGCCGCCGTCGAGAACTTCGAGACGGACACCCAGGAAGTCGCCGGCGCCGAGGACACCGCATCGGTGGACATCGCGCCGGTGGGCACCACGGCCCTGTCCGTCGAGCTCGCCGAGGACGGCGTCCTCGTCGGCCAGCAGGCGACGATCACCGCCCGCTACACGGCGAACCCGGCGGTCCCGGCCGGCACCGAGGTCACCTTCCTGGCCGACGGCACCGAGATCGGCACCGCCACCGTCGGCGCCGACGGCACCGCCACGCTGACCCATGCCTTCGACGCCGCCGGCTCGAAGTCGATCACCGCGGTGGTCGAGGCCCGCGAGGTCGACGGCCGGACGTACCCGCGCGCCGAGTCGGAGGCCGCGATGCTCACCGTCGCCGAGCCCGCCGACCAGGACACGACGACCGACCTGACCTACACCACCCCCGACGTCGAGGTCGACGCCGAAGTTGTCACCGGCGATCTGATCCGCTTCATCGCCACCGTCGATGCCGGCGACTCGGCCCTCCAGGAGGGCGCGACCGTGTCCTTCTTCGACGGCGACACCCTGCTGGGCACGGCCCCGGTCGACCCGGCCACCGGCCAGGCGGTCTTCGAGCACCGCTTCGACCAGCCCGGCGAGCGCCAGATCCGCGCCGTCTTCAGCGGCCAGGAGAAGAAGGACGAGGAGGGCGTGATCACCGAGGTCATCGAGCCGTCGTCCTCCGATCCAATCACCCTGGACATCAAGGACGCCGAGGACACGGACCCGGGCACGGATCCGGGCGAGGACCCCGGCACCGACCCGGGCGAGGATCCGGGCACCGACCCCGGTGAGGACCCCGGCACCGACCCCGGCACCGACCCGGGCACGGACCCGGGCGAGGATCCGGGCAACGATCCCGACACCCCGACCCCGGACCCGGGCATCGGCTCCGGTTCGAGCAGCTCCTCCGGCTCGAGCTCCGCGGACTTCCTCGACTCGGTCGTGGGATTCCTGCAGCGGCTGGGGATCATCGGGCAGTTCCTGATCTCCATCTTCGGATTGGGCAGCTCCCGCTGACCCCGCCGAACCGGCCGATCCCGCCGATCCCGGTAACGCCGGCGAGCACCGGCACCTGACGCAACGCCCCGCCTCTGGATGAGGCGGGGCGTTCGTCGTCAAGCACCGGCCCGCCACCGGCCATCGCCCACCCGACGCACGCCGCCAACCGCAACTAGGCTGGACGGAGCGAAACCGCCATACCGAAGGAGCTGGAGAAACCCATGACGGACATCACCACCACCCCCCAGTGGGAGGCGCTCGAAGTGCAGCAGAACCGCATCATCGATCTGGATCTGCGCGGCCTGTTCGCCGATGATCCGGAGCGCGCCGGCAAGCTGACCTTCGATGCCGCGGGGCTGCACGTCGACCTGTCCAAGAACTTCGTCGACGACGGCGTCCTGGCCGCGCTGGTCGACGTCGCCCGCGCCGCCGACGTCGAGGGCGCCCGCGCCCGCATGTTCGCCGGCGAGCACATCAACCACACCGAGGACCGAGCCGTGCTGCACACGGCCCTGCGCCTGCCCGTGGACCAGGACCTGGTCGTCGACGGCCAGGACGTCGCCGCCGACGTCCACGACGTCCTCGGCCGCATGCGCGACTTCGCCCGCGCCCTGCGCTCCGGCGATTGGCTGGGCCACACCGGCCGCACCATCAAGACCGTGGTCAACATCGGCATCGGCGGCTCCGACCTGGGCCCGGCGATGGTGACCAAGGCGCTGCGCACCTACGCCACCGCCGGCATCGACGCCCGCTTCGTCTCCAACGTCGACCCCTCCGACCTGTGCGCGGTGCTCGACGAGGTCGATCCGGAGTCGACGCTGTTCATCGTCGCGTCGAAGACCTTCACCACGCAGGAGACCCTGTCCAACGCGCACGCCGCGCGGCGATGGCTCATCGAGAAGCTCGGCGACGAGGCCGCGGTGGCCAAGCACTTCGTCGCGGTGTCCACCAACGCCGAGAAGGTCGCGGAGTTCGGCATCGACACGGACAACATGTTCGGCTTCTGGGACTGGGTCGGCGGCCGCTACTCCGTCGACTCCGCGATCGGCCTGTCCATCATGGCCGTCGTCGGCCCGATGGACTTCATGCGCTTCCTCGAGGGCTTCCGCCTCATGGACGAGCACTTCCTGGACACCCCGCTGGACAAGAACGTCCCCGTCCTCATGGGCCTGCTGGGCCTCTGGTACGGCGAGTTCCTCGGCGCCGACTCCCACGTGGTCCTGCCGTACTCCGAGGATCTCTCCCGCTTCCCGGCGTACCTGCAGCAGCTGACCATGGAGTCCAACGGCAAGTCCGTCAACAGCAACGGCGAGTGGGTCGACTGCGATACCGGCGAGATCTACTGGGGCGAGCCGGGCACCAACGGCCAGCACGCGTTCTACCAGCTGCTGCACCAGGGCACGCGCCTGGTGCCCGCGGACTTCATCGGCTTCGCCCGCCCCCGGCAGGACCTGCCGACGGCCGACGGCACCGGGTCCATGCACGACCTGCTCATGTCGAACTTCTTCGCGCAGTCGAAGGTCCTCGCCTTCGGCAAGGACGAAGATGAGCTTGCCGACGAAGGCGTCCCCGCCGAGCTGATCCCCCACAAGGTCATGCCGGGCAACCGCCCGTCGACCACCATCCTGGCCGAGGAGCTGACCCCCGCCGCGGTGGGCGCGCTGATCGCGCTCTACGAGCACATCACCTTCGTGCAGGGCGTCATCTGGGACATCAACTCCTTCGACCAGTGGGGCGTGGAGCTGGGCAAGAAGCAGGCCGGCGATCTGCTGCCCGCCGTCACCGGCGAGGCGCAGCCGGACTCCGGCGACGCGTCCACCGACGCGCTGCTGTCCTGGTACCGCTCGAAGAAGTAGCGCAGGCCCGGACACGACAATGAACCCCCGCTCCGAATGATTCGGAGCGGGGGTTCGCGTCAGACGGTGGGCCCGAAGGCGAGCCACCGCCCAGCCGATCTAAAGCAAGTCCGGCGAGTGCATGCTGCCGGTTCTACACCGGGCAGATGACCTCGACGCGGACCTCGTCGGTGCGGTCCTCGTCGTCGTACTTGCCGGTGCCCGTGATGGTCCACTTGTCGCCGTCGCGGTTGATCACCGCGCCCTCGGCGTTCTGGTCGTCGATCTCGATGTCCAGGTTGGCGGTGTCGATGTCCAGCGACTCGAGCACCGGGGTGCCGTTGGGGTCGTTGATGTCGATGTCGACCTGGCCGGTGTCGGAATCGTCTGCGCCGATCTCGATGTCCAGGTCATTGTCGTCGTTGTCCATGGTGCAGCGCACCGGGGTGAACTGGCCGTCGACGTCATTGCCGGCGACCTGCACGACGGCGGCCTCCTGGCCGACCGGGGCCTGCGTCGTCGTGGTGGTCGCGTCGCCGTCGGTGGTCGTGGCGGCGGCGTCACCATCGCCCGAGACGGCCTCCGACACCTTCGTCGCATCCGGGGCGTCGGTGACGACCGTGGTGTCCTCGTCGCTGGAACATGCCGCCATGGCCAGGGTCAGGGCCGGGATCGCCAGGAGTGCGGCGGTGCGGTTGCGGAGCTTCATGGTCATCTACCTCTTCGCTTCGGGGACTGTTCCGACTGTTCTCGTCGTTCGTTCGCCGTCGGGCGGATTTTCCCCGCCTCCGGGCACTTCACCAAGGGTAACGGGCGTTAACCCGGTGCGGCAATAGCCGACACCGGTCAAACCGACAATCGTTACCAACTTGACACCGAACCACGAAAAGTGGCTTTTCGTCGTCAAGCAGCCACGCCGGCGCGGGAACCGGGGATCAGAACGGCGAGAAACCGCCGCGCACCCGATCGGCGTCGACGATGTCCTTGCCGAAGGGGAAGCAGGTGACGGGGATCATCTTCACGTTCGCGATGGCCAGCGGAATGCCGACGATGGTGATCGCCTGCGCGAAGGCCGTGGTGATGTGCCCGATGGCCAGCCACATGCCCGCGATGACGAACCACACGACGTTCATGACCACGTTGAGGCCGGCCGATCCGCCCGGCTTGTCCACCACCACCCGGCCAAACGGCCACAGCGCGTAGGACGCCATGCGGAACGACGCGATGCCCGCCGGGATGGTGACGATGAAAATGCAGGCCACGATGCCCGCCGCAATGTAGCCGAGGGCCAGCCAGATGCCGCCGAAGATGAGCCAGATGAGGTTGAGCAGAAGGTTCATGGCCCCGAGCGTATTCACCCGGGCCGCATCGGGCGCGGCGGTCGGGCACGCCCTATGATCGGAGGCATGTCTGCCTACGTCGATGACGACATCCTGACCCTCCGACTGGCCCAGGGCACGGGCGAAATTCTCAAGGGCGTGCGCAACGTCGGCCTGCTCCGCGGCCGCGTGCTCGGCGACGCCGGCGACGCCCTGTCGCAGGAGTGGATTTCCCGCGTGCTGCAGCAGCACCGCCCCGACGACGCCGTCCTGTCCGAGGAGGCCGCCGACAACCGCGACCGCCTGGACAACTCCCGCGTGTGGATCATCGACCCGCTCGACGGCACCCGCGAATTCGCCGGCGGCCGCCAGGACTGGGCGGTGCACATCGCCCTGATCGAGGACGGGTTCCCCCTCCACGCCGCCGTCGGCCTGCCGGACCTGGGGCAGGTCTTCCACACCGGCGAGGCCAAGGCCGTCACCGGCCCGCTGTCGAACAAGATCGTCGTCTCGCGCACCCGCCCGCCGGCCGTGGGCAAGTTCGTGGCCGAGAAGCTCGGCAGCGAGCTTGTCCACATGGGCTCCGCCGGCGCCAAGGCCATGCACGTGCTGCTCGGCGACGCCGACGCGTACATCCACGCCGGCGGCCAGTACGAGTGGGACTCCGCGGCTCCGGTCGGCGTGTGCACGTCCGCCGGCCTGCACGTCTCGCGCCTCGACGGCTCGAAGCCGGAGTACAACCAGGTGGACACCTTCATGCCGGACATGCTGTTCTGCCGCCCGGAAATCGCCGACGACATCCTCGCCGCCGTCGCCGAGTACAAGAAGGACCACGGCGACTTCTAGGTGGCGCGCGGCGGCCCGGGCTCCCACCGGTACCCTGGGCCGCATGAGCGCGATGACCACCCCTCCCGTTACCGCCGACGCCGCCGCGGGGGCGGCCGTGAAGACCCCGTACGAGGATCTCCTCCGCGAGATCCTCGCCGACGGCACCCCGAAGGCCGATCGCACGGGCACCGGCACCAGGTCGCTGTTCGCCCGGCAGATCCGCTACGACCTGTCCGAGGGTTTCCCGCTGCTGACCACGAAGAAGGTCCACCTCAAGTCGATCATCTACGAGCTCCTGTGGTTCCTGCGCGGCGATTCCAACGCCACGTGGCTGCAGGACCGCGGCGTGACCATCTGGGACGAGTGGGCCGACGCCGACGGTGATCTGGGCCCGGTCTACGGCGTGCAGTGGCGGTCGTGGCCGACGCCGGACGGTCGGCACATCGACCAGATCTCCCGGGCGCTGGAGACCCTGAAGACCAACCCGGACAGCCGCCGCAACATCGTCTCGGCGTGGAACGTCTCGGAGCTGGAGAACATGGCACTGCCCCCGTGCCACCTGCTGTTCCAGTTCTACGTCGCCGACGGCAAGCTGAGCTGCCAGCTGTACCAGCGCAGCGCGGACATGTTCCTGGGCGTGCCGTTCAACATCGCCTCCTACGCGCTGTTGACGCACATGTTCGCCCAGCAGGCGGGCCTGGAGGTCGGCGAGTTCATCTGGACCGGCGGCGATTGCCACATCTACGACAACCACGTCGAGCAGTGCGAGCTGCAGGTCTCCCGCGACGCCCGCCCCTACCCCACGCTGAAGCTGCGCAAGGCGGAGTCGCTGTTCGACTACGACTTCGACGACGTCGAGGTGGTCGGCTACGACCCCCATCCCCCGATCCGCGGCAAGGTGGCGGTCTGATGTCCGGGCACGAGCAGGGTCCGGGTCCGGGTTCGCTTGACGACGGCCACCGCCCCGCCCGCCCGGCCTCCATCCGGCTGATGTGGGCGCAGACCTCCGACGGCGTCATCGGCGACGGAAACTCGATGCCGTGGCACATCCCCGAGGATCTGGCGCATTTCAAGGCCACGACGATGGGCGCGCCCGTGATCATGGGCCGCCGCACGTGGGATTCGCTGCCCGCCAAATTCCGCCCGCTGCCGGGGCGCCGCAACGTCGTGCTGTCCCGGTCGCTGGCGCCGGAGGACGTCCCCGGCGCGGAGCTCGCCCACTCCCTCGACGCCGCGCTGGACCTGCTCGGCGACGTGCCCGTGGCGTGGGTCATCGGCGGTGGCCGCGTCTACCGCGAAGGGCTGCGCATCGCCGACGAGTGCGAGGTCACCGAGGTCGACGGCACCTTCGAGGTGGACACCCCGGTGCGCGCCCCCGAGCTGATCGGCTGGAAGCCCGTGCGCAAGGGCGAGTGGGCGACGTCGTCGAACGGCCCGCGCTACCGCTTCACCACGTGGCGGCCGCGCCCGGAAGACGAATACTGAGGGGCTGAGGGGTGCGCCGAGGGGTGCGCGGAGGCGTCGCCACGCAAAAGCCGTGATGTTCGCCACCCCACCCGGGCCCGCGGAACATTCGCGGCCGGTTCGCGCGTTGCACCGTTCATGAGCAACGACAAGATCACCCTGCCGAAGACCACCGAGGCCGTCACCATCTACGCCACCAGCTGGTGCCCGTACTGCCAGTCGCTGATCGGCGGCCTGAAGAAGCGCGGCGTGCCGTTCGAGGCGTGGGACGTGGAGAAGCACGCCGACCTCGCGTCGTGGGTCGAGTCCGTCAACGGCGGCAACCGCGTCGTGCCCACCGTCCTCTACTCCGACGGCACCCACGCCACCAACCCCGCCGCCGCCGAGGTGGAGATCAAGCACGCGGAGCTGACGGCGAAGTAGGGTCGCACGCCGCCGGCCCCAACAAAAACAATGACGACAGCCGCCCGGATTCCCGGGTGGCTGAGCTAAGCACTGGGGTTGTTCGCTGTAGAGCGAGTCCCGCTACTCCATGTTCACGCGACGCTTCGCCAACCGAATGTCGGTGCGCAGCATTTCTTCCTTCAGATCAAGGTCATCTCCGTCGATGATCCCCCGCGCGGACTCCGCGGCGTTCCAGTACATGCCACCGACCTGGCCTCCCAGCCCGAAATGCAGGTAAAGCTCCGGCTCATCGGCAAGCATTGGCACGTATGCCCATCGGCCGCCGGAACTGTCGACGAACCATGTACCTAGCAGGAACGCGAGCAGCTTCTGCTTTTCTTCGTCCGGCAGATTGGAGTCCCGCACCCGCTCTATCGAGGCCCGTGGAAACTCAGATGCCCCGAGGTCATTAGCATTTAATCCGGGGTCGATCAACTTAGCCTCCGAGACCTGATGTTCAATGATGCAGGCCCGGGCACGAGCGGCGAGATGATCGAGACGACGGGCGTACACGACGGAAATGTCCGACATTTTACCTCCCACTTCCAACACTCCAATCTAGTACAAATACCACATTCCACGAGGGCCCAACTCGGGATGCCAATGACAATCAGCATATACAGCCCAAGACCTAAGTCCCGGATTAATCCGGTACTCACTCAACGTCGACCGGCACTCGTGCTCAAACTCAAACATATGCTGGTCAGCCGCCGCCGCCGAACCCGCCCCACTAATCGTTAGAAGCCCAACGAGCAACACGGCCGCGATCAGCCTTCGCACGTCCCACATGTCAGCCACCTCAGCACATTTCAACGCGATCAATGCGGCCAGCCGCTGGCGAAATGTTGTGCCGCGTACCATTCACAACGAGACTGCATGGGGAATCAGGACCAAGTGCCATTACTACTTTGACACGAACGTCAAATCCACAGTTATTGTAAACCTGAACAAAACCCCATTCAACCACTGCATTGACACATGCAGGTGCGGGCGTATTTGAAAACGTAGGGCCAGTTGGAATTCCCGAGTTTACCTCCTCGCCCGGAAGTCCCGTTTGAATAGATTCCCAGTGATCCTCACTAATCCTCATTGATTCCCCCGCAGCCAGGATCTCAGATTCTGAGCCAGGACCCTCCACTTCACTTGCGTTCGCCAGCCCAGAGGCCGGCACCAGCATAGCGGCGGAGACTAACGTACATCTTAGTAGTGATCGCACTGCAATCACCCTTCCAATTCGGGAGCAATTCTCTGCCGAATCGCACCATTGCGGCTGACGATACAGCGCGTCGATGAAAGCACAACACTCTTTCAATTTTGAAATCGAAGCTTTACTTTTCTGTTGCCAGATCCTTACCTCACATAGCGTCGCCCTCACGTCGCAGTTCGACCTGCAGAGTACGTCTACCTCGTGGCTCACCTGTGGGTTTGAACAGAGTTCCGGCCTGATTCTCCTGCCCGTCCCGTAGTAGCGCCCTCCTACTGTGAGGTAGCACCGCTATGGACAACGGGCAGTACCAGCACGTTGGGCGTGGTCGCTCCCACCCCACGCGCGGCAACTCGTCCTACCACCCAGGTGAGCGAAAGCAGCGTGGATCCCCGCCCCCGATGATCCGTCACTGCATGGCGGGCTTGAGGAGGCGGCTGCGGCTAATCCAGGTCGTCGTGCGCCATGAGCTGGCGCGCGGCCTCGGTGATGGAGCCCGACAGCGACGGGTACACCGAGAAGGAGCTGGCCAGGTCGGCGACGGTGAGCTGATTGGACACGCACACCGCGATGGGCAGGATCAGCTCCGAGGCCGTCGGCGCCACGACGACGCCGCCGATGATCATGCCGGAGTTCTTGCGGCAGAACAGCTTGACGAAGCCGCGGCGCAGCGAGCGCATCTTCGCGCGCGGATTGCCGGCCAGGGGGAAGACCTCGACGCGGGCGGAAACCTCGCCCGATTCGATCTGCGCCTGCGAGACGCCGACGGTGGCGATCTCCGGGCGCGTGAACACGGCCGAGGACACCGTGCGCAGGCGGATGGGCGTCACGCCCTCGCCCAGCGCGTGGTACATGGCGATGCGGCCCTGCATCGCCGCCACCGACGCCAGGGGGAACAGGTCGGTGCAGTCGCCGGCGGCGTAGATGCCCGGCACGGAGGTGCGGGACACGCGGTCGACCTTGATGTGGCCCGACGGCGCCATGTCCACGCCCACGGCCTCCAGGCCCAGGTCCGCGGTGTTCGGGATGGAACCGACGGTGATCAGCGCGTGGGAGGCCAGAACCTCGCGACCGTCGGAGGTGACCACGCGGACGCCGCCGTCGTCGGTGCGCTCGACGAGGTCGCAGCGCGCGTTCTTCACCACGTCGACGCCGCGCTCGAGCAGCACGCCCTCCAGGGCGTCGGCCGCGTCGGCGTCCTCGTGCGGCAGGATCCGGTCGCGGGAGGCGACCATGGTCACCTTCACGCCCAGCTCCGTGAACGCGGAGACGAACTCCGCGCCGGTGACGCCGGAACCGACGACGACGAGGTGCTCGGGCATGTCCTCGAGGTCGTAGACCTGGCGCCACGTCAGAATCCGCTCGCCGTCCGGGCGGGCGCCCGGCAGGATGCGCGGGGAGGCGCCGGTGGCCACGAGCACGAGGTCGCACTCGATGGTCTCCTCGCCGCCCTCCAGCAGCTCCACGGTGACGTAGTGGGTGATGCGGCCCGGCTCGTAGTCGTCCAGGCGGCCACGGCCCTGCAGCATGCGGATGCCCTCGCGGTCCATCTGCGCGCGCACGTCGCCCGACTGCGACTCGGCCAGGTGCCGGACGCGGTCGTTGACGGCGGTGAAGTCGATCTTGCGCGACGAAAAGTCCGGGCGCAGGCCCATGTCGTCGGCACGGCGCATGTCCGTGCGCACGCCGGTGGCGGCGATGAACGCCTTCGACGGAACGCAGTCGTACAGGACGGAGGAGCCGCCCATGCCGGCGTCTTCCACCACGGTGACCTCGGCACCGTACTTGGCGCCGACGAGCGCAGCCTCGTAGCCGGCGGGGCCACCGCCGATGATCACGATCCTCTTGGTCACGGGTCCTCCATGTTCGCCTTGCAATGCCCGGCCCAGTCTAGTGGAGGCTCCGGAATCCGCCGGACGGTGTCACATCACGCGGCCGGTGCGGTCCGGGTCGCCGCTTTCGTAGCGCGCCACGATGCCGCCGAACAGCCGGACGCCCACGCCCAGGCAGCGCTCGTCGACGACGATGTCGTCTCGGTGCAGGTCGTGCTTTTCGCCGCGGCCCGACCAGCAGCCCAGCCGCGCCATCGCGCCGGGGACGTGCTCGAGGTACCAGCCGAAGTCCTCGCCACCGGAGGACTGCGGGGCCTCGATGACCGCGTTCTCGTCGACGCGGCGGACGGTCTCGGCGACCAGTGCGGTGCAGTAGTCGTCGTTGAGCACCGGCGGCACGCCGCGCTCGTAGTCGAGGCGGTGGGTCACGCCGGTCGGGGCGAGGACCTCGGCGATGAGCTCGCGCAGCAGCGGGTCGATGGCCCGCCAGGTCTTGATGTCCGCGGTGCGGATCGTGCCCTGCAGCCGCCCCTCCGCCGGAATGGCGTTGGCGGCGTAGCCGGCGTTGACCGAGCCGAACACCAGGACGGTGCCGGTGCGCGGGTCGACGCGGCGGCTGAGCAAGCCGGGCAGGTCGGTGACCAGCTTGCCCAGGGCGTAGACCACGTCGGCGGTCAGGTGCGGCCGCGAGGTGTGGCCGCCCGGGCCCTCCACGCGGATGTCCAGGGTGTCGGATGCCGAGGTGATCGCGCCGACGCGCACGCCGACCTGGCCCACGCGCAGCTTCGGTTCGCAGTGGACGGCGAAGATCCGCTCGACGCCGTCGAGCGCGCCGAAGTCGATGACGTCCGGCGCACCGCCGACCATGACCTCCTCGGCGGGCTGGAAGATGAAGCGCAGCGGGACCGGCAGCGGGTGCGTCTTCTGGTACTCGGCCATGGCGACGGCCGTGGCCAGGGTGATGATCGTGTGGAAATCATGGCCGCACGCGTGCATCACGCCCTCGTTGACGCTGGCGTAGGACAAACCGGTCGCCTCGGTGATCGGCAGCGCGTCCATGTCGCCGCGGAACGCCAGCCGCCCGGCGCGCTCCCCCGCCGCGTCGGCACTGGCGCCGACTTCGCCGACGTCGACCATGAGGCCGGTGTTGGGGAACATGACGGGCTCCAGCCCGGCGGCGCGCAGTTTGTCAGCGACGAACTGGGTCGTGCCCTGCTCCATGTGGGACAGCTCGGGGTGGGCATGCAGATGACGTCGCCAGGCGAGCACCTGGCCCTCGTTGCGCGTCCACCATTCCCGAATGAAGTCCTCCATCACGATTTCCGAGTGTAGGCGCACCGGGTTCCGGGCTTTGCGGGGTGGTCGGGGCGGGTCGGCGGGAATTGCGCTACGGGCTTTGCTTGACGACGGCCTCTTGCACCGTCACTGCAACTTCAGCCCCACCTTTCCCACCCACCACACATGCCTGCCACAATGAGCCCATGAGCACTCCCGGCAATCGCGGCAATGCGACGACGAAGACCCTGGCCATCGCCATCGGGGTGGTGGCCGCGGCACTCGCGTTCGTCGTCGCCGTCGCGCTGGGATTGTTCCTCGCCGTCGACGACGACCCCGAAGTGCCCACCGGCGCGCCGCCGGCGACGAGGTCGAATACCGAGTCTTCGTCCGACTCGGAGACCGAATCAGAATCCTCGACGAGCTCATCCACGAGTTCGTCGACGAGTTCCTCCACCAGCTCGTCGACGAGCACGTCGGCAAGCTCGAGTTCGTCGCCCACCACCGAACCCCGCGACGACCTGGGCACGGGGCGCAGCGACGTCGACGCCCGCGGCTGGCGGGCGGAACGCGCCCGCTGCCACGACGGCGACCGGGCCCTGGCCGTGGTGGCCACCGAGGCCGGCACCCGCGCCGCGGCCTGCGAGGCGCCCGACGGCTCGAAGTACTACCGCGGCGACGCCGGGGAATCCGGGTCGCTGGAAGCGCCGATCATCGTCGACGAAGGCGACCGCATCGTCGCCCAGAACGGCTCGTGGAAGTACCAGATCAGCCCCGACGGCATCCTGATCACCGAGAACAACGAGGTCCGCGACTCCCAGGACGCCACCGTGTGGGGGCAGGCCTGAGGTCGGGGACGGGGCCGTCGTAAAGCGACCTACAGGTCGATGTTGCGCGGGCCGTACAGGCGATCGCCCGCGTCGCCGAGGCCCGGCACGATGTACGCGTCGTCGTTGAGGTCCGGGTCGACGGTCGCGGTGACCAGGCGCACCGGCAGGCCCGAATCGGCCAGCGCATCGACGCCCGCCTGCGCCGACACCATGCACACCGCGGTGATGTCGTCGGCGCCGCGATCGACCAGCAGCCGCAGCGCATGCAGCAGCGAACCGCCCGTGGCCAGCATCGGATCGACCAGGAACACCGGCTGGCCCGACAGGTCATGCGGCAGCGCCTCGAGGTACGGCACCGGCTCGTGGGTCTCCTCGTCGCGCGCCAGACCGATGAAGCCGACCTGCGCATCCGGGATCATCGACAGCGCCGGATCGACCATGCCCAGGCCCGCGCGGATGACCGGCACCACGATCGGCGGCTTGCGCAGGCGGTGGCCGCGCGCCGTGGTCACCGGCGTCTCGACGTCGAAATCCTCGACGTCCAGGTCGCGGCTGGCCTCGTAGATGAGCATCGCGCCGAGGTCGGCGAGAGCGGCCCGGAAGCCCGAATTGTCGGTGCGGGCATCGCGCATGATGGTCAGGCGCGACGCGGCGAGCGGATGGTCGACGACGGTGATGTCCATGGCCTCCAAAATACAACGACGGGGGCGGCGTGCGGGGGCGCGCCAAAATCCGATGGAACCGATCGGCGCCGGGGCGCGTCTAAAGGGCTGACACGCACACCACGATCCGAGGAGCACCATGGCCCCGTCGCCTTCACCATCACCGTCCCCCGGCCCGCATCTGGCCGCCGATCCGCAGGGGTTGATCCTGTCCGCGTCGCGGTTGCGCGGGCTCGTCCCCGTCTCGCCGCCGCAGGTCGACGGCATGTTCTTGCTTGACGACGCCACCGTCCCCGCATCCGCCCCCGATTCGGGCGTGGCGCGGTTCCTGTCGGCGCTGACCGCGGCGTCGCGGGCGCAGGAGGGCCGGGTCGCGGCGCTCGGCCGGTACGCCGGCGGCGCGGCCGGCGCCCTGGACTGGTTCGCCGGCGAAGTCGGAGGGGCGGAGGACTCGTCGTCCGCGCGCTTCGGCCGCGAAGGGGAGGTGCTCGCATGATCGGGGCGTTTCCCGTGCAGGACGTGGTGAAGCTCGTGTCCTCGGCCGTGCCGGCGCTGGCCGGGGCCGGGGCGGGTGCCGTGCCTGCTGCGGTGCCGGCCGCCGTCCCGGGCTTCGTCGACGACTGGTGGGGCGTGGCCGACGCCGTCGCCGGGCAGTGGACCGGCGGTGCCGGAGAGGCCGCCGCCGAGAGTTTGCGCCGCGCCGCCACCGGGGCGGGCACGCTCGACGGGCACGCCACGGGCATCGATTCCTCCGCCGCCGAGGGGATGGCGCTCATCGCCGCGGCCGCCGTCGACCTGGCCGGCGTGGCCGCCGAATTCCTGGCCAAATGCGCGGGCACCGCATCCGGCGCCGCGGGAGCCGGACCCGCCGCTCCCCTGCTGGCGGCGGCGGACATGCAGACCCACGCCGTCGAGGCGCTGGCCGAGGCCGGCGGACGGGTGTCGCGCCTCGACGCCGATCTCGCCGCACCGACGTCGACGCTGGAGTCCGTCGCCGCCGCCGACGTGGACATCCCCGATGCACCCACGACGCCCATGACGCCCGCGATGGCGCAGGTGGGAGGTGTGGGCGCGGGCGGTTCGGGTGCGGGCGGTTCGGGTTCGGGCGAATCTGGCGCGGAGAATTTGGGCGCGGGTTCCGGTGTCGGCGCGAGTGCCGGTGACGGCGCGCCCACTCCCCAGGCGCGGGCGGCGGTGGACAATGCGCTGTCCCAGCTGGGCACCCCGTACCAATGGGGCGGCACCACGCCCGGCGTGGGCCTGGATTGCTCGGGGCTGACGCAGTGGGCCTACGGGCAGGCCGGCGTCGACATCCCGCGCACCGCCGCCGAACAGGCCGTCGGCCGTCCGGTGGACGCCTCGGAGCTGTTGCCCGGCGACCTGGTCGTGTGGGACGGCCACGTGGCCATGGTCATCGGCGACGGGCAGATGGTCGAGGCGGGTGATCCCGTGCAGGTCAATCCCATCCGGACCACCAACATGAACATGGGGTTCCAGGGGTTCTGGCGGCCGACCGGCTGATCCGCCGTGCCGTGGCCTGGTCGGCGGCGGGGCCGGGTATCCTTCCGGGTGCACCGATCACCGATGGAATGACGTTAGGACGAACCATGGCCAGGCAGGGCATCGTCGCGATTGAGCTGGAGCTGACCGAAGGCACGGCGTACACGCTGTGGGCGCCGAGCTGGCGGGAGGGCAACGCCGAATGGCAGGCCCTGCTGGGCAACGGCGACGACGCCCTCATGTTCGCGTCCCGCGCGGAATTGCTGGCCTACCTGCGCTCGGGCGCCGACCACGACATGACGGCCCACCCGGCATGGCGGCGCTTCGAAAACGAGCTGCCCGCCTCCGCCGTCGCCGACCCGCGCGACCGGCACGACCTCGTCGGCCTGCCCGACACGCTGGCCGGCAAGGCCGATTACGACCACGTCTCCACCGTCGACCGGGCGTTCACCATCACCCGGTCGATCGGCACCATCGCCGATCTCACCCCGGTCAACCGCATGTTCGCGTCGAACTCCGTGCTGGCCGCCACCGCCAACGGCGCCGACCACTTCCACGGCGCGGGCGCCGCGCAGTGGTCCGCCGTCGGCCGGGTCATCCTGCTCAACTGGGACAACTGCGTCGACTCCCTCGACGAGCTGTTCGCCCAGGGCCGCAAGGCCGCCGGCGACGTCGACGCCGATGCCGTGACCGCCGCCGAAGCCGAGCTCGCCGACGCGGAGAAGACCGTCGAGGCCCGCCGCGCCGCCGCGAAGGAGGCCCGCGAGAAGGAGAAGGCGGCCGCCGCCGCTGCCGCCGAAGAGGCCGACCCCTACGACTCCACCGTGTGGGCACGCGCCGGCATCGATCCGGTGCGCATCGCCATCGGCGGACGCACCGTGTACACCCTGCGCTGCTACCTCGACGGCGCCCCGGTGTTCCTGGGCCGCCACGGGTCGATCAACACCTTCCCCCAGCCGCGCACGATGGTGCGCTGGCTCATCGAAAACGACGACCATGATCTCGCCTCGCTGAGCACGTGGGAAGAGGTCATGACCGCCGCCAACGCCGGCGAGCTGGAGACCGTCGTCCACCCGGACAACGAGTACTCGTTCACCGGCCTCATCGAGGACATCAAGTCCGGCCCCGCCAACGTGGACACCGCGCAGCTGGGCCGCGCCTACGAGCTGCTGGCCGACTCCGCCGACTGGGCGGGCGACGACGCCGTCAACGAGGTCCTCGCCGGCAACCAGCAGCTGCAGTGGCTGCTCAACTACCTGCTCGACACCGGCGAGCAGTCCGAGCCGGTGCCGCCGTACGACGACGAGGCCGACGGCTGGGCCCGCCTGGAGAAGGGGCTGACCGCCCGCTTCACCTCCAAGCTCTAGGAAGCGGCCACGGCGAAGGGCCGCCACCCGGATTGCTCCGGGCGGCGGCCCCTTTTCGTCGGGTCCGCGGCGATCAACCGATCGTCGGCTGCTCCTCCTCGCAGGGGTCGATCTCGCCGTCGCCGTCCTGGTCGGTGAGCTCCAGGTACGGCGGGTAGATCAGGGTGTCCAGGATGCGCTCGCGGGTCGGCAGATCCGCGAAGGCGCTCTCGATGGCGTTGCACGTCAGCTGGAACAGCTCGGTGTAGCCGTAGTCGAAGACCTCGACGAGGATCATCATCTCGCGCGTCATCGTCGTGCCGCCGAGCAACCGGCTCCCGGTGTTGACGGTGCAGGTGAACCCGAGGTCGTCGAGAAGCGGGAACGGGTGATCGGCCATCGCGTCGACGATGCCCGTCTGCACGTTGGACGTCGGGCACAGCTCGAGGGGGATGCACCGGTCGCGGATGTGGCCGGACAGGCGCTGCAGCTCGATGCCGTCCATGCTCGAGGTGAGGTCCTCGAACACGCGCGGGCCATGGCCGATGCGGTTGGCGCCCGCGACGACGGCGGCGCGCACCGAATCCAGGCCCGCGCCCTCGCCGGCGTGGATGGTCACCGGCGCGAGGTGGTCGCGCAGCAGCGCGAACGCCTCCGCGTGACCGGCCGGGGAGTTTCCCTCCTCCTGGCCGGCGAGGTCGAACGCCACGACGTAATCGTGGTCGGCGTTGTCCGGCAGGTTGTCGATGACCAGCTGGGCGACCTCGACCGAACGGTCCCGGTCGCGCATCGCCGACAGGATCAGGCGCGACGTGATGTCGTGGCCGGCCTCGGAGGCCGCCTGCTCGCCCTGGCCCAGGCCGTCCACGACGGCGTCGACGACCTCCTGCATGGACAGTCCGCCATCGACGTGGAGCTCCGGGGCGATGCGCAGCTCGGCGTAGACGACGCGGTCGCCGGCGAGGTCCTCGACGGCCTCGCGCGCGATGCGGGTCAGGGACTCCGCGGTCTGCGTCACCGCCGTCGTGTGCGCCAGGGCCTCCAGGTGCCCGGCGACGTTGCCGGCGTTGCCCGCCTCCACGAACCAGCGGGCGACCTCCTCCGCATCATCGGAGGGCAATCCGCCATAACCGGCGCTCGCGGCGAGCTCGATGAGGGTGGAGGGCCGCATCCCGCCGGTGAGGTGGTCGTGGAGGACGACCTTCGGCAGATCAGCCACGACATCCGCCTCGACCTGGCGGGGATCGAGGGTCATCTCGGAGGAGTTGTGCATGACAGGGCAGCGTATTACAGATTCACCGCCCACTCCATTCCGTGCCCCGCTCCATGCCCCGCCAGGATCCCTCCCGCCGCGCCGGTCCCCCGACGCCGGGCGGACCGGGGAGGCGGACTAGCGTATTCCGGCGTGGACACCACGACGCCGAATCGCCCCGCCCGCCGGATACCGCGCGGCACCGCACTGGCCGTCGCCGCCGCGCTGACGCTGGGCACCGCACCGATCGCCGCACCGATCGCCGAGGCGGCACCGACGGCCGAGCCGGCCGCCATGCCCGCCTCCCCGGGCGAGCCGGCGCAGCCGGACCCGACGAGCGCGGAGCAGGATCAGGACCAGGATCAGGGCCAGGACGGAGGGCACGAGAGCGAAGAAGAAGACGAGCCCACCGGCCCCGCCCCCGGTCGCCGCGACACCGCGGGCTGCGCGTTCCGCACCACTCCCCCGCCGCCGGTCGATTCCTCCGAGGTCCCGGCGCCCGGCCTGCCGTCGCCGGATCCGCTGCCGGTGCCGGCGACGCCCGCCGGCGGGCCGCGCATGGCCGACTGCAACGTCGTCGCCTCCCGCGGCTTCGACGTCCCCGACGATGTCGCGGCGTCGTCGTGGATCGTCTTCGACGCCGGCTCCGGCGAGGTCATCGCCGCGAAGGACCCCCACGGGCGCTACCGCCCGGCGTCGATCGCGAAGGTCCTGCTGGCGCTGGTCGCCATCGACGAACTGCCCATGGACCGCACCATCACCGCCCGGTACGAGGACGCGGCCATCGAGGGGTCGCGGGCGGGAATTCTGGAGGGGGTGGACTATGACGTCGAAAAGCTCCTTTTGGGCCTGCTCATGAGCTCGGGCAACGACGCCGCGTCGGCCCTGTCCGGGGCGCTGGGCGGCCGTGGGGAGACGCTGCGGAAGGTCAACCGCAAGGCCCGCGAGCTGGGGGCGACCGACACGCGCATCGCCGACTTCACCGGCCTGGACGGTCCCGGGCAGACGACCTCCGCGTTCGACATGGCGCTGTTCTACCGCGCCGCGTTCGCCGACCCCGAGTACAAGCGCCTCAGCGGCACCCCGCTGACCGAGATGCCGGGCGACGAGGATGCCGACATCGAGGGCTTCACCATGTCCAACGACAACCAGCTGCTCGCCTCCGGCTTCGAGGGCGCGCTGGGCGGCAAGACCGGCTTCACCGACGACTCGCGCCACACCTTCGTCGGCTTCGCCGCCCGCGACGGCCGCCGCCTGGGCACCGTCGTCCTGGACACCACGGTCGAGGAAGGGCCCCGGGCATGGCAGCAGTCCGCGGCCCTGCTGGAATCCGGCTTTGCGACGCCCACCGGCTCCACCATCGCCGACATGGACGTGCCCGCCGAATTCGACGGCGGCGACGAGCCGGGGCCGGAGGACATGGAAGAAGAAATCCTCGACGCCACCGGGGATGGTGGCGCCGAGGATGACGGCGGGCCGTCGGCGTCCGATCTGGCGATCGTCGCCGGCGTGGCCGGGATGGTGCTCGTCGCGGTCGGCGCGTGGGCCGTCCGCTCGCGGCGGCGCTGACGCCTACATGCGCAGGAGCTTGGCCAGGCCGCGGTTCTCGCGGGCGGCCTCCGGGCGGATGTGGATGACCGCCGGCGGGGGCAGGTCCGGCTCCTCCATGTCCATCGCCTCTTCGGTCGTGGCGGTCCACGCCGAGGCGTACATGGTGATGCGCCAGATCAGGTAGAACACGACCATCAGACCGATGATCGGGCCGAAGACCGCGCCGGCGGGGTTGGACAGCGCGTTGGAGAAGAACAGCGAACCCAGCTGCTTGACCACCTCGAGGCCGATGGCGCCGATGACGGCGCCTTGCGCCGCGGGCTTCATGGGGACCTTGCCGCGGGGCAGCGACGCGAGCATCCAGAAGAACAGCACCCAGTTGGCCAGCAGGCCGATGGCGATGGCCACCACCGTGGTCAGGATGCCGATGCCCGGCACGCCGTCCAGGCCGACGCGCTCGACCAGCGACGACGTCAGGCCCGAGGAACCGATGGCGGTGATGGCGAAGGTCAGGGCGATCATCACCATCATGCCCAGCAGGCGGATGAAGTCGCGCAGCTTGCCCAGGACGAAATTCTCGGCGATGATCGGGCGCTTCCACAGGGCCGTGACGCCCATGCGCAAGTTGCCCATCCAGCTCAGGCCCGACCACAGTGCGGTGATGAAACCGATGGTGAACACGCCGCCGGCCTGATTGACCGCGCTGTCGATGATCGACGAAATCGTCTCGCCCATCTCGCCGCTGATGTTCTCGGTGATGGCGTTTTCGATGTTCTGCATCATCTCGTCGTTGCCGCGCAGGACGAAGCCCATGATGGCGAAGGCGAGCATCAGCAGCGGGAAGACCGAGAGCACGGAGAAGTACGTGACGCCGGCGGCGAAGTGGTTGCCGCCCTCCTGCGCGTAACGGTCCTGCATGCGCATGAGGTGGTCGAACCACCCGTACTTCATACGCATCTTGTCGACGAAGCCGGGCTCGTCATCCGTGACTCGCTCGATGCCGTAGCGATCGGTCTTCTTCGGGTCTGGGCGCGTCGATGTTGCCACCGGTCGAACCTGCTTTCGTCGAGGTGGATGGCGGGATCGTGCCTTCCGGACCGGTGGACGGCCCCGCCACCCGGGCGAACGTGTCGGAGCCAGTTTACCGGCAGACGCCCATGACGACGCGGGGAGCGTCGTAAAGCAGCCGGAAAGAAGCGAAGCCGTTACCGTCCCGCAGAGCGGAGGAAACCGACCCGGTCGTAGACCTGCTCCAGGGTGCGGGAGGCGACCTCGCGGGCGCGATCGGCGCCATCGGCGAGGATGCGCTCGAGCTCGCCGCGGTCGGCCATGAGCTCGTCGTAGCGGGCGCGCAGCGGGGTGGTGAACGCCTCCAGCGCCTCCGCCGTATCGCCCTTGAGCTGGCCATACCCGGCACCCGCGGTCTGGTAGCCGGCGACGATGTCGTCGACCGGCACGCCCGTCAGGCTCGACTGGATGACCAGCAGGTTGGACACGCCCGGCTTGTTCTCGCGGTCGAAGCGGATCTCGCCGTCGTTGTCCGTCACCGCCGAGCGGATGCGCTTGGCCGAGACCTTCGGGTCGTCGAGGAGATTGACGATGCCCTTCGGGTTCGACCCCGACTTGCTCATCTTCGACGTCGGATCCTGCAGGTCGTAGATCTTCGCCGAGCCCTCGAGGATATGGGCCTCGGGGACGACGAACGTCTTCTTGTAGCGCGAATTGAAGCGCTGCGCCAGCGTGCGCGACAGCTCCAGGTGCTGGCGCTGATCCTCGCCCACCGGCACCAGCTGCGGGCGGTAGAGCAGGATGTCGGCGGCCATCAGCATCGGGTACGCGAACAGGCCCGCCGACGTGTGGTCCGAGCCCTGCTTGGCGGACTTGTCCTTGAACTGCGTCATGCGCGACGCCTCGCCGAAGCCGGTCAGGCAGGTGAGCACCCAGCTCAGCTCCGCGTGCTCCGGCACGTGGGACTGGACGAACAGCACCGACTTCGCCGGGTCGATGCCCAGCGCGATGAGCTGCGCGGCACCGGCGACGGTGCGCTTGCGCAGGTCCTTCGGATCCTGCTGCACCGTGATGGCGTGCAGGTCGGGGATGAAGTAGTAGGCGTCGAAGTCGTCCTGCAGGCCGATCCACTGCTTCACCGCGCCCAGGTAATTGCCCAGGTGGTACGAGTCCGCCGTCGGCTGGATGCCGGAGAGCACGCGCTGACGGCGCTGCGGGGCGCCGGCTGCGGGGCCGGCGGCCGCCGCGGGAGAGTCGGTGGTCGAGTCGGTGGTGGTCGGTTCCTGCTCAGTTGCCATGCCCGAAAGTCTAGTTCGGGCGGGCGCGCGGTTTCGCGGCGGGGACCGGCGGCAGTTCAGCGGTGGAGCGGGGCGGGGAGGGAAAGCGTCAGCCGCGCTCGAGCACCTGGCGGACGGTCTTGACCGCGGCGACGCTCGATTCGCCCGGGTACAGCGCGCGGACCAGCGCCACGGCCGGGCGGACGCCGTGCTCGGCGATGACGCGGCGCACGCGGTCGCGCTCGCTCGAGGTCAGCTCCAGCGGGGCGACGGGCGGGCGGCGCAGCTTTGCGACGCCCATCAGCACCACCAGGCCGATGACGCACAGGATCGGCGCCCACACCGGCCAGCCGTAGACCAGCGACAGCACGAGCAGCGCCACCAGCACGCCGCCGGAGACGATGAGCGGCACGCTCACCGAGGATGCGTCGCCGCCGGAGAGGCTGCGGGCCAGGGCGTCGAAGTCGACGTCGGCGGTGGAATCATGCTCGCGCCCGCGGCCGGCGCCCGGTCCGGGGCCCGGCTCGGAACCCGCCCCGATGCCGGAGCGGTGCGTCGAATCGTCCACGGCACTCCCCTTTCGCTGCCCCGGCCCGCGCAGCTGGGTGCACGCGGGTCACTCCGGGGTCCATTCGATTCAGAGTTTCGCACACTCCGGCGGCGACTCCGACACCCTCCCCCGTATCGGAGGTGACGTGGCGCATATGATTCGGGGCGTGACGCTCTCGCACCGTCGGCCCCGCGCCCGCATCGTCCCCGCCCTGCTCATCACGGCGTGCGCGCTGCTCGCATCGGCGTGCACCATCGACGGCGGCACGGCCGCGTCCGGCGATGACACCGGAGCCGCGGCCGGAACGGAGGAAACGGTGGCGTCGCACAGCACTCGGGCGACCACCGCCCGCCCGTCGCCGAGCGCCCCGGGCCCGGAGACGACCCCGGCGCCCGAGGCGGAGGGCGCGACGCTGGAGGGGCGGACGATCCACCTCGATCCGGGCCACGCTGCGGTGATGCCGGAGGGCAATCCGCAGGTCGTCGACGGCCGCGGCGGGATGAAGCCGTGCCAGGTCACCGGCACCGCGGCGGCCGACGGATGGCCGGAGCACACGTTCAACTGGCTCATCGCCGAGGCGATCCGCGAGGGGCTCGAGGCGCGCGGCGCGACGGTGACCATGAGCCGCCCCGACGACTCCGGGCCCGCCGACTGCATCGACGAGCGCGCGCGGAAGGAAAACGCGTCGGACGCCGACCTCGTGGTCAGCCTCCACGCCGACGGCGCGGGCGAGGGCAACCGCGGCTTCCACGTCATCGCCATCGCCGACCCGCTGCCCGGCAACGACGCGGACGGGTCCCTGCAGCTGGCAGAAGCCATCCGCGACGCATTCGTCGGCGCCGGCTTCGCGCCGTCGAACTACCTGGGCAGCGACGGCATCGACCTGCGCGCCGACCTCACCGGCCTGAACCTGTCGGAAAAGCCGAAGGCGCTGGTGGAGTTCGGCAACATGACCGACTCCGCCGACATCGCCGTCCTGCGCTCCGCCGAGGGCCGGGCGCGGATGGCCGGCGCGGTGGTCGCGGGCATCGAGGCAGCGCTCGACGCCCGCGGGTAGCTGCTGGTACGCGGCTACTTGTACGCGACTACTTGTATTCGACGATCACCGGCGCGTGGTCGGTCCAGCGGAGGTCGTACGCCGCGGGCTTGTCCACCACGGCCGTCACCGCGCGGTCGAGCATCGGCTTCGTCGCCGCCTGGTAGTCGATGCGCCACCCGGCGTCGGTGTCGAACGCCTGGCCGCGGTAGGTCCACCACGACCACGGGCCCTCGACCTCCGGGTGCAGGCGGCGGGTGACGTCGAACCAGTCGGGATTCTCGTTGACCTCCGGCGGCGTCCACGCCGAACCATCGGTGAACGCGCCGGCCGCCAGCTCGCGGGCCGACGCCTTGATGCGGGTGTCCTGCGGGGCGTCGTCGGGGAAGGTGCCGAACACCGAATCCATCCACGCCCGCTCCTGCGGCAGGAAGCCGGACTTGGTGCGGTTGGTGCGCCAGTTCTTCAGGTCCTGCTCGCGGTGGCAGATGTTCCAGTCGCCGCCGATGACGGCATGCGCTCCCCCGCGCCCCGCCGCGCCGAGCTCGGCGAGGTGGCCGGAAAAGGCGTCGAGGAACCGGAACTTCTCGTCCTGCTTCTCCGTCTTCGCCGACCCCGACGGCAGGTACAGGCTGGCCACGCGCACGTCCTCGCCGATGCCGGAATCCGCGGCGCGCAGCACGCCGGAGACGTAGCGGCCCATGCGGTCGAATTCGTCGGAACCGAATCCCACGTGGACGTCGTCAAGCTCCACCCTCGACAGGATGCCCACCCCGGCCCGGCCCTTGGCCAGCTCGTTGTCCGCCCCGACCCAGTGCCAGCCGGCCTCGAGCGCCGGCGCCAGCGCCGCGCGGGCCTGATCGTCGGTGGAGCGGACCTCCTGCAGCAGCACGACGTCGGCGGAGGTCTCCTCCAGCCAGGGCAGCATGCCCAGATTGTCGTCGTGGCGCTTTTTCACGGCTGCGCGGATGCCGTTGACGTTGAGGGTTGCGATGGTGAGCGGCATGCCCGGCAGCCTACTTCCCCGCCCGGATCCGCTTGACGACGGCCCGCGCCCCCGCCGCCCGGCCCCCGATCAGGCTGCGGCCTTGATCAGGACTTGGCCTCGAGGACGGTCTTGTCTGCCTCGGCGCGCGAGCGCAGCGACCGGGCGCGCAGCCACGCCGCCGGGGCCCACACGAACATCGCGGCGACGGCCATCACGGCACCGGCCAGCGCCGGGGCGCGGTAGCCCATGCCCGCGGCGATGACCGCGCCGCCGATGGCCGCGCCACCGGCGTTGGCCATGTTTAGCGCCGCCTGATTCAGCGCGGCGGCCAGCGTCTGGGCGCGGCCGGCGACGTCCATCAGGCGGGTCTGCAGGTTGGGCACCAGCGTCGAGCCGAGCATGCCGATGACGCCGAAGTTGATCACCGCGGCCCAGCCGTGCGGGGCGGTGAAGAAGAACGCCACCAGCGCGATGGCCATGGCGATGAGCGTCCACAGCAGGCCCATGTCGCCGACGCGGTCGCTGACCCAGCCGCCCAGGTACGTTCCCGCGACCATGCCGACGCCGTAGGACATGAGCACCAGCCACATGAGGTTCTCGGCGAAACCGCCGACCTCCGTCATGGTCCACGTGATGTAGGTGTACACGGCGAACATGCCGCCGAAGCCGACCGTGCCGATGGCCACCGTGAACCACACCTGCGGCGTCGCCAGCGCGCCGAGCTCGTCGAGCGGGCGGGTGGCGGGCATGCGGTTCATGTGCGGCACCGCGAACCACAGCGCCACCAGCGCCGCGACGCCGATGACGGCGACGAGCACGAACGCCGAGCGCCAGCCGAACTGCTGGCCCAGCGCCTGGGCGGCGGGCACGCCGGCGACCGTGGCCACCGACAGGCCCATCCCCGACAGCGCCACCGCCCGGCCGCGCTTGCCCGGCGCGGCCAGGGAGGCGGCGACGAGCGCGGCGACGGAGAAGTAGGCCCCGTGCGGGATGCCGGCGATGAAGCGCGACGCCATCACCGCCCCGAAGGAGCCGAGCGACCCGGCCCACACGGTTGCGGCATTGCCGACCGTGAAGGCGGCCATGAGCAGCAAGAGCATTCGGCGGCGCGGGATGGAGCCGGTGAGCACCGTGATCAGCGGGGCGCCGACGACGACGCCGAGGGCGTACATCGAGATCACCGCGCCGGACTCGGCCTCGCTGCGGCCGAAGTCGGCGGCGATGTAGGGCAGCAGGCCCATGGCGACGAACTCCGTGACGCCGATGCCGAAGGCGCCGACGGACATCGCGGCGATGACCCAATTGCGGCGGGCGTCGGAGACGTCGTCCTGGCGCGGCAGGGGCCGCCGGTGTGACGAGAATGACTCTGCATGAGCGGTGATGGGCAATGATCCTCCCGGGTACGGGTTGCGGCCAATCTTGATCGATACGGCCAAAGTGCTGGTCCGGATGGCGAATCCGCAGGTTATGGGGCCATCCGGAGGAAACCGGTCATCATAGCGGATGCCGCGAAGGTTGGTTATCGTGAACAATCGTGCAATTCCGCACGGCCGCCGCACTCCCGTCGGCCGTTCGGCCAACCCGTGAAAGGACCCGCGTGAACGCGCATTACGACTTCTACGAGAGCCTCGGCCTGGACCGGGATTCCTCCACCGGCGACCTGCGGTCGTCGATCATCGCCACGCTCGAGGGCCTCCAGCGCGACGGCGTCCCCGGGCACGACGCGCGCGTCCAGGAGAACTCCGTCGCCCTGTCCGTCCTCGGCGACGAGGGAAACCGCACGAAGTACGACGCCAGGCTTGCCGACGACGCCGCGCCCCGCATGGGCATCCGCGAGCTGCGCGGCCTGGCCGCGACCGGCCGGTTCCCCGACGAGCAGGCGGAGCAGCAGCCGGCGCAGCAGCAGGAGGCGCAGGCGGAGGCTCCCCGGGATGAGCAGCCGGGTCCCTACGACCCGGTCGCGGACCAGGCGGGCGCGAACGCCACTCCGATGATGGCCGCTCCAGTGCAGGCGCCGCCACGGCCGCCGATGCCGGAGGACCCGGACAACCCGCACCTGAAGACGCTGCTCACCTCCCCTCCCGGGACCGTGAAGGCGATGGCGGTGGCGCTGGTGGCCATTTTCACCGTCAGCCTGCTGGCGCTGCTGGTGAGCATCGTCGGCGTCGCCGCCGAAAGCTACGACACCTTCTTCGGCGACCTCGGCGACCTCGCGGCAGTCTTCATCTCCGCCTACGCCCTGCCGATGGTCGGCTCGGCGGTCGCCGCGGCGTTCCTGCTGCCCAAGGTCCTGCGGGGCCGCGACAACGGTCTGACCATCACGCTGATCGGCACGGCGGCGACGTTCCTCGTGCTCGTCCTCGGGCTCAGCGTCACCTTCACGGGCGGCGGCACCATCGCGGTGATGATCCTCCTGGCCATCGCCTACATCGCCGTCATCGTCCTGTCGTTCCTCCCCGACACCCGCGCCTGGTTCAACGGTTCGTGGGAAAAGCCGGCCCCTTCGGCGGCGGCCCAGCAGTACGGCACCCCGCCGTCCTCCCCATCGCGGGGGTAGTTTTGTATCTGTAATTAGTAATGGCCAGATTGCATAACGTGACCGTCGCAAAGCAATTACTTCCGGAATAACCCGTGACCTGCGGCACAACCCGGAGTTACGCAGGTCACACCGCAGGTGGGGCGGCATTTCGCTCACCGAAGCGAATCCGCGAATTGCGTTACCCTGGTCTGCAACCGTTCGTTGTTTTTCCACGGATCCTGCAACAAATAGGAGAACCCACCACATGGCCACGATCATCTGGACCCGCACCGACGAGGCGCCCCTTCTCGCGACCTACTCGCTGAAGCCCATCGTCGAGGCGTTCGCCGCCCAGGCCGGCATTGACGTCGAGACCCGCGACATTTCCCTCGCCGGCCGCATCATCGCCCAGTTCCCGGAGCGCCTCAACGAGGACCAGCGGGTCGACGATGAACTGTCCGCGCTCGGCGAGCTGGTCAAGGAGCCCGAGGCCAACATCATCAAGCTGCCGAACATCTCCGCCTCCATCCCGCAGATCAAGCGCGCCGTCGCCGAGCTGCAGGAGAAGGGCTACGACATCCCGAAGTACCTGTCGCAGCCGGAGACCGAGGAAGACCGCGAGGACCGCGCCAAGTTCGACAAGGTCAAGGGCTCCGCCGTCAACCCCGTCCTGCGCGAGGGCAACTCCGACCGCCGCGCGCCGGAGGCCGTGAAGAACTTCGCCCGCAAGCACCCCCACCGCATGGGCGAGTGGTCCTCCGACTCCAAGACCAACGTGGCCACCATGGCCTCCAACGACTTCCGCCACAACGAGAAGTCCGTGATCATGGAGCAGGACGACAAGCTGACCTACGTCCTCGAGACCGACGACGGCCACGAGATCGTGCTGAAGAAGGACATGCCCGTCCTCGAGGGCGAGATCATCGACGGCACCGGCATCAACGCCCAGATCCTGTCGTCCTTCCTGAAGTCGCAGATCAAGAAGGCCAAGCGCCAGGACGTCCTGTTCTCCGTGCACCTCAAGGCCACCATGATGAAGGTCTCCGACCCGCTGATCTTCGGCGAGGTCATCAAGGCCTTCTTCCCGTCGGTCTACCCGAAGTTCGAGTCGAAGCTGGCCTCGGTCAACCTCACCCCGGACTACGGCATCGGCGCCATCCTCGACGGCCTGCACAAGCTCGACCCGGGCACCGCCTCCGCCGTCAAGGCCGCCATCGAGCGCGACCTGGCCGACGGCCCGGCGCTGTACATGGTCAACTCCGACAAGGGCATCACCAACCTGCACGTCCCCTCCGACGTCATCGTCGACGCCTCCATGCCGGCCCTGATCCGCAACGGCGGCAAGGGCTGGGGCCCGTCGGGCGAGGAGAAGGACACCCTCGCGGTCATCCCGGATTCCTCCTACGCCGGCGTCTACCAGGCCGTCATCGACGACTGCCGCGAGAACGGCGCCTACGACCCGACGACCATGGGCACCGTCCCCAACGTCGGCCTCATGGCGCAGAAGGCCGAGGAGTACGGCTCGCACGACAAGACCTTCCAGCTGCCGGAGAACGGCGTGCTGCAGGTGCTCAACTCCGCCGGCGACGTGCTCATCGAGCACCACGTCGCCCGCGGCGACATCTGGCGCTCCTGCCAGACCAAGGACGCCCCGGTCCGCGACTGGGTGAAGCTGGCCGTCAACCGCGCCCGCGCCACCGGCGACCCGGCCGTCTTCTGGCTCGACCCGGCCCGCGCCCACGACGCGAACCTGATCACCAAGGTCGAGGAGTACCTCGGGGACCACGACACCGAGGGCCTGGACATCCGCATCATGGATCCGGTGGAGGCCACCAAGTTCTCCGTCGAGCGCATCCGCGAGGGCAAGAACACCATCTCCGTCACCGGCAACGTGCTGCGCGACTACCTGACCGACCTGTTCCCGATCATGGAGCTGGGCACCTCGGCGAAGATGCTGTCCGTCGTTCCGCTGATGGCCGGCGGTGGCCTGTTCGAGACCGGTGCCGGCGGCTCCGCCCCGAAGCACGTCGAGCAGGTCCAGGAGGAGAACCACCTCCGCTGGGATTCCCTCGGCGAGTTCCTGGCGCTGGCCGAGTCGCTGCGCTACGCCGGTTCGCATGACGACGACCCGCGTGCCGCCGTCCTCGCCGACGCCCTCGACCGCGCCACCTCCAAGCTGCTGGAGAACGGCAAGTCCCCGTCGCGCAAGGTCGGCGAGATCGACAACCGCGGCTCGCACTTCTACCTGGCCCTGTACTGGGCGCAGGAGCTGGCCGCGCAGGACGACAACGCCGAGCTGAAGGAGACCTTCGCCCCGGTCGCCGAGGAGCTCGCGGCGAAGGAGGAGTCCATCGCCAAGGCGCTCATCGACGCGCAGGGCGAGCCCGCCGACGTGGGCGGCTACTTCCTGCCGGACGACGAGAAGGCCAACGCCGTCATGCGCCCGTCCGCCGAGTTCAACGAGATCATCGACGGCCTGCGCAAGTAGGACCCGCCTGATCTGGCCCGCAGCGCCCCGCTTCCCGATTCCCGGGAGGCGGGGCGCTTCGCTTTGCGACGCCCACCTCCCCCACATTCGCGCGTACCGCATGGTCCGGCGATTCCCTAAGGTCGCGTTCGGCGACTTCCTTGCACTAGACAGCTCGGTTCACTAGCGTGGCGGGAGTGCCGCCGCGCACGCCGTCCGCGGCGCAACGACGAAAGGACTCCCGCCATGACCACCCGCTACGACAACTCCGGTGCCGCCGACTGGGCGCTGGAAACCCGCGCCATCCACATCGGCCAGGCCCCCGACGCGCAGACCAGCGCCCGCAACCTGCCGATCTACAACACCACCTCCTACGTCTTCGACTCCGCGGAGCACGCCGCCAACCGCTTCAACCTCTCGGACCCGGGCCCGATCTACTCCCGCCTGACCAACCCCACGGTCGACGCGGTCGAGCAGCGCCTGGCCAACCTCGAGGGCGGCGTCGCCGGCGTGCTCTTCGCCTCCGGGCAGGCGGCCGAGACCGCCGCGATTCTGACGCTGGCGCGGGCGGGCGATCACATCGTCACCTCGCCGCGCCTCTACGGCGGCACCGAGACCCTGTTCAAGGTGACGCTGCCGCGCCTGGGCATCGAGGCGACCTTCGTGGAAGACCCCGACGACCCCGAGTCGTGGCAGGCCGCCGTGCAGGACAACACGGTGGGCTTTTACGCGGAGACGATCGCCAACCCGCAGGCCGACATCCTCGACGTCGCCGCCATCGCCGACGTCGCGCACCGCAACTCGGTGCCGCTGATCGTGGACAACACGGTGGCCACGCCGGCGCTGCTGCGCCCGCTGGAGCTCGGCGCGGACATCGTGGTGTCGTCGACGACGAAGTACCTCACGGGCAACGGCTCGGCGCTGGGCGGCATCCTCGTCGACGGCGGCAACTTCGACTGGACGCAGACCCGCGAGGGCCGCGGCGACGTCCACCCCAACTTCACCGAGGCCGACCCCGCCTACCACGGCCTGAAGTTCGCCGACCTCGGCGCACCGGCCTTCGCGCTGCGCGCCCGCGCCGGCATCCTCCGCGACACCGGCGCCGCCCCGGCCCCGTTCAACGCGTGGATCCTGGCGCAGGGCCTGGACACGCTGGCGCTGCGCATCGAGCGCCACAACGCCAACGCCCAGAAGGTCGCCGAGTACCTGGAGAACCGCGACGGCGTGGCCACGGTCAACTACGCCGGCCTGGCGTCGTCGCCGTGGCACGCCACGCAGCAGAAGCTGGGCCTGGCCGGCGCCGGCGGCGTGCTGTCCTTCGACCTCGCCGACGCGGGCAAGGACGAGGCGTGGACCTTCATCGACGCCCTGAAGCTGCACTCCAACGTGGCCAACATCGGCGACGTCCGTTCCCTGGTGGTCCACCCGGCGACGACGACCCACTCGCAGTCCGACGAGCACGGCCTGGCCCGCGCCGGCATTTCGCAGGCGACGGTGCGCCTGGCGGTGGGCATCGAGAACGTCGACGACATCATCGCCGATCTCGAGGGCGCGTTCGCGGCCATCGGCAAGTAGGTCCCCGCCGGTGGCGTGCGGGCAGTTTGCTTGACGACGCCCCGCGCCCCCTCCCCCGCCCCCGTCCCCGTCTCAGCCCGCGCCGCGGGCGGGCGGGGATTGGCATGTCGGGCACCACCAGATGATGCGCTCGGCGTCGCGCTGGTTCTCCCCCGCCAACGTCTCCTTGCGGATCTCCGTGCCGCAGCGGCGGCAGGGCCGGTGATTGCGGCCGAATACGTAGCTGGTCTGGCCGGGCCGGTTGATCCCGGTGATCACGCGCATCGGCGACATCCGGTTGGCCCACATCACCCGCCGCGTGACGTCGAGGATGCGGTCGACGTCGACATCGCCGACCGGGGTCGCGGGGTGGACGCCGCACAGGAAGCAGACCTCGGCGCGGTACTCGTTGCCGACGCCCGCCAGATTCCGCTGATCCAGCAGCGCCACGCCCACGGCCACGCCGGGCTCGCGCAGCAGCCGTCGCCGCGCCTCCTCGCGCCCGCCGGTGAGCCACTGCTCCCCCAGCACGTCGGGGCCGAGATACGCCACGCGGTCGGCGTATTCGGCGATGGGGAACACCCGCACCAGGCCGAGCTCATGGCCGACGACCTCGATCGGCGTGGCCTCCGGCGCCCCATCGACGGCGAGCACCACCCGGGCGGTGTGCGCCGGCTTGCGCCACCGCGTGCCCAGCCGGTGCACGGACCACGTCCCCTCCATGCGCAGGTGGGTCTGCAGCACGTCGTCCCCGAAGCGCATGAACAGATGCTTGCCGACGGGCCACACCCTCTCCGCCGCCAACCCATCGAACGAGGCGACGGCGAAGGCGGGCACGCGGATGCTCGTGGACTGGACCTCGCGGCCGACCAGGAATTGCATCCGGTGCGCCAGCCGGTAGACGGAATCACCCTCGGGCATGGCCACCCGCCGATCCCGCGCCGGCGGCGCCGATGCGCACGCCCTTCGGGGTGATCCGCGCACCGGCGTCGCGCAGCAGCCCCGCCCATTCGGAGCCGATGACCGCCTCGCCGCTCGCTTTTCCTGTGCCGCTCTTTCCTGCAACAACTTTCTCCACGACGATGCGCGAGACCAGATTGCGCCCGATCGCCTCCTCCAGACCGCTGACGACCAGCGGCAGCACGTCCGCGTGGCCGAGACCGGGCGGCGGGTCGAACAGGCTCAGCGTGCGCCCGCCGCGGGTGAGGTGGGCGGCGAGCAGGCCGTCGACAAGCACCACCAGACCACCCGCCGACCTGGTCGGCCCCCGCTCCGGCCAGGGCAACGCGGCGCCGTAGGGGTTGGCGGGGTCGACGGCCGACAGGACGTGGACCTCCGGGGCGGCGGTGCCCGAGGGCCAACCCTCGACGTCGGGCGAATCGGCCAGGCCGCGCAGTCGATCGATGACGGCCGGCGTGGAGAACTGCGCCGCCCCGAGACCGTCGATGACCATGCCGCGCATGGCCTTGCCGGCTTCCTCGAAACGGGACAGCACCCCGTAGGCCAGCGCGAACCCGCCGACCGTCGCCTCGGCGACCACGCTGCCGCGGGTGACCACGCCATAACGGTCCAGCCACGCCTCGCCATGGGCGACCGAACGCGCCGTGGCCTCCGTGTCGGCGGCGACGGTCAGCGACCAGCGGCCCACCATGTCCACCGGGGCCATCGCATGCTGGGCCTGGGCGAAACTGGTGCGGCCCATGCGCAGCCGGCCGCGGGCCGGGGCCCTGCGCGCCCGATGCGCCGTGCGACCTCCGCCGCCCCTGCTCAACCGGGCCCGCAGCGGCGCGAAGCCATCGGGGCTGACCAGGCCGAGCTCGAAAAGCGTCCACAGTGCCTCGCGGATCTCGGTGGCGGTTTCTGCGGCGGCCCCGTCCCCCGCCCCGATCTGCTGGGCGATGAGGCTGAAGAGGAAGCCGCCGCCACCACCGTCGGCGAGCACGCCCAGAATCCGCCGGTGGAGGTCGCCGAGGCCGGACTGGGGATCGGCATCGGGACCGGGCGCATCGGGAATTTCGACCAGCTGCGCCGCGTAGTCGGCCGGCAGCAGCATCACCCACGGGTCGGCGGCACCGGCGTTGCCCGCGCCCACCACGAGGACCTCGCCGTTGGCGGTGAGTTCATCGAGGTCGCGCGGCTGATACCCGCGCACCCGCTGCGGCAGCACCAGCGTCTCCCACGCCGAGGCGGGCAGCCGCACGCCCGCCAGCTGCTCGACGACCGCGAACACCCCGTCGGCGCCGCGCAGCTCCGGCGACCTCCCCGCCGGCAGCACCGGCGCGACCTGCTGCCACTGCGGCAGGAAACGCCCGAAGGTCGACGGGCTGACCGGCTCGGTCTGGGCGCGGGCGGCGGCGAGCGACCGCGTCCGGATGGTCTTCAGCACCTCCGGCGCGAGGAACTCCGGCTCGTCGACACCCTGCCGATATCGCCCCTCCACCAGGGTTTTCGCGCCGACGAGCGTGCCGACGACCCCATGCGCCACGCTCGCCGCCACCCCGAACGCGGCCCCGACGTCGCCGCGGGTGAACGGCCCCCTCGTCCGCGCCCACCGGGACACCAGCTGCTCGAGCGCATCGGGGATGACCGCGGGATGGGCCGGGATGCCGGGAGGCACGGGCACGCCGAGGCCGTCGCGAAGCAAAGCGGCATCCTGCGCTTGCGCGAGGTGCCCGACGCCGCCGATGCGCACCCGCATGATGCGGCGGCCCAGCTCCCTCTCCGCCTCCTCGGCGGTGACCCGGGAAATCAGGCCGACCTCGTCCAGGGGCACGGGCCCGAGGACCCGCAGGGCGTCGATGAGCTGCTCGGCCGTGGTTGCTTTGCGACGCTCCGACCTCCGCCGCAGATCCCCGTCGACCTCGGCAATAATCTCCGGATCGAGCAGGTCGCGCAGCTCGACCCCGCCGAGGAGCTGGGTGAGCAGCGCGGCATCCAGCGCCAGTGCGGCCGCCCGCTTTTCCGCCAGCGGGCTGTCGCCCTCGTACATGAAGGCGCCGGTGTAGGTGAACAGGATCGACGAGGCGAAGGGGCTGGCGGTCTCGGTGGTCACCTCGGCGACGCGGACGGTGCGCTCGTGCAGGTGACTGCACAATTCCACCAGCGCCGGCAGGTCGTAGACGTCCTGCAGGCATTCGCGGACCGTCTCCAGGACGATGGGGAACGTCGGGTACTGCCGGGCGACGTCCAACAACTGCGCCGAACGCTGCCGCTGCTGCCACAGCGGCGCCCGCTTGCCGGGATTGCGGCTGGGCAACAACAGCGCGCGGGCGGCGCATTCCCGGAACCGGGCGGCGAACAGGGCGGAGTTGCCCACCTGCTCGGCCACGATCGCCTCGATCTCGCCGGGATCGATGAGGAACAGATCCGACGACGGTTCGGCCGCCGAATCCGGCACGCGCAGCACGATGCCGTCGTCGGAGGCCACTGGCTGGGCGTCCATGCCCGTGGCCTCGGAGAACTTCGCGCCGACCGCCAGCGCCCACGCCGCATTGACCCCGCGGCCATAGGGGCTGTGCAGCACCACGCGCCAGTCGCCGAGCTCATCGCGGAAACGCTCCAGGACCAGCGTCTTCTCGTCCGGGATGACGCCGGTGGCCTCCGCCTGGTCCTGCAGGTACGCCACCAGATTGTCCCGGGCCCACTCGTCCAGGCCGAGGTCGGCGAGGGCGGCGGCATCGGCTGCGGCGAGACGTCGGAAAGCACCCAGCGCCCGGCCCAGCTCGGCGGGGCGCCCGGGCTGATCGCCGTTCCAGAAGGGAAGCCGCCCGGTGTGGCCCGGAGCCGGCGTGACCAGCACGCGGTCGCGGTCGATCTTCTCGATCCGCCAACTCGACGCCCCGAGGGTGAAGACGTCGCCGACGCGGGACTCGTAGACCATCTCCTCGTCGAGCTCGCCAACGCGGCGCGGCACCCCGTCGCCACCACCGGCCAGGAAGACCCCGAACATGCCGCGGTCCGGGATCGTGCCGCCGTTGATGACCGCCGTGCGCTGGGCGCCCGGCCGCGCCGACAGCACGCCCGTGATGCGGTCGTAGACCACGCGCGGGCGAAGCTCGGCGAAATCGGTCGACGGGTAGACGCCGGAGACGAGGTCGATGACGGCGTCGAAAAGCTCCCGCGACAGCTCCCGATACGGATGCGAGGCGGTGACCGTGGCGAACCAATCGTCGGCGCCCAGGTCCTCCACCGCCACCGCCGCGACCGTGTGCTGGGCCAGCACGTCGAGGGCGTTGACCGGCACGTGGAGCTCCTCGATGCGCCCCTGCCGCATCCGGTCGACGACCACCGCCGTCTGCAGCAGATCCGCCCGGTGCTTCGGGTAAAACGTGCCCCTGGACACCGCGCCGACGACGTGCCCGGCGCGGCCCACCCGCTGCAGGCCCGAGGCCACCGACGGCGGGGACTCGACCTGGATGACCTTCTCCACCGCGCCCATGTCGATGCCCAATTCCAGGGAGCTGGTGGACACGACAGCGCGCAGCGTGCCCTCCTTGAGCATCGACTCGATGCCGGCGCGCTCGTCCTTGGACACCGAGCCGTGGTGGGCGCGGGCGAAGGCGGCCGGGGCGGTGCCGGCCGTGTCCGTGGCCTTCATGATCTGCGCCGGCGGGCGCCGCAGCTCCGGCGACAGCGACTCCGGATCGTGGCGCAGCGCGTGGATCTCGTTGAGCCTGCTGGTCAGGCGCTCGGCCGTGCGGCGGGAATTGACGAAGACGAGGGTCGAGCGGTGGCCCGCGATCTCGTCGTAGACCTGCTCCTCGATGTACGGCCAGATCGAGCCCTGCGTCGGCAGCGCCGATTCCGCGGCGCCCGGCGGCTGGAGGGGGTCGGCGGGGTCCTGCGGGGCCAAGGGGTCGAGGGGGCTGAGTGGGGCAAGGGGGTGGAGGGGCGCGAGCGGTGGGCCGTCGACAAGCGAATCGCGAACCGGGACGGGCTGGTCCTGCAGGTCGCCCATGTCCTCGACGGGCACGCGGACCCGGAGCTCCCATTCCTTGCTCGACGGCGGGTCGATGATCTCGACGGGGCGTTTGCCGCCGAGGAAGCGCGCGACGGTGGACAACGGGCGCACCGTCGCCGACAGCCCGATGCGCTGGACGCCGCGGCCGGTCAGCCGCTCCAGGCGCTCGAGGCTCAGCGCCAGGTGCACGCCCCGCTTGGTGTCGGCAATGGCGTGGATCTCGTCGACTATGACGGTGTCGACCGTGCGCAGGATCGCGCGCGCCTTCGACGTCAGCAACAGGTACAGCGACTCCGGGGTCGTGATGAGGATGTCCGGTGGATTGCGGACCTGCCGCGACCGCTCCGACGGCGGCGTATCGCCCGACCGGACCGCGACGGAGACTTCCGCGGGTTCGCGGCCCAACCGCGCCGCCACGCGATTGATGCCCGTCAGCGGCGCCCGCAGATTGTTCTCGACGTCGACGCCGAGCGCCTTGAGCGGCGAGATGTAGAGGACCCGGACGCCGCGGGGCGGGGTGCCGGGGTCGGCAGAGGCGTCGGGAGTGGCGGGGTCAGGAGCGGGTGTTTCAGTGCCCGCGACCAGGGAGTTAATGGCCCACAGGAACGCCGCCAGCGTCTTTCCGGAGCCGGTCGGCGCCACGACGAGGGCATTGTCGCCCCGGGAGATGGAGCTCCACGCGCCGACCTGGACGTTCGTCGGTTCGGCGAAGACGTCGCGGAACCACGTCGCGACCGGTGGGGCGAACCGGCCCAGCGGATCCGGGGTGGGCGTTGCGGGCATGACCCCGATTAAACACCGGCCTCCGGATCGCGGGCGCCCTCGATGCGGTCGAGGCGCTTGCGGCGGTCGGCCTTCTTCAGGGCCTCGTACTCGGTGTCCTCGTCGAAGTCGAGGACGATGCGGCCGCCGATCGAGCACACGGCGATGGCCAGCAGCGCGAACCCGGGCGGCGCCCAGCCGGTGGCCATGAACAGCGCGCCGAGGCCGATGGCCAGCGCGACGCCGATCCAGTCGATGTTCTCCGCCAGGCGTCCGCGGGTGCGGATCCGCTCCAGCTCGGCGTCCGGCTCCTCCTTCGGCGCCAGCTTCGCGGGCAGCCCGCCGAGGCCGTCGAAGGCCGGGAGCAGATCGGATTCCCGCACGGCGCCGGCGACGATGGCCGACCGATCGTCGAACTCGCCGACGTCAATGCGGCCCTCGGACAGGTGGGTGCCCAGGGCGTCGAGCGCGGTGGCCCGCTCGGAATCGGAGAGTCGGCGGGACTCGGCTGCCCCGGCGGCGCTGGCTGCATGGTCAGTGCTGACGGGATTGGCGGGGTTGGTTCGCGAGATGTCGGTCATGGCCCTTCTCCAATACGCTCGTATGGTTTTGCACCATTATGCAAGCGATTCACCCGGCCGTCAATACGATTGTATTTTTTCGCGGCCACGACCTACGGTGGTGGTATGACCAGGGATTCCGCCGCGACACGAGAGCTCATCCTCGGCGCGGTCACGTCCCTGTTGGCCACCCGCGGCCCCGAATTCGCCACCGTGCGCAAGGTCGCCGCCGAAGCGGGGCTGTCGCCCGGCGCGGTGCAGCACCACTTCCGCACCCGCGACGACCTCATCGCCGCCGCCTACGGCCACACGGCCGAATTGTTCCGGGCGGCGCTCGAGGCCACCGTCGCCGGCATCGACTCCCCCGCCGAGAGGTTCCGGGCGGCCTGCCACCTGTTGGCCGGCTGCGCCGACGACTCCGCCCGGACCCGCGAGGCCACCGCCGCGTGGCTGGCGTTCGCCGGCATCGCCGCCACGGGCGGGCCCGCCGCCCCGGGTTACCGCGATGCGTGGCAGCAGGTGGAGGACAACCTCGCCGCCGCCGTCGGCGATGCGGAGGAGGCGGCGCTGCTGCTGGCCATGCTCGACGGCATCGCGGTCGCCCGCCTCACCGAGCCCGGCCGCATGCCGGCGCAGCGCGGGCGCGCCCTCATCGACCGCCAATTGGCCCGGCTTGCCGCCGAAGCCGACTACGCGGCGGGCACCCCGCGGGGACGGTGAGCTCCGGGCCGAGGTTCCCCCGGCCCCGGTAGACCGAGTAGTCTTTAACCTGATGAACACCACTCTCCCGCCCGAAGGCCAGCCCGGGTACGTCCAGATCGGCGACGTCACCACGGAAGCCGGCGCCACGATCGGGGACGTCACCGTCGCCTACGAGCGGTGGGGGCGCCTCAACGACGACGCGTCGAACGTCATCCTGCTGCAGCATGCGCTGACGGGCGACGCCCACGCGTCGGGCCCGTGCGACGAGGAGCATCCGACGGCGGGCTGGTGGAACGGCATGATCGGCTCGGGCCGGGCACTGGACACCGACCGGTACTTCATCATCTGCACCAACGTCATCGGCGGTTGCCGCGGCACGACGGGCCCGTCGTCGCCGCACCCGGACGGCGGCCAGTGGGGCTCGCGGTTCCCGGCGATCTCGGTGCGCGACACGGTCACCGTCGAGCGCATGGCCCTGCGCGCGATCGGCATCGATTCGGTGGTCGCGGTGCTCGGCGGTTCGCTGGGCGGCGCGCGCACGCTGGAGTGGTCGCTCATGCATCCGGACGAGGTCGGCCGGGCGCTGGTCCTGTGCGTCGGCGCCCGCGCCAGCGCGTGGCAGATCGGCATCCAGTCGGCGCAGATCCAGTTCATCGAAAACGACCCCGCCTGGCACGGCGGCGACTACCACGGCACCGGCGACATGCCGGTCAAGGGCCTGGGCTTCGCCCGCCGGGTGGCGCACCTGACCTACCGCGGCGAGCTGGAGATGGACGATCGTTTCGGCACCGCCGCCCAGCCTGGCGAGGATCCGCTGGGCCCGATGCGCACCGGCGATCGCTTCCAGGTGGAGAGCTACCTCGACCACCAGGCCGACAAGCTCGCCGCCCGCTTCGACGCCGGCTCCTACGTGACGCTGACGGACACCCTCAACCGCCATGACATCGGCCGCGGCCGCGGCGGCATGAACGACGCGCTGGCCGCCTCGACGGTGCCCACGCTCGTCGCGGGCGTCGACACCGACATCCTCTACCCCTTCCACCAGCAGGAGCATTTGGCCCGCAACCTGGGCAATTGCATGGGGCTGGAGAAGATCGAGTCGGCGACGGGCCACGACGGCTTCCTCACCGAGTTCGAGCGCGTCGACGGCATCGTCCGCGGCTTCCTGTCCGCCGACGTCTAGGTCCCGCCCGCTTTACGACGCCTGGCCCGCCCTGATCGCCCGCACCACCACCAGCATGGAGGCGGCGTAGGCGACGACGGTGGCCAGGAACGCGGCCTTCGCCGCGAGCCCCGCGATCTCGCGTTCGATGCGCATGACGGCGCCGAGGATGAACGTCGCGTGGAAGATGAGGACGAACACCCACATCAGCAGGCAGCGCAGCGGCCGCACGACGCGCGGCGGGACCTGCCCCAGGTAGACCGCCAGCATGCCGTTGCCCAGCACGAACGACGGCAGCCACATGTACATCACCATCATGACGGCCGTGTCGTCGATGGGCGCGCCCGAGGAAATGACGAAGACGGCCACCGGCACCAGCACGCACGCCAGCCACGTGTACGCGATCAGCGGCACCCGCCCGGCGGCCACGTCAGCTCCCCAGCGCGTCGACGGAACTGGCCAGGAACACCATGGCGCCGCCGACGAGAAGGCAGAACCACAGGTCGAACTTCTTCGACCGGACGCTGAACACGCCCAGCAGCGAATCGGGCAGGTACTGCCGGATCACGCCCAGGTACATCATGGTCACGCCGAGCATGAACGTCGCCCGCCGCCACCGCTCCAAACCGAGGAACACCACCGCCGCGCCCAGGCCGAAGAACAGCAGCCCGTACAGCAGCCACCGGATGCGATCCGGCCACTTCTCCCCCGGCGCCGGCTCATCCGGCGAATGCGGGTTGACCATCGGATCCGGCAGATCACCCCGGTCGGCCCTCCTGGCGATTTCGCGCGCGCCGAACCGCACCGCGCCGCCTTCGGGGCGACGGGGTGGGCGGTTGCGGGGCGGCGTCGTCAAGCCAAACCCCCTACAGACCCGCCAGGCGCTCGGCGCGTTCGACGACGTTTCGCACCAGGAAGGCGCGCGTGAGCGGGCCGACGCCGCCCGGGTTCGGAGAGACCGCCCCGGCGACGTCCCAGACATCGGGGTGCACGTCGCCCGCGAGCTTGCCGTCGAGGCGGGACACTCCCACGTCGAGCACCGCCGCACCCGGCTTGACCATGTCCGCCGTGAGCATGTGCGGCTTGCCCGCCGCCGCGATGATGATGTCCGCCTGCTTCGTCTCCGCCGCCAGATCCTTCGTGCCCGTGTGGCACAGCGTGACCGTGGAATTCTCGCTGCGGCGCGTGAGCATCAGGCCGATCGGCCGGCCCACCGTCACGCCGCGGCCGATGACGCACACCTTCGCGCCGGCCAGCTCCACGCCGAAGCGGCGCAGCAGGTGGATCGACCCATTCGGCGTGCACGGCAGCGGCGCCGGCTCATTGAGCACCAGCTTGCCCAGGTTCACCGGGTGCAGGCCATCGGCGTCCTTGTCGGGGTCGATGAGGCCCAGGATGCGGTTTTCGTCGATGTGCTTCGGCAGCGGCAGCTGCACGATGTAGCCCGTGCAGGCGTCGTCGGCGTTGAGCTCGGCGATGACCGCCTCGAGCTCCTCCTGCGACGTCTCCGCCGGCAGGTCGCGGCGGATCGAGGAGACGCCGATCTGCTCGCAGTCGCGGTGCTTCATCTTCACGTAGGAGTGGCTGCCCGGGTCGTCGCCGACCAGCACGGTGGCCAGGCCCGGCGTCACGCCGGCTTCCTTCAGTTTCGTCACCCGGGCGGCGAGATCCTGGAAAATCTCGTCGCGATACAGTTTGCCGTCAAGCTTCGTCGCCGTCATGGCTCCCAGTATGGCAAAGCCGATCCGGAAAACCGTCACTTCCCTCCCGGGCCCCGCCTTTACTTCCCTTCCGGGAAACCCATCTGCCGCCACACCTCGTACGCCGCCACGGCGGCCGCGTTGGACAGGTTCATGCTCCGCCGCCCCGGGATCATGGGGATGCGGATCTGCTCCGTCACCCGCGGGTCCGCCAGCGCCTCCTCCGGCAATCCCGTCGGCTCCGGCCCGAACAGCAGCACGTCCCCGGGCCGGTAGTCGACGTCGGTGTGCCACTTCTCCCCGTGCGCCGTGAACGCGAACACGCGCCGCGCACCTTCCATTTCCCCGGGCTGCTTTGCGACGCCGCCGTCCCCGTGGCCGTCGTCAAGCATCCGAGAAGCCGGGCCCACCAGCGCCGTGAGCGCCGCGTCGAGCGAGGGATGGACGTGGACCTCCGCGAGATCGTGGTAGTCCAGGCCCGCGCGGCGGACGTGCTTCTCGTCGAAGTTGAAGCCCAGCGGCTCCGCCAGATGCAGCGCCGCGCCCGTGCCCGCGCACATGCGGATCGCGTTGCCCGTGTTCGGCGGGATCTGCGGGCTGGCGAAGAGCACGTGGCAAAAGGGGGCCGTGCTCGTGGGATCGGTGCTGGTGGTGCTGGCAGTGCTGGTCGTATTGGCGGATTCGGGAGAAGCGGTCACGGTGGGAAAGGGTACGCCGCGGGGCGGGTGCCAAAAGCCAGCCAGGTCCAATTCGGCGTTGGCGCTCGCGGCCTAGACTCAATTGGGCCCGCCACCGACCCCTCCCCGGTAAACCCACCTCGAATGGCGAAAATGGCCCGTTTTAACGGGTGGGTTAAGACATTCGAGGTGGGTTAGCGAGTGGGCGGGTGGGGTGGGGCAAGGCGAGCCGGCCCCGGCTAATCGTCGACGCCCGGGGCACCGGCCTTCATCTCGGCGATGCGGGCATCGAGGAGCGACAGGTTCGGCGTGGTCACCAGCCCATGACGGCCGAGGAAGTCGAGCAGCGCCGCGGCGATGAGGCGGCGGCTCTTCGGCTTGGCGTACTTGTGGCCCTCGCCGGGAACCTGCAGGTACTCGGTGGGCACGCCGCGGGCGCCGAGGGCGTCGCGCATCTGCAGCGACTCGCGCTCCGGGACGTTGGTGTCCCACTCGCCGTGGATGAACAGCACCGGGGCGGTGATGTTCCCGGCCTGGTTCAGCGGCGAGACCTGCCGCAGCAGCTCGGCGTCGTGGTACGGGTAGCCGTATTTCGGGTACGCCGCCGACGCCAGCCACGGCTCCGTGGAGCCGTAGTAGGACTCGAAACTGGTCATGCCGCAGGCGTCGACGACGGCGCTGAACAGCTCCGGGTAGCGCGCGGCGACGAGCAGCGACAGGAAACCGCCGTAGCTGCGGCCGCCCAGCGCCAGCCGGTCCGGGTCGCCGATGCCGGTGTCGACGAGGAAGCGGGCGGTGTCGGCGACGTCGTCGATGGCGGCGAAGCGCCCGTAGCGGTCGTCGGCGTGGAGGAACGGCCGGCCCGCACCCGACGAACCACGGATGTTCGGGGTGAAGACGGTGACGCCGGAGTCGACCAGCGTGGTCAAAATATCGTGGTTGACCGGCCGCGACTGCAGCTCCGGGCCACCGTGGAGGTGGATGTACACCGGCTGCGGGCCCGCGGCGTCGTCGCCTTCGCCGTGGTAGAGCCAGCCCGACAACTCCAGGCCGTCGCGGGCGGTGAAGTGGACCAGCTCCGGGATGTAGTTCTCCTGCGCGCGCTCGGCGATGCGGCGCGTGCGGTCGACGTTAATCGGCTCGATCTTGCCGGTCCTGGTGCGCATGATCTCCACCGTCGGCGGCAGATTCGGGCCCTCCACCGTCAGCGACAGCAGCTCGCCGTCATCGGTGATGGACAAATCCGAGGCGACCATGCCGGGAAGCTCAACCGACCGGCGGACCAGCACCTTCTGGTCCTCGCCGAGGGTCAGCAGATCCAGCAGGGAAACGCCGGAGGTGTTCCACAGGACGGCGGCGGTGGACAGGTCCTCGCTGATGACGAACTCGTCGACGTCCGAATCCGCGTTGCCCACCATCTCCTCGGCGGTGACCTCCCGGCCGTCGACGGCCACCCGCAGCACGCGGCGGCGGTCGGAGGAATGGTCGGAGCACACGATGACGGTCACGCGGCCGTCGGCGGCGGTGGTCTCCTCGCGCAGGATCGTGCCGGCGTCGGTCATCGCGCCGGGTTCGGGGCGCAGCAGCGGCAGCCACGTGCCGTCGGGCTTGACCAGCAGCAGCTCGCGGCTGCCGCGGGGGCCGACGCGCATGAGCGCATGGCCGGCCTCGGCGGAGACCAGCAGCGAGTCGGTGCGCCGGTCGAGCACCGTGTAGTCGCCGGTGACGGGGTCGACCAGGCGGCCCTCGGTGATGCCGTCGGCGGCGACGGCGTCCATGGCCAGCTTGTCGCGGTCCCATTCCACCAGCGTCGTCTTCGCGTCGCCGGACAGCTGCAGGCGCTTGGCCCCGGGCACGGCGGGGTCGGTGGACACCAGCCACGTCTCCAGGCGCTCGGTGCCCAGCGGAGAGACCTCGCAGGCGATCCAGCGGGCATCGGGCGAATGCAGCACGCGGGTGACGGGGCCGTCGACGGGCAGTTTCACCGTCCGCTCGTCGCCGAGGCCGTCGTCGGTCAGCGCCACCTGCACGGCCTTCGGGTAGCCGCGTTCGCGCACGACGTACGCGATCGCGCTGCCGTCGGGCGCGAGTGAGGAGCCGTAGGTGTGCCGCATACCCGCCGATCATAGGAAAGCCCCCGGAGGCGGCGGCGCTGCGCCCCTGGATTGCGCCCGTGGCGCCCGGGGCGCCCGCGTCACCGGAAGTCCCGGCTGCGCCCGGCGACGACGGGCGCGGCGACGGCGTCGCGCAGCGGGGTGAGCTTGTCGGCGACGATGGTCACCGCCCCGGAGGCGTTTTGGGCGATGCCGCGCACCACCAGCGCCCGTTCGGTGGTGGCGATGGTGCGGAACCGGTTCCACAGCCCCGGGGTGCACAGGACGTTCATCAGCCCGGTTTCGTCCTCCATCCCCAAAAACACCACCCCGCCGGCGGTGCCCGGCCGCTGCCGGTGGGTGACGATCCCCGCCACCAGCACCCGCGACGAGTCCTCCACCGCCCCGAGCCCCGCCGCCGGGACCACGCCGAGCGCGTCGAGCTCCCCGCGCAGCCGCGCCACGGGGTACTCCTCCGGGGTGACGCCGGTGCCCGCCAGGTCCGCCGCGGCCAGCTCGAATTCGGTCATGCCGGGCAGCGCCGGCGCGGAGGCCACCGTCAGCCCGGGCAGCATGCCCTCGTGTTCCGTGGCGGCGATGCCGGCCGCCCACAATGCTTGACGACGATCCATGCCCAGACATTCCAGCGCCCCCGCCCTGGCCAGGGCCTCGACGTGGGCGACGGTCAGCGACGCCCGGCGCGCCAAATCGGCGACGTCGGCAAAGGGGCCGGTGCGGAAAGCGCCGGAGGCTTCCCCGGCGCCGCCGCGTGCGGAGACGATGCGCTGCGCGGCGGCGTCGCCAAGCCCCGCCACCGACCCCAGCCCCAGCCGGATCCGGCCGCCCGGGCAGTCGGGCTCCACGCCGGAGACGTTGACGTCCGGGCCGTCGCAGCCGACCCCGTGGCGGCGGGCGTCGGCGACCAGCGACTGCGGCGAATAGAAGCCCATCGGCTGCGCCCGCAGCAGCGCGACGCAGAACTCCGCCGGGTAGTGGTGCTTGAACCACGCCGAGAAATACACCAGCGACGCGAACGACTGCGCATGCGATTCCGGGAAGCCGTAGGCCGCGAACGCCACGATCTTGTCCCACAACCGGTCCGCGACCTCGCCGACGATGCCGTTGGTCTCGCGCAGGCCGTCGAGGAATCGGGTGCGCAGCGCCTCCATCCTCTCCACCGAGCGTTTGGCGCCCATCGCCCGGCGCAGCGAGTCGGCCTCCGCCCCGGAAAAGCCGGCGGCGTCGACGGCGACCTGCATCAGCTGCTCCTGGAACAGCGGGATGCCCAGCGTCTTGCCCAGCGACTTCTCCAGCACCGGATGGTCGTACGTCACCTTCTCCAGCCCGTTGCGCCGGCGGATGTACGGGTGCACGCTGCCGCCCTGGATGGGGCCGGGGCGGATCAGCGCCACCTCGACGACGAGGTCGAAGAACTCCCGCGGCCGCAGCCTCGGCAGCGTGGCCAGCTGCGCGCGCGACTCCACCTGGAACACCCCGACGGCGTCGGCGCGCGAGAGCATGTCGTAGACCGCCTTTTCCGCCACGTCGATCTCCCACAGCCGCACGGTCCGGCCGTGGTGTTCGGCCACGAGGTCGATGCAGTGGTGGATCGCCTCGAGCATGCCCAGCCCCAGCAGGTCGAACTTCACCAGCCCGGCCGCCGCGCAGTCGTCCTTGTCCCACTGCACCACCGACCGGTTGTCCATCCGCGCCCATTCCACGGGCACGACGTCGGCGATGGGCCGGTCGCAGATGACCATGCCGCCGGAGTGGATGCCCAGGTGGCGGGGTTGCCCGCGCAGCCCTTCGGCCAGTTCGGCGACTTGGCCCGGCGGTTCGGCGGTCTTGTTCACCCATGCGTCGATGACGCCGGGCGCGTGCCCCAGCGCGCGGGCGGCGTCGCGCAGCGCACCGCGGCGCCGGTAGGTGATCACGTTGGCCACCTGGGCGGCGTTGTCGCGGCCGTAGCGGCCGTAGACGTATTGGATGACCTCTTCGCGCCGCCCGGATTCGATGTCCAGGTCGATGTCGGGCGGGCCGTCGCGCTCGGGCGACAGGAACCGCTCGAACAGCAGCCCCGCCGAAATCGGGTCGACGTTGGTGATGCCCAGCGCAAAGCACACCACCGAATTCGCCGCCGAGCCGCGCCCCTGCGCCAGGATGTTCTCGCGCCGGCAGAACTCGCAGATGTCGTGGACGATGAGGAAATACCCCGGAAACCCCAGTTCATCGATCACGGCCAGTTCCCGTTCCAGCTGGCTCCAAGCTTGCTTGACGACGTCCGGTGCACCGCCCCCGCCGGGGGCTCCGCCCATCTCTTCGCCCACTTCTTCACACAAACCTTCACCCAACCCGGCGGCCGGACCATAGCGCCGCAGCGCGCCCTCCCGGGCGATGTGGGCCAGCCACGAGGATTCGTCGTGGCCCTCCGGCACGTCCCACGCCGGCAGATTCGGCGCGATGAGGTCGAGGGTGAACGCGCACTCCGCCGCCACCTGCGCCGTGGCCTCCAGAACACCGGGCAGGTGGCCGAACATGGCCTCCAGTTCCGCGCCGGAGCGCAGCCACGAGCCACCGGTCGGCGGGAGCTTCGGTTCGTGGTCGTCGAGCGACTCGCGCTGCGCCAGCGCATGCTTCGCCCCGGCCACCCGCGCATCCGACGGCGTCGCCGCCGTCGCCGCCGCGCCCGCCACCTGCCGCAGTCCATGCTCGGCGGCCGCCGCGGCCAGGTCGCGCTGGGCATCGGCGGCCGCCGGGGTCAGGTCCGCGTGATGATCCACCGCCACATGCTCCGCACCGAACGCCCCCACCAGATCCGCGAGATGCGGCAGCCAGGCGACGTCGGCCAGCACCTGCCACTGCCCGCCGGCGGCCCGCGCCAGCTCCTCCAGCCCCGGATACCGCGCGACGCCCTTCTCCCCGCCGGACATCAGCGCGTCGTTGATGGCGTGGCTGAGCCGCCGGTAACCCTCCGGCCCGCGGGCCAGCACGGTCAGCGGCGCCTGCGGCAGGGACAGCTCCGCCCCGATGATCGTGTCCAGCCCGGCCTCCGCCGCGGACTCGGCGAACCGCGCGACGCCGTAGAGCCCGTCGCGGTCGGCGATGCCCAGCGCCGTCAGGCCCAGCCGCACGGCATCGTCCACCAGATCCGCCGGATCGGACGCACCGTGCAGGAAGGAATAGCTGGAGCGGCAGTGCAGATCGACGCCACCGGCGCCCGCCACCGCATTCGACCGGGCATTCGCTTCCCCATCCGCAGCTCCACCACCAGCTCCCCGACCATCACTCGCCCCCGACCTCCGCTGCCCGTTCATGCCGTAGCCCGGCGTGAGCTTCCCCACCGACTTGCCCGACAGGATCCGCTCGATGCGCGACCAGCTCAGGGGGCCGTCACGGCGCGACCCGGCGGCACCGGCGTCTGCGCCGTCGCCATTGCCGGCACCAGCACCGACGCCAGCATCGGCGCCTTCGCCGATGCCTCCCGCGGAACCCCTCCACACGCTCATGGCCCACACGGTAGACCCGGGCGCGGATAAACGCGAACACTCATTCGAACATGCCAGGTCGAAGGGATTCTATCGGCCGCTGGGCGGCCGTCGCAAAGCAGAAAGCACACCGCCGGCGAGCCTTCCCGGAGCCGGCCCGATGAACGCCACTTTCCACTCGATCCGCCCAGGGTGCTACGCTGATCCCACAACAAGACAGCTTGGTCTATTCGCGAACCGCGCGACGGGCCCCCACTGCAAGGAGAAGCACATGGCATTGCGACGATTCGCAGCCGGCGCCGTCGCCCTGGCCTTCGCGGCCACCGGCCTGGTGGCCTGCGGCAACGACGAGCCCGCCGAGCCGCTCGCCGAAGGCGACACCATCCGTATCGGCACGACCGACTTCGAGAAGGAGGCCTGGAAGGTCTTCGAGGAGAAGGCCGACGAAGCCGGCATCGATATGGAGATCGTGCCCTTCACCGAGTACCCGCCGGTGAACACCGCCCTCGACGAGGGCGAGCTCGACGTCAACCTGTTCCAGCACATCAAGTACCTGGCCCAGTACAACGTCGGCGCCGACTCCGACCTCACCCCGATCGCGTCGACCGAGATCGTCCCGCTGGGCCTGTACTGGCAGGGCGGCGACAAGGTCGAGGACATCGCCGACGGCACCGAGGTGGTCATCCCCAACGACTCCACCAACCAGGGCCGCGCCCTGAGCGTGCTGGAGAAGGCCGGCCTCATCGCCCTGAAGGGCGACTCCGCCAACCCGACCCCGCTGGACATCGACGCCGAGAACTCCCGCGTCTCCGTCACCCCGATCGACGCCGCCCAGACCCCCGCCGCCTACGGCGAGGGCACCCCGGCCGTGATCAACAACACCTTCCTCGATCGCGCCGACATCGACCCGAACTCGGCGATCTTCAAGGACGACCCGAACGACGCCGCCGCCGAGCCGTACATCAACGTCTTCGCCACGACCCAGGCCAACAAGGACAACGAGCAGCTGAAGAAGCTCGCCGAGATCTGGCACAGCGACGAGGTCACCGAAGCCGTCGCCCGCGACTCCCGCGGCACCTCCATCCCGGTCACGCGCCCCGTCGCCGACCTCGAGGCCATCCTCGACGCCGCCGAGAAGGACGCCCGCGAGAACCCCGATGCCGAGTAATTCCGGCACCGCCTCCCAGCTCGACGCCACCGCCGGCTCCGCTTCCGCGAAGTCCGGCACCCGCGTCGAGCTGCGCGGCGTTTCCAAGGTCTTCGGCTCCGGCAAGAACGTGACCCGCGCCCTCGACGACGTCACCGTCGCCGTGGAGCCGGGCGGCGTGCTGGGCGTCATCGGATACTCCGGCGCCGGCAAGTCGACGCTGATCCGCCTGATCAACGGCCTCGAGTCGCCCACCTCCGGCGAGGTGCTGCTCGACGGCACCGACATCGCGGGGCTCAAGGAGAAGCAGCTGCGGGAGGTCCGCCGGGACATCGGCATGATCTTCCAGCAGTTCAACCTGTTCACCTCCCGCACGGTGGCCGGCAACGTCGCCTACCCGCTGGAGCTGGCGGGCATGGGCAAGGCCGAGCGCAAGGCCCGCGTCGCCGAGCTGCTCGACTTCGTGGGCCTCGGCGACCGCGGCGGCTCCTACCCGGAGCAGCTGTCGGGCGGCCAGAAGCAGCGCGTCGGCATCGCCCGCGCGCTGGCGACGAACCCGTCGCTGCTGCTCGCCGACGAGGCCACCTCGGCCCTCGACCCCGAGACCACCGCAGACGTCCTCGAGCTGCTGCGCGAGGTCAACCGGAAGTTCGGCGTGACCATCGTGCTGATCACCCACGAGATGTCGGTGGTCCGCGCCATCGCCGACCACGTCGCGGTGATGGAAAACGGCCGCGTCGTCGAGCACGCCACCGTTCACGATCTCTTCGCCCACCCGACCACCGAGGTCGGCCGCCGCTTCGCCGCCACGGCACTGCGCGACCGCCCGGAGGGCCGGGAGCTGGATTCCGCGGTCGGTTCGCTTGACGACGGTGCCGCCGCCCTGGTCACCGTCCGCGTCGACGACGACGTCCCCCTGGGCCGCGTCCTCGACATCGCGCGCGCCGAGGGGCTCGACGCCACCGTGGCGCACGGGTCCGTGACCAACGTGCAGGCCCGGTCCTTCGGCCGGTTGACGCTGCGCCTCAGCGGCGAGGACGCCGCGGCGGCTGCCGAGCGGGTCGTCGCCAAGCTCAACGAGTTCACCGACAGCGAGGTAATCCGATGACCGCAACCACGACCGCCGCCGCGGCGTCCGCGACCACCGAGATCCTCGCCCGCGACACCGACTGGGGCCAGCTCGGCCCGCGCATGTGGGAAGCCTTCGGCGAAACCCTGTGGATGGTCGCCGTGACCATGGTCATCGGCGGATTCTTCGGCCTGGCGCTGGGCGTGCTGCTGTACGTGACCCGCGCGTCGGGCGTGCTGCCGTCGGGGCCGCTGTACACGCTGCTCAACATCGCCGTGAACTTCGTGCGGCCGATCCCCTTCATCATCCTGGTCACCGCCGTCGGCCCGCTGACGAAAATCGCGGTGGGCAAGACCATCGGCACCGAGGCGGTGATCTTCGTCATGGTCATCGCGGCGTCGTTCGCCGTCGCGCGCCTGGTGGAGCAGAACCTCATGGCCATCGACCCGGGCGTCATCGAGGCGGCCCGCGCGATGGGGGCGAGCCCGTGGCGGATAATCCGCACCGTCATCGTCCCCGAAGCGCTCGGCCCGCTGATCCTGGGCTACACCTTCGCGTTCATCGCGGTGGTCGACATGTCCGCCATGGCCGGCTACATCGGCGGCGGCGGACTCGGCGACTTCGCCATCGTCTACGGCTACCGCGCGTTCGACTGGAACGTGACGCTGGTGACCACGCTGATCATCATCCTCATCGTCCAGGCCGCCCAGCTGGTGGGCAACTTCCTGGCGAAGAAGGTCATGCGCCGCTAGCCGCGGCCGCGCTCGCGCACAATAAGACGCCGAGTGGCCAGTTAGATGTGGTGCGCCACATCTAACT